>NZ_JASPBG010000007.1:0-108619 GCF_030228125.1 Corynebacterium sp. UMB10119B
ATCGCGGCGATTGTTGCTCCGATTGTGGTGCTGTTGCTGTTAATTGGTGGTGGTGTTGCTGCGGCGATGGCTGGTGGGCTGCACTTCTAGCCAGACTGTAGGCAGGGCTGTGGGGCTTGTGGTGCCGGGAGTGTTCCTGGTGGCACAGGCCCCTTTTCGTGTGGTGTGGGGTTCAGGATAGTTCCCCGAAGATCGGAACTATTTTTCGGTGGCGTGAGGGGTTGTGGGGCGGCGCACCAGATTCCGGGTTTTGCTCTCGCTGGCAATCGGAATCCCCAGGTCCGTGCCTTTCCGCGATGGGAATGTGGTGCCCAGCCAACATACAGGCAGATAGTACTGAAGCGCCCCATGGTTTGCGTGTGTCGCGTGTGAATAGTGTGACTGGTGTGCGCTAGAGTGTCGCGTATGTATGTAGCCCCTAGACTTCGCTCTGCAACCGCGGCTTTTGTAGCCGCGACGCTTGCCCTTGCGCTTACTGTTTTTGCACCTCAATCTTTGAGCTCCCACGCGGATGCTCAATCGATCCCTGGTCTGATCTCTGGCGTTGATGTGGCTGATCACCAGCGCCCTGGTGGTGCGCCAATCAACTGGAAGATGGCTGGAACGGTCGGTGGGCAGCACTTTGCGTTCGTCAAGGCGACTGAGGGAACGACGTACAAGAACTCGTTTTACGAAGAAGATGTCAAAGCTGCTGCAGATGCAGGTTTGAAGGTCGGTGCATATCACTATGCGCGACCGGGGATGGACCCTATTGCGCAGGCTCGCCACTTCGCAAACGTCATTAACGCTGGCCCTGCGCAGCAGCTGCCACCAGTTCTTGACCTTGAGGTCGATGAGGGGCTTGGTCCAACACAGCTCGCGGCGTGGACGCAGATCTTCCTCACTGAGTTGGAGCGTGCATCGGGCAAGCGGCCGATGCTCTATACCTACCGTTATTTCTGGTACGAGCGGATGAACAACACCAACGCGTTTACTAGCTACCCGCTGTGGCTTGCCGCATACCAGAACCAGCCGCCACGTCCGGTCGGTGGCTGGGACAAGTTGACGTTCTGGCAGCGTAGCGACTCCGGCCGGGTCGCTGGTATTCCGGCGACTGTCGATATGAACCTGTTCAACGGCACCGGTGCACAGTTCGGCGGTTTCGCCGCTGGCAATCTCGGTTCCGCAGGTGGCGTCCTTGAGACGTTCCAGGTGCCGGACTCCGATCAGCTTGAGGTACTGGAACAAAACAGCACGGCGCTGGTCGTCGCGATCCTCGCGTTGGCTGCCGGTGCCCTGGGTGCATCACAGGTTGCGTCGGAGGCTGCGAAATTCGGCTTCGATATTAAGGACGCAAACAACATCGCTGGCCTTGTCCAGCGCCTGGCTTCTCAGGGCGAACTGCCCGTGGATGACCTGCGTAACATGATGATTGGTGATTACCAGGTTGGCGACCTGCTGATCCTGCTAGATAACGCCGCGCACTAGGCATCGGTTGGCGCATCGTAGCGAGGGCTCGTAGCAAGGCTACGGGCCCATTTTTCGTGCTTGAACTGTGCAGGGACGGCGCCTTTGAGCAGTTCACGGTTTAGCGAAGGGCTGGCCTCGATTGGTGTGTTTGCGGCGATGAGGACGATGTTGCCGTAGCGTCGACCTTTCAGCATTGGTGGGTCCGCGATTGCGGCAACGTGTGGCCACACTTCGAGCATGCCAGCCAGTTCTTCCTTCGCTTCTTTGAGATCCGCGTGGCTGCCGCAGTTTGCCACATATATTCCTGACGGGCTGAGTGATTTCCGCGCTTGCTCGAAGAACTCCACCGTGGTCAGGTTTCGTGGAGTGATCGCTGATGAGAAGACATCGCGAATGATGATGTCGCGGGTGTTGGGTTTGAAGCTGTCGGTGACTTCGCGGGCGTCACCGACTCGTATTTTAACGACCGGTGAACGGGGGATATCGAAAAGTTCGCGGGCGAGCTCGGCAAGTGACATGTCAATTTCCACGACAGTGTTGCGCGAGCCGTTCCACTTAGAAGCAAAGTAGCGGGGCAGTGTGCAGGCAGCGCCACCGAGGTGGGTTAGGCGTGGTTTGGGCCAAAGGGGGACGTCGACAAGCTGTTGGTCGTTCAGAAAATCAGCGATCCACCTCATGTATTCGAAGTCCAGCCGTTCGGGGTCGCCGGGGACGATGTGGGAGCTCGGCACGCCGTTGACGAGGAGCACCATGGAGCCGTCCGGTTCGTGGAGAACCTCCGCGACGCCGGTATCGATTTCATGGAATTCACTTTTTGCTGCCATGCACAGTGACAGTACCTTACGCCTTCACGTCGGCATGGCGCAGGTACACGACGGACGCAAGCCACGCTGTGGCAGTAAGCAGCAGGGTGCTTGCGAGGACGCCGGACACCGCACTCCACTCGAGGACACCCGAGCCCGCGACTGCGTTACCGCCCATCCACAGCATCGTGGCCACGCCGACGGGAGGAAGCAGAAACTGCGCTACTGTGGCGCCGGCAGCAATTGCACCAAAAGCGATGAGGCTGGCCACCACGCCAAGGGCGACTGGCATGGCAAAGTTGCGGACCAGCATTGAAACGAAGCTTTGCCACGCGGCCACTGCCATCGCAGGAACTACAGCGAGTAAGGACGATGCGAGTAGGGCCATCGGCGGCATGCCTGATAGGCCAGCGACCCAACCACCGATAGTGCTCAAGACGATGAACACGCACTGCATAATTGAGGTCATCGCGATGAGTACAGCAAGTTTTGCGGTGACCAGACTCGCCGCCGATCTGGACGAGGTAAGCAACGTGTTCCAGTTGCCGCCACGGTGCTCAACGCGCCACGTGGAGGACGCGAGAATCGAAATACCCGCCACCATGAAAAGCATGCCGTAAAATAGCGTCGCCTGGGACCAATAGCTCGTCCACCCGGATTCCAAAGTCTCAGAGTTGGCGGCGTAGTTGCCAGCACCGAAGACGACGGAGACGAGTGGGATGGCGACGGCAACGATTGTGATGTAAGTGCGCCGAAGTTTACAAAACTCGTTAACGATCATGTCCATGATTAGATTTCTTTCCTGTCGAGTATTCGCGTTATTGCAACGAACCCTGTAGCGAGCAACACGACGTAGACACACCACGAAGCCCAACCTGGTTGCGTAGGAACTGCGCCTTCGTTAGCGAAGGTGTAGGGGAGAAGGACTGCAAAATAGCCGAAGGGGTTCATCTCAGCGAGCCACACAGGGGAAAGCAGTGAGGTGATGCCGAGGAAGCCTCCCGCCACGCCAAATGCCAGCACTCCTACTTGCGATTCAGTGACCGCTGCGAGCACGAACATAGCGCTGGTGATCGTTAGGCTAGTGACAACGGCTGCAACTACGTACACTGCCCAGGCTCCAGCTGTGCTTCCGCTAGGTAGCGGCGCACCCAGCAATACTGGTAGCGCGATGCACGCCGTGAACTCCATCAGTTTGAGCGTGACGATGAGAGGCGCCACTACTCGGAACTTTCGTCGCAGCAGCGAGCCCTTGCGGACGCCAGCAACCGCGTTGAGCAGCCACCCGCCACTTGCATGCTCGTTATCGACGGCGCGACTGGCAATGAGCGCCAATTGCAGTGGGGTGAGAAATGCGAGCGACATCGCAACCGCAATCAGTTGGCCCGACCATGCTGCCTCCGGGGCAGCGGTGAACGCGTCGATTTGGCCGTCTGAGAACAAGCTCATACAAGCGAACAGTACGATGCCCAGGGAGAGCACGCCGCCCAGTAGCGAGATGTGCGTACGACGCAGCTTCAAGAATTCGATGCTCATGCGCTAAGCCCCTTGCGTCCTGTCATCCCAATAAAAATTTCTTCCAGGCTGCGGTGCTTTCGCAGAACCTGGTAGATCGGGACTCCGTGATGGACGAGCTGCGCGCATGCAGCAGCAACGGCCTCCTCGGTAAGTCCGGGTAGTTCTACGCCCCCGGAAACGATGCGTGGTTGCAAGTCTCGTAGAACTTCGGTGGCAACGGCTGCCTGTGGGGTTTGGACGTAGACGTCGGGGAGGTGGGCGTCGAAAAGCTGCTGCTTCGAGCCTTGAAATATGAGCTTGCCTTGGTTGATAATGCTGAAGCTGGTGGCCATCTTCTCCATTTCGGAGAGCAAGTGACTTGAAACGAGGACAGTACGGCCTTCGTCGCGTGCGAGACTGATGATAAGCTCGCGGATTTCTTCGATACCCGCAGGGTCGAGGCCGTTGGTTGGTTCATCGAGGATGAGCAATTGAGGGTCGCGTACGAGCGCGATTGCGATGCCGAGGCGTTGCTTCATGCCGAGCGAATAGTTCTTGACCTGTTTGTCCATGTGCTTTTCCAAGCGAACAAGTCGTACCGCGCGCTGCGCGTTTGCAGAATCGGCTTTGAATAGACGCGTCACAATCTTCATGTTCTCCGCACCGGTGAGGTGCGGGTATGCCGCTGGCGACTCGATGAGTGAGCCGATGCTGGCGAGTACCTCGCCGCGTGTTGAGCGGGTCATCGGCTGCCCCAGCACGGTGATCTCCCCGGCAGTTGGTGTGGTCAGGCCGAGCAACATTTTCATTGTGGTTGATTTGCCGGAGCCGTTCGGCCCCAGGAGCCCGTGCACGGCGCCCTGCGGAACCTCAAGCGAAAGCTTGTCGACGACTGTGTGCGCACCGTAGACCTTCGTCAGGCCCTTCGTAGTAATGATTGGTGAGTTCATGGTGTTCACTATCGCCAAGTGAGGCTCCGAAAGCGTCGGAGCTTGGTACGATCTTGCAAGTCATACCGGGGGATGATGGTGCTTAGCCATCGAGGAGATCGGAACGATCGACAAGGCCCGTGCGATAGGCGAAGAGCGCCGCATGCACGCGGTCGCGCGACTGGGTCTTGGACAAGATCCTCCCGACATGCGTCTTCACCGTTGGCATGGAAATGAACATGCGCTCAGAGATCTCCGAGTTTGACCAGCCACGACCGATTGCGATGAGTACTTCGCGCTCGCGGGCAGTGAGCTCGCCGAGCGCCATGCGGTCAGTCGCAGAAATTGAAAGCTCCTCGTCGGCGTGTGCGGCTTGGCGCGTGCTGTGAGAGATCCGAGCAATGATGCGTTTGGTGGCGCGCGGAGAGATGACGGCATCGCCAGCAGCGACGGTACGGATGGCGTCGAGAAGTTCCTCGGGTTGTGTGTCCTTGAGCAAGAACCCACTGGCGCCGGCCCGCAGTGCGTCCACGACGTAATCCTCGTCATCGAACGTGGTGAGGATAATGACCTTGGTTTGCGGGAAACGGCTGGCGTACTCGGCTGTCGCGGCAATGCCGTCGAGGATGGGCATTTGCACATCCATCAGCACTACATCGACCGGGTGGGATGCCTGTTGCTCGAGTGCCTCAGTGCCGTTCGAGGCCAGCCAATCGACGCCCAAATCTGTCTGGGAGTCGATGACGAGCTGGATACCGTGGAGGAAGAGTGCCTGGTCGTCGACGATCCCTAAGCGAATTGTGCTCATGCATGCTCCAGCGTGTCGGGGTGTATCACTCCGGCGAGACCTTGCTCAACGTAGGGGATTCGCACTTGCGTGACCCACTCTGCACGCCCGTTGTTGGTGGGGGTGGGGCCTGCCTGCAAAGTTGCCCCGATAAGAGCGGCGCGCTCCCGCATCCCACGCAAGCCGTGGCCATTGACAAGGCTTGCTGCAGTGCCATCGAATCCATTGTTCACACGGATTACCACTTGTTTTTCCTCCCACGTCACATCAAGCAAAGCAGCGCCGTCGCCGTGTTTGAGCGCATTCGTGAGAGCCTCCTGGACCACGCGTCTGGCCGCAAGGGACGTAGCAAGTGGTAGCTGCTCTGGTGCAGATCCCGTTTGCGAGTAAGTGATATCCAGGCCGCCGAGTCGACTCGTACGAACCAGCTCTTCGAAATCTAGAGACACTGGTGAAGGTTCCACCGACCGCGACTCGGGCGCGCGAAGGAGCGCGACCACTTCGCGCATTTGCGCCAGGGATTCCCGTCCGACCTCTCCGATTACTCGAAGGGCTTTGTCGCAGTCCCCGCCGTAGCGTCCGCCATCGGCCTGCGCAACAATCACAGTGAGCGAATGGGTAACCACGTCGTGGATCTCGCGGGCAAGGAACGCGCGTTGCTCAGACATAGCCTGTTGAAGCTCGATCCGTTGCTGCCGCAGCGCCTGCTCGAGCTCGCGGGTTGCGGCTTCTTCGGTCCGCCTGCGTAGCTCGCCGAAGAGTCCAGCCGCCACTAGCAACGTGGCGCTCCACGCGAGGTAGGGAAGCTGCTGCTCAAAGGGCATGCTCCGAGGCACGGGCGATACGAGTGAGAGTGCCACGAGGTCTCCTGTAACGAGCGCAATGGCAGCGAAGTCGCGAAGAACTGGGCGAACATTGCGACGGATGATGTAGGCAGTGAAGACCCCAACGACAATCACCGCTACCGTGAGGTTCGTGCTGAATGCACGCATCCCCAATAGGACGAATGCGGTGAGCACAGTTGCAGTTGGCCATCGCCAGCGGGAAAAAGGGGCGACGATAGCCCACAGCAGGAGAGGTACGACCGCCCATGCAGATCTCGTGGCACTCAGGACACCAAGCGAAGCACACACGCCGAGGACAAAAGCGATGCTTGCGTCACGAATGCGGACCGGCATGCGGGCAGTAAAGGGAGGCATATCCATAACCTAATCGACCTGCGCAGGGCTGTCGTCATGCCACGGTATGATTCGCCGGGCGCTTTCCTTCTCCTTCTACTCGCGGGTACACTTCCGCCACATGCGAGTTTTAGTGGCGATGAGTGGAGGCGTGGACAGCTCGGTGGCCGCAGCACGCCTTGTCCAGGCTGGCCACGACGTTGTGGGAGTGCATCTGGCGCTCTCGCAGGACCCGCAGGCCACCAGAGAGTCGGCACGCGGGTGTTGCTCGCTGGAGGATTCTGCGGACGCTCGACGTGTGTGCGACAAACTCGGGATTCCATTTTATGTGTGGGACTTTTCCGATCGCTTTAAAGCTGAGGTCATTGATAATTTCGTGTGGTCGTACGAGCATGGTGAGACCCCGAATCCATGCTTGCGGTGCAACGAGAAAATCAAGTTTGCTGCCTTGCTTGAGCGCGCTGTCGCGCTTGGGTTCGACGCGATCGCTACCGGCCATTACGCAACTATCGACGAAGACGGGAACCTGCGGCGCTCGGTGGACCCGCTGAAAGACCAGTCTTATGTGTTGGGAGTGCTGACGCGTGATGAGCTTGACAAGTGCATCTTCCCAGTCGGTGATACGGAAAAACCTCAGATTCGTGAGGAGGCGGCAGCGTTCGGGTTCGCTACCGCTCAGAAGCCGGACTCCTACGATATTTGCTTTATCCCGGACGGCAACACCCAGGCATTTTTGGGTAGGTCCATCGGTATGCGCCCAGGAATCGTGCGCGATCAGGACGGCACCGAGCTCAAAGAGCACGACGGCGCGTTCCAGTACACCATCGGACAGCGCCGCGGCCTCAACCTTCGCGTGCCAGCCCAGGACGGAAAGCCGCGCTACGTCACCGATGTCGACGCCACCACGGGCACGGTTACTGTCGGGCCGCGCGAAGCGCTCAAAGTCTGGCAGATCGACGCAGACCGCCTGAAAGTACTGCATCCGGCGATGCAAGGTGAGTTCGCGGCCAATGTACAGATCCGTGCGCACGGCGGGGTCGTCGCCTGCCACGCACGCGTTGAGGGCAACAGCATGCATCTCGAGTTGGAGACGCCCCTGGAGGGAGTCGCGCGAGGGCAGGCTGCCGTGCTGTACTTGCCTGACCCGGACGGGCGCGGTGACGTGGTGCTGGGGTCCGGCACGATTTGTGGGACTTCGAGCGTGCAACCATGACGGCGTTCGGCCTCGGGGAGTTGCCCGGCACAGACCTCGTCACTGCCGCGGACGTTGTGCTTTCAGAATCACCGCTGCCACACATTCCACAGCTGCCAGAGCGTGGGATCGGGAGTGACCTGATTGGGCGAACAGCCGCGTTGCTCGACATTCCCATCGACCGCGGCCCGCGCGGATGGCGCGTTGGCACCCAGCACCGGGCGGTGCGTGACCAGATGGATCGCGACCTGGATGTCCTGGAATCGCTGTGGGCCGGCAAGCTCGATGCGATCAAAGTCCAGGTTGTCGGTCCTTGGACACTTGCAGCAGAAATTGAGATGCGCAATGGACACCGCATGATCACGGACACTGGTGCGCTGCGGGATGTGACCGAGGCGCTTGCACAGGCTATTGACGATCATCGAGAAGATGTGGGGCGTCGATTAGCTCCGACAGTGCTGCAAATCGACGAGCCAAGCCTCGACGCCGTGATGAGAGGCTCACTGCGTGGTGCGACTGATGCCGAACGCATCCCGGCATACCCAGAACCGGAGGAGCGCCTCGCAGGCTTTGGTAAGTACCTACTCCACGCGCCAATGATGATCAACGTCCCTTGGCAGACCGTAGACCTTGCGGACCTACAATCAACCGCCGAAAAAGACCGCTTTGCGCAACTGCTCGATCGCGGCAGCCGCTTCGCGCTTGCACCCATGCGGCCAAGGGATGTGTGGAACGTGCTCGACGAACTCCAAACCGACCCTGAGGCCTGCAGCTTCGACGTGTGGGCACGACCCGCGGATACGTTGAAACAGGCCGCTGCGAACTACCGTGAAGCCGCTGAAATGGCGGAAGGGCTGCGCTAACTCGCATCCCCGATCATCGGCCACGACGTCGTGAGGTTTGAGACATCACGCCCCTTCGACTCGAAGAACTCCCGCAACTCTGTTTGGAGTTTGTAGTACTCCACGGCCTGAAACTCCATCAACTCGTCCGTGCTCATCTGGGCGAGTTCAGGGTAGGTGGAGCGGACCTGCTTCCACGCAAGGCGCGCAGCGGCGGTCGCATCAGCCGTCGCATCGTGAGCGTTGTCGAGCTTCACTCCGTACAGCTCGCACAGAGCGCCGAGGTTGCGTTTCCCCTTCCTGTAGCGGTCCTTCGCCCGGTCGATGACGAGAGGGTCGAAAACCGGGCCGGTTACAGTGAAGTCTCCGGTGAGCTGTCGCAGCACAGAAAGGTCATACGGCGCGTTAAAAACGATGAGAGTGAGGCCGTCCTCCCAACCGCGCTTAATCATGTCAACTGTTTCTTGCAAGACCTCATCGTGCGGGCGGCCGTGCGCGCGGGCGTACTCCGTGGTGATGCCGTGGACCGCGGCAGCCTCTGCGGGTATCTCAACCCCTGGGTCCGCGAGCGCCTCGTGCGCGTTCGCCTGCGCACCGTCGATCGTGACAAGGGAGGACGTCACAATACGAGCAGTGCGTGGGTTCACAGAAGTCGTCTCGAGGTCGAAGGACATCATGCGGGATGCGTCGAAGAAAGCCATGCACATTACCTTACTAACCGTGTCGGACAGAGACGCTAGACTTGCACGTTATGAACGAAAATGTGAACGAATTGCCTGCTAATGACGTCGATGTGCGTCGACTCTGGGATGAGATTGCCAGCCAAGTTCGTCACCATCGGGATCTGTACTACAACAGCCAACCCGTTATTAGTGACGCCGAGTTTGATGAGCTTTTCCAGCGCTTGGTGCGACTTGAGGAAGAGCACCCCGAGCTCGCTGTTCCGGACTCACCGACGATGCAGGTCGGTGCGCCGACCGGCGGTGCGTTCGACGATGTCGAGCACCTCGAGCGGATGATGAGCCTAGATAATGTTTTCTCGGAGGCAGAGCTACGAGACTGGCTGGCAAAGGCGCCGGGCCCGTATCTGACAGAGCTCAAGATCGACGGGCTTTCGATCGACCTCGTGTATGAAAACGGCGAGCTGGTTCGCGCTGCTACGCGTGGTGACGGGCGCGTGGGCGAGGACATTACGGCCAATGCAAAGGTCATTGAAGATATTCCGCACCAGCTGCAGGGCGATGCCCCGGCGCTAGTCGAGGTGCGAGGGGAAGTTTTTATCCGGCCCGAGGACTTCCCAGATCTCAACGCTGCTCGCATCGAAGAGGGCGGGAAACCGTTCGCGAATCCGCGCAACGCGGCTGCCGGAGGCTTGCGTCAAAAGGATCCCGAGGATGTGAAAAAGCGCAAACTGCGGATGATTTGCCATGGTATCGGCGCACGCGAGGGGTTTGCCCCGAAGACCCAGCACGAAGCCTACGAGCAGATGGCAGCCTGGGGGCTGCCAGTGTCTGAATACACAAAGCGCGCAGCAACTGCTGATGCGGTGGTGGATGCCGTTCGCTATTGGGAACAGCACCGCCACGACGCGATCCACGAGATGGATGGGCTCGTTGTAAAAGTCGATGCGGTTGAGGAACAGCGCCAACTAGGAGCGACGTCGCGGGCGCCACGGTGGGCGATCGCGTACAAGTACCCGCCGGAGGAGGTCACGACGAAACTGCTCGATATTGAGGTTTCCGTTGGGCGAACTGGCCGAGTAACACCGTACGCGGTAATGGAGCCGGTTTTCGTGTCTGGTACGACTGTCGCCATGGCGACGTTGCACAATCCGACCGAGGTCCGCCGCAAGGGCGTCCTCATTGGTGACACGGTCGTAGTGCGTAAAGCTGGCGAGATTATCCCTGAGGTGTTGGGTCCCGTCGCAGATCTTCGCACTGGAGAGGAGCGGGAGTTCGTGTTCCCCGCGGAGTGCCCAAGTTGCGGGGCAACGTTGGCGCCTGCGAAGGAAGGGGATGCGGACTGGCGCTGCCCGAATACGCGTTCATGCCCGGCCCAGCTGGCGCAACGTCTGAAGTACCTCGCCAGTCGCGGCGCCTTTGACATTGAGGCGCTGGGCGAAAAGGGCGCGCAGGACATGATTGACACTGGCGTGATCCAAGACGAGGGCGACCTGTTTGATCTCACAGAGGAAGACCTCAAGAAGTCACAGGTCTACACCACGAAGAAAGGTGCGGTAAATGCCTCTGGCCGCAAGCTACTGGAGAACCTCGACACTGCGAAAAATGCCGATTTCTGGAGAGTCCTCGTCGCGCTTTCGATTCGACACGTCGGTCCGACCGCAGCTCGTGCGCTCGCCTCCCGTTACGGCAACATGGAAGCGCTTGTCGACGCCCCACTGGAGGACCTTGCGCAAACAGACGGAGTAGGCGCCATCATTGCGGAATCGTTCCAAGAGTGGTTCCGCGTTGACTGGCACCGCGAGATCGTCGAAAAGTGGACAGCTGCTGGCGTGACGATGGAAGTTGATGCCGCCGACGTTGCTCCGCAAACCCTTGAGGGGATCACCGTGGTGGTGACGGGCACGCTCGAGGAATACACGCGTGATGGCGCGAAAGAGGCGATCGTGTCGCGTGGTGGTAAGGCATCGGGGTCTGTGTCAAAGAAGACGGACTTTGTGGTCGTCGGCGAAAATGCCGGTTCAAAAGAGCAAAAGGCGCGTGAGCTCGGCCTCAGGATTCTCAACGAGGAAGAGTTCACGCGCCTGCTCGAACAGGGGCCAGAAGGAGTTGAAGACTAGGAAATTATCGAACCGATGATGGTTCCCAAGTCTCCGATCTGAGCTACCTCTGATGCAAGGAAATCAGGGCCGCCGATGCGACCGACAACGAGAATGTACTCGGAGGCGCCGAGGGGAGTGATGGCAAGCGCGGTATCGAGTTGCCACCACGACTCTGGTGTCCACGCGTCGTTGTCCGGAACGAGCACCCGCGCATGCTCGAGCGGTGGCATGATTGGGTGGGATTGGTCATCTTCTGGTGCAGCCTGGGAGGCGCACAGGCGGTCGAGTCCTTCGGGGGTGTGCTTCAGCACCACGGCCCAGGAAGAGGTCATTGCCTGGGGGATCATCACGGTTAACTCGTCGAGTGCCTGCTTCGGATTGTTTGCAAGCTCGGCGATTTTCGCCAGCATCCGGATGTGCCCACTGCGGTCAACGCGCCCAGTGAACGGGCGGATCGAATCAACTTCAACGCCGTCGATGGCTGAAGCTGCTGTAATGAGTGCGTCGACCATCGTTCCGGTGGGCAAGCTGACAACAATGTCGTCAGTGACGGTACCGCTTGGATCAGTCTCGACGATGTCGACGGACTGAATATTTGCGTCGATTACGCCGAAGGCTTCTGCGAGTTCGCCAAGACTGCCGGGTAGGTCGGGCAAGGTCACTCGTACGAGGTAAGACATAGGCTCTTTTATAGCACTGCATACGGACAGCATGCTGCCAATTACATGAATATATGCATGCAATTGTAAAAATGAGGCGAAAAGGGATGGGGCGATGGTGTGGTGTTGCCTAGTGCGATGCGGGTTCTGGGGATAACGTAGAATGAACACGTTTTAGTGGCTAACCTACGGTAAAGATTGGACTTCACATTGGCTGAGATTTCACGCGATGAGGTCTCCCGCATCGCACGCCTTGCGCGAATTGCGTTGCAGGAGGATGAGCTTGACCAGATCGCCCAGCAGCTCGACACCATTGTTGACGCTGTTTCGAAGGTGCAACAGGTCGACACTGATGGGGTGGAGCCGATGAGCCACCCCCACTCGATTGACGCTGGCATGAGGCCGGACGTCGAGAAGAAGACGTTGACGCAGGCGCAGGCCCTTGACCAGGCCCCTGAAGTTGATGAAGAGCGCTTCGTAGTTCCACAGATCCTTGGAGAAAGTGAGTAGGCATGACTGAGTACACGCTTCCATCTGAAGGCATTGTGTCGCTTCCAGCTCACGTGCTTGCACAGAAGATCCAATCCGGCGAGCTGACGTCGCGCGAGGTTACCCAGGCATTCCTGGACCGCATTGCGGAGACTGATAACGAGCTCGGGGCATTCCTACATGTCGGCGCCGAGGAGGCTCTCGCTGCGGCAGACGAGGTGGATGCCCAGGTTGCTGCTGGTAAGCCGCCGGCTTCAAAGCTGGCTGGTGTACCACTGGCGCTGAAGGATTTGCTGGTGACGACGGATGCTCCGACCACCGCTGCATCGAAGATGCTTGAGGGATACCGCAGCCCGTACGACGCTACGGTAGTCCGCAAGTTGCGCGAGGCCGGTATCCCAATTCTGGGCAAGACGAACCTCGACGAGTTTGCGATGGGTTCCTCCACTGAGAACTCCGCCTATCAGGTCACCCGTAACCCGCATGACCTCGAGCGTGTTCCGGGTGGATCTGGCGGTGGTACCGCTGCTGCACTTGCCTCTGGCCAGGCACCAATTGGTATTGGCACTGATACCGGTGGCTCTATTCGTCAGCCGGCATCGCTGACAGGCACCGTCGGTGTGAAGCCGACGTACGGCGGTGTTTCCCGCTACGGTGTGATCGCTTGTGCGTCATCGCTGGATCAGGTTGGACCGTGTGCGAACAACGTCCTCGACACCGCGTTGCTGCACGAGATTATTGGCGGCCACGACGAGTTCGACGCCACAAGCGTTGACACTCCGGTACAGGAGCTCGCAGCTGCCGCTGAACAGGGCGCTTCGGGCGATCTGTCTGGCGTGAAGATCGGACGCGTGAAGCAGTTCTCGCGCCCAGGTACCCAGCCAGGCGTCACTGAGCGTATCGACGCCGCCTTTGCACAGTTCGAACGTCAGGGCGCAGAGATCGTCGAAGTGGACTGCCCGAGCTTCGACGACGTCATGGGCGCGTACTACATCATCCAGATGTCCGAGGTTTCGTCGAACCTAGCGCGCTTTGACGGTATGCGCTATGGCCTGCGCACGGGTGACGACGGCAAGCACTCTGCGGAAGAGGTTATGGCGTCGTCCCGTGGTGACGGCTTTGGCCCGGAGGTGAAGCGTCGCATCATCCTCGGCACGTATGCGTTGTCTGTTGGTTACTACGACGCCTACTACCTGCAGGCGCAGCGTGTGCGTACCCTCATCGCACAGGATTTCCGTCGAGCATTTGAGAAAGTGGATGTCATCGCTGGCCCTGCCGTTCCTCAGACTGCGTTCAAAATCGGGGAGAAGGTCGACGATCCGTTGGCAATGTACAACTTTGACCTCTTCACCTTGCCGTTGAACCTGGCAGGCCTCCCTGGCATGAGCGTCCCGGCCGGGACGGCAAGCGATACTGGTCTTCCTGTTGGCCTGCAGATTATTGCTCCTGCTTTTGAAGACGAGCGCCTGTACCGTGTTGGCGCGGCGTTTGAGGCTGGACGCTAACTTTCTCATCTGTCATATCCACCACGACCCCGCAGGTTACTGCCGCGGGGTCGTTTTCATTTTGATAACACCTTAATCGGCTATGTTGTGGATTTGTGTGTGAATGGGAGCATCAATTTGGCGCCTGTGAACAGCGGAAATCAGATTTTGGGGCATGCGGAATAAGCCCTTTTGCCTTGAAAGCGCTAGGGTTGTGTGTATGCGACTTGCCACTCTTACCTCCGGCGGCGACTGCCCAGGGCTGAACGCCGTCATTCGCGGAATCGTCCGAACTGCCAGCGCGGAATATGGCTCGACAGTTGTCGGGTACCTCGATGGCTGGGTCGGGCTGATGGAAGACCGCAGGATTGACCTGTACGACGATGCGTTTATCGATTCGATTTTGCTGCGCGGCGGCACCATCCTGGGGACCGGCCGTTTGCACCCCGACAAGTTCAAGGCCGGTATCGACACTATTAAGGCGAATATGGAAGACGCCGGTATCGACGCCCTGATCGCCATTGGCGGCGAAGGTACCCTCAAAGGTGCCAAGTGGTTGTCCGATAATGGCATTCCGGTTGTCGGCGTTCCAAAGACCATTGACAACGACGTTGCCGCAACTGACTACACGTTCGGCTTTGACACCGCAGTATCGGTTGCCACCGACGCGATCGACCGCCTGCATACGACTGCAGAATCACACAACCGCATCCTGATCGTCGAAGTGATGGGCCGCCACGTCGGCTGGATTGCACTCCATGCCGGTATGGCAGGTGGTGCACACTACACGGTCATCCCTGAGGACCCATTCGACATTGCAGATATTTGCAAGGCAATGGAGCGCCGCTTCCAGATGGGAGAGAAGTACGGCATCATCGTTGTCGCCGAAGGTGCTATCCCGAAAGAGGGCACGATGGATGCAGGCCTCGGTGAGGAAGACGAGTTCGGCCACAAGACCTTCAACGGGATGGGGCAGATCATCGCTGACGAGATTAAGCGCCGCCTTGGTTACGATGTCCGAACTACGGTGCTGGGGCACATCCAGCGCGGTGGTACGCCAACGGCGTATGACCGAGTGCTTGCCACCCGTTACGGCGTGCACGCAGCCCGTGCCGCACACGAGGGCAACTTTGATACCTGTGTAGCCCTGCACGGTGAGGATATCGATCTCGTGCCGCTCGAGTCCGCAGTGGCACACCTGAAGACGGTTCCGGAACACCGGTACAAGACTGCACGAAGCATGTTTGGATAAGAAATTTTTGGGTGGAGCGCCCGCGCCAGTGCAAAAGATTTTTGCGGAAACTGGCGCGGGCGCTCCTTTTGTGTGTCTATAGTGTGACCTATGACTGTTTCGGTAGATGAGAAAAGAGAACCATCTAGCGGGACTGCCCAGGACCGCGCTGCATACCTCGCAACGCTGGGCTTCCCAGTGCTAGTACTGATTGGCTTCGCGCTTGGTGCAGCAGCACCTGGCGCGGTCGCCCCAATTTCTGGTTGGACTACGTGGCTCCTGGGCATTGTGATGTTCGGCATGGGGCTTACCTTGCGCCCAGTTGATTTTCGTCTCGTTTTTTCGCGTCCGCTCCCGGTACTCATCGGTGTGGTTGCGCAGTTCGTCATCATGCCTGCAATTGCAGTAGCTATCACTGTGGTGCTCGGTCTGCCGTCTGAAATCGCGGCAGGTGTGATCCTGGTTGGGTGCGCACCAGGCGGTACGTCATCCAACGTTGTTAGCTACCTTTCCCGTGGTGACGTAGCTTTATCGGTCACGATGACGTCGGTATCGACGCTGCTTGCGCCAATCATGACGCCGCTGTTGACTCTGTGGCTGGCAGGCCAGCACATGCCAGTGAGTGCAGCAGCAATGGCGCTGTCGATCGTCAAGATGGTCATCGTTCCAATCGTGCTCGGTCTCGTCGTGCGCCTCGTGCTGCCTCAGCTTGTTGACGCCATCTTGCCTGCGCTGCCGTGGGTCTCTGTGACTGCGATCTCGATGATCGTGGCGATTGTCGTGCAGGGCTCCCGTGAGAAACTTGCAGAGGCTGGTCTCTTGGTGCTGCTGTGTGTAGCAATCCACAACATCCTGGGGTACCTGCTGGGCTACCTGACTGGAAAGGTCACGCGTCAGCCGGAAACCGCTTCTCGAACAATGGCTGTCGAGGTTGGGATGCAGAACTCCGGCCTAGCCGCCACGCTTGCCGCACAGTACATGAACCCAGTCGCGGCACTTCCAGCGGCAGTGTTTTCTGTATGGCACAACCTCTCCGGTGCGGTATTTGCGTTCATCTGTCGCTCCGTAGACCAGCGGAAACGTGCTATTGGCGCGCCAAGCGACACGGAGAACTAGGAGAGCACTACACTAGAGCACTATGACTGCGTACGACCTGATGGATTACGACGAAGTACTGGAAAAATTCGACCCGGTTATGGGGTTGGAGGTACACGTTGAGTTAGCAACCGAGACCAAGATGTTCTCGACATCTTCAGCCCACTTCGGTGCGGCGCCAAACACCAACGTCGACCCTGTGTCGCTTGGATTGCCTGGCGCATTGCCCGTCGTTAATGCAAAGGGTGTTGAGTGGGCAATCAAGATCGGCCTTGCACTGAACTGCAAGATTGCGGAAAGCTCGCGCTTCGCGCGTAAGAACTACTTTTACCCGGATCAGCCGAAGAACTACCAGATTTCGCAGTACGACGAGCCGATCGCGTACGACGGCTACCTGGACGTCCTGCTCGATGATGGTACTGAGTACCGCGTTGAAATCGAGCGCGCGCATATGGAAGAAGACACCGGTAAGCTGACGCACCTCGGGTCTGCCTCGGGGCGCATCACGGGTGCGACGGCCTCGTTGGTTGACTGTAACCGCGCTGGTGTTCCGCTCATTGAGATCGTGACGAAGCCGATTATCGGTGCAGGGGAGCGTGCTCCCGAGGTCGCTCGTGCGTACGTTGGCGCGCTCCGCGAGCTTGTGAAGGCTCTCGGTGTCTCTGATGCACGCATGGACCAGGGGTCGATGCGCTGTGATGCGAACGTTTCGCTACGCCCGATCGGTCAGGAGAAGTTCGGCACCCGTACGGAGACGAAGAACATCAACTCCTTGAAGTCGGTTGAGCAGGCCGTCCGCTTCGAGATGATGCGTCAGGCACAGGCGCTCGTCAACGGCGAAGAGATTGTGCAGGAGACTCGCCACTACCAGGAGAAAGATGGCTCGACGTCGAAGGGGCGTCCAAAAGAAGAGGCCTCTGAGTACCGCTACTTCAACGACCCAGACCTGCCCCCAGTTATCGCGAAGCCTGAGTGGGTGGAGGAGATCCGCAAGACGCTTCCGGAGCTTCCGTGGGTGCGCCGGGCGCGAATCCAGGAAGAGTGGCAGTTGCCTGAGAAGGAGTTCCGCGATTTGGTGAACGCTGGCGCGTTGGATCTGGTTGTGGATACAGTCGAGGAAGGTACGACTCCTGACGAGGCGCGTGCTTGGTGGGTGTCGTACATTCAGAGCAAGGCAAACGAGCTCGGCAAGGACCTTGACGCAGTTGGAGTGACGCCAAAGGACGTTGCTCGTGTGGTCGAGTTGGTGAAAGAAGGCAAGCTGACGACCAAGCTGGGTCGCCAGGCTATCGACGGCGTGATTGCTGGCGAGGGCCATGTTGACGAGGTTGTCGCTGCTCGTGGCCTCGAGGTCGTGCGTGATGATGGCGCTATCGAAAAGGCTGTCGACGACGCGTTGGCTGCCAACCCAGACATCGTTGAGAAGTACCGAGCCGGCAACAAGAAGGTAACCGGCGCGATTGTCGGTGCCGTGATGAAGGCAACGCAGGGCAAGGCTGATCCTGGTCAGGTGAACAAGCTGATCGCGAAGAAGCTGTCCTAAGCTACATCGCATAAAGGAGCCCCCGCGCCGATTCGAACCGGCGCGGGGGTTCCTTTATGTACTGCAACGAAACGGATCTATTTGCCCTTCGATGCGTTCTTGACGTCCTCGTCGGTGACGGCTGGGAACGTGCCAGTTTCGTACATCTCTGAGTAGGCCTCCCAGTCGATTGGGTCGTCGTGTGAGTCGGCGTCACCAGGTGCACCGTCGTACTCCTCGGAGTCGGGGTCGAGTGCCGGTGCGTCGTCGAGCGAGAACTCATTCTCTGGATCAGCGTGGAGATCCGCAGCGACTTCCTCCTGGACGGATTGCCACAGGTGTGTGTCACCAACGTGAGACTCGGTGACCAGGTCTTCGACCTCTTCGCGCTCCTTCGCGGACAGTTCGCTTTCTGCTGGGTCCAGCGCGGTTTCTGCGAGCTCTGCGAGGCGCTCACGTCGTTTGGTCTCTGCCGCGATACGTCCACGATCCTTGAACCAGGAAATAATCATAACGATCGAGAGCACAAGTCCGAGATAGCCAACGACAGGGTAGACCCAACCAACGAGGGCCGAGAAACCGATGAAAGACAGCGCGAAGCCAATGCCGACCACGATGAAGTAGATCAGTCGGAACTTTTCCTGACGGCCATGAGCGAGACGCCGCGCCATGGCGTAGAACATGCCTACCGCGGTGTTGTAGATCATCAAGTAAATCAGCAGCGAGACGACGAAGCCGACCGCTGGGTGCATGTTGTCAAACACCATGAGCAGTGGGAAGTCGGCGCCGTAGACGCCTTCCATGTTCATGAAAATGATGAAATTCAGGATGACCAGTAGGGTTGCAAAGATGAACCCGCCAAGCAATCCGCCAATGCCGGCTTCGCGAGGGTTGAGCTGCGAGCCTGCAATGACGAGGATCATCGAAACAGCCATGATGATGCAAAGCGTTGCGTAGTTGACAGCGGAGAGCAACCAGTTGTTGCCCACACCTGTAGCAGGTGCGTTCTGCATGGAGAGCTCGTTGATCTGGCTGATGTTGTCTGGCATGTTCACCAGCGTGATCATCAGCGCCACGATCACCGCGACGATAAGAAATGGCGTGATGATGGAAATGACGTTCGTGAGCTTGTCGACGTCCAGGAACCCCGAAAGGACAAGCAGGACGGTCATGATGGCCGCGCCCACCCAAGTTGGGAGCCCGAACTGTTGGTCAAGGTTCGAGCCTGCACCGGCGACCATGACGAAGCCGATCGCAAAAAGGGTGAACATCGTGGCGACGTCCATAAATTTCGATACAAGTGGCTTTGATACGTTCTTAAAGACGGCGCTGTGGTCGTCAGCGAGGTAGAAAGAACCCAACTGGAAGAGCGTCGAGCCAACGACGACGATAATGATGCCAGCAACAATCGAGCCGACAAGGCCCCAGTAGCCGTACGCGAGGAAGTACTGAATCACTTCCTGGCCGGATGCGAAGCCAGCTCCGACGAGCAACCCTACGAACGCGAGCGCCACACGGATAGATTTACGCATAAAACTTTATCCCTATTGAATATGTAGAAATCGAAATAAAAACTTAGCGGTGGCGTTATTGCAACGTCCACCGAACGGGAGTTGATGGTATCAAAGGCATTTCTCCAGCGCACACCATAAAACGGACGGAACAGTAGTGTTAAAGGCTCTGGGGAGTGGCGCTGATAAGCGTTCGGCCGTGGTGGGCGTGGGTCGTGACTATCGAATAAACCGCCTGGTAGTAAGGGAGAAGTTGCCAGGTGGTCAGACGGGGGAGGTGCGGGGACGTGTGGAGGGAGAAGCTGGCGTCAAAAAGTATGAGATGCACGCCAAAGCGTTACAGAACTGTTACCTTGGCTAGGCTCGTGCCTTAATGGTCTGGTCCTGCCTTGGCGACGATCTTCTTCATGATTCGGTTGAGTTGGTCGGCCTCTTCCGGCGTAATGGAATCGAATACGAGCTCGCGGAGCTTCTGAAGGTAACCGGGCGTGGACCGCACGATGAATTCGACGCCGTCTTTGGTGAGCGTGGCGATGTTGGTGCGGCGGTCCGTCGAGTCTTGGCTTCGCGCCACGAGCCCACGTCTCTCCAAACGTGCGACGATATGGGACAAGCGTGATGCAGACATCTGTGTTGCCTTCGCGAGTTGGCTCATCGTGATCTTCTGATCGTCAGCTTGTGCGATCTCTACCAGTGCAAGGTAGTCAGACAGATTCATGCTTTCATTGGCCTTGAGTGCTTCGTCAAGGCGGGCAGGGATCCACGAGATCATTGCCCACATAGTGAGCCAAATTTCAGTGTCGTGTTCATCAAGCCAACTGAATCGATGCATGTGATGAGATGTTAGTAACTACAACAGATTTCAACCTAATTTTGTTCAGAGTCCCAGCTTCCGGGGCTACGTTTGAACGAAGGTGGCGTCTCTTAGCGCAAGAAGTTTTGTGGCGCGCCGACGTACAGCCTCGTAATCGGGCAGATTTGTTCTAGATTGCTAGGCATGACTGATAAAAACTTGCGCGATGCTACACCCGAGGATGTAAGTGGACTCGAAGGCATTCCTGAGTTTCAGGGATCGGCTCGAGGCGACTCGGCTCAGGGAATCTATTCGATGACGGGGAAGGCTGCTCCCACTGAGGTGTTTCCAAACGCCGACGCTCCGGGCGGCTTCGATGCCACACCGGCGACCGAAACGGTTGTTGCCAACAACACGCTCGATTCGGTGCCGACGACCTATGCGCAACCAGATGTTGCCGCTGACTCTGACCTGGAAGAGGAGAAGGTTGAGCACGCAAAGCGCGGTACGCTCGACTTTGGCTTGCTGATTGCGCGCCTTACCATCGGGCTCGCGCTCATCCTGCAAGCGATTGCGGTGTTCTTCCGTCTAGGCGATTCGGCTGGTATCGGTGGGCTGGAAGCAGAATTTGCTGCGCAGGGCTACGCATTTACCGACGGCCTGGCTATCATCCTGCCGACGTTGCAGCTCGCCGCAGGTGTCTTCTTGCTGCTAGGGCTGTTGACGCCAGTTGCAGCGATGGTGGGCATCGCAGTTACTGGCTTTGCCGTTTTACACAGCATTGTTGTGAGCGGAGTTGGCCTGAACGTGTTCGAGTGGGAACCAGCAACAGTCTTGGCAGCAGTGCTTTTCGGTGTGGTGCTCGCGCTGCAGTTTGCTGGCCCTGGCCTGTACGGCGTCGACGCGACCCGCTCGTGGGCGCGCCGACCACTGGCAAGCTCCTGGATTTTCGCAGTCCTTGGGCTAGCCGCAGCTGGTGCGTTGTGGTGGTTCGGCGCCGGGGTAAACCCGCTCGCCTAACCACGACTGCCCGCTAGTCGAGCTGGCGGACGGCGCCCTTGTCGGCGGACGTTGCCATCTTTGCGTACACCTTGAGAGCCTTCGACACTTCGCGGACACGATTTGGTGTCCACGGGTGCTCGGAGGCTTCCATTGCTTCACGGCGCTTTTCCAGGACGTCTTCGTCGACATCGAGGGTGAGCTCGCGCCGAGACACTGAGATCGAAACGGTATCGCCGTTTTCGATCAGGCCGATGAGGCCACCGTGGGCAGCCTCGGGTGAGATGTGTCCGATGGAAAGTCCTGACGTGCCGCCGGAGAATCGGCCGTCGGTAATCAGGGCGCACTTCGTGCCCAGTCCGGCACCCTTCAAGAAGGAAGTGGGGTGAAGCATCTCCTGCATGCCTGGCCCACCCGCGGGTCCTTCGTAGCGGATCACGACAACCTCACCCTCAAGTACTTCGTGTGCCAAGATCATCGACACCGCCTGCTCTTGCGAGTCCACAACATGCGCCGGTCCCGAGAACTCCCAGAGACCTTCTTCAACACCTGCAGTTTTGAGGATCGCGCCGTCCGGAGCAAGGTTGCCACGCAGGACGACCAAGCCGCCGTCAGAAGTAAACGGGTGGTCGACATCGTGGATCACGCCACGGATGGCATCGGTATCCAGGCTCGGCCACCGCGCTGACTGCGAGCATGCCTGCGTGGTTCGCTTGCCACCCGGCGCGGCGTGGAAGAGCTCGATGGCTTCTTCACATACGCCGGTGCCACGGATATCCCAGTCCTTGAGCCACTCGTGGAGGGAGTCGTAGACAATTGAGTGCACGTCCTCGTGTAGCAGTCCGCCGCGGTGGAGCTCGCCGAGAATTGCTGGGATGCCTCCGGCGCGGTGGACATCTTCGACGTGGGCTGTGCCGTTTGGAGCAACCTTTGACAGGCACGGGATGTGGTGGGACAGGTCGTCGATATCCGCGAGTGAGAAGTTCACCTCGCCCTCTTGCGCGGCCGCAAGGATGTGCAGAATCGTGTTCGTCGATCCACCCATGGCCATGTCGAGGGCCATTGCGTTGCGGAACGCGTGCACGGTTGCGATCTCGCGCGGCAACACTGAGGTGTCGCCCTCTCCGTAGTAGCGGTTGCACAGGTCAACGATGGTGGCGCCAGCTTTTTCGAACAGCTCACGGCGCGCTGTGTGCGTGGCCAGAGTGGTGCCGTTGCCAGGCAGTGAAAGGCCGAGCGCTTCGGTAAGGCAGTTCATGGAGTTAGCGGTGAACATGCCGGAGCACGATCCACAGGTAGGGCAGGCGCCTTCGACGATGGCATCGAGTTCGTTATCAGAGACAGCATCGTTTGCGGAAAGCGCGATGGCGTCAACAAGGTCGGAGGCTGGCTTTTCGACGCCACCAACGTTAATTGGCTTGCCTGATTCCATCGGGCCGCCGGAGACGAAAACCGTAGGGATGTTGAGCCGCAAAGAAGCATTCAGCATGCCCGGTGTGATCTTGTCACAGTTGGAGATGCATACCATTGCGTCGACGGTGTGGGCGTTGACCATGTACTCCACCGAATCCGCGATGATCTCGCGGCTGGGCAGGGAGTAGAGCATACCGGAATGACCCATGGCGATACCGTCGTCGACGGCGATGGTGTTGAATTCTTTCGGCACACCGCCGGCGGCGCGTACAGCTTCCGCAACAATTTCCCCTACCTCTTTGAGGTGCACGTGGCCAGGAACGAACTGCGTGTATGAGTTGACGATGGCAACAATCGGCTTGCCGAACTCATTTTCTTCTGTACCGGTTGCTCGCCATAGTGCACGTGCGCCTGCAGCTTGGCGGCCAATGGTTGTGACTCGTGAGCGGAGAGGGATCACGGCTTACTCCTTTGTACGTGGCGCGGGCTCGGGCCGTGGCCCGGGCAGATCAGGGTGTGCCTTGACGTATTCGTCGTAGGCTTCTCGCGACATTAATACTTTATTGCCGTCTTTGTTGATGATTTCATATTTTCCGTCGGCGGCTTCCTGCGCCTGCGTGATGACGTCCGTGATTCGGCCCCGGGAAGCTTCTGCAAGTTCCGGTAGCATATTAAAGGTCACGCCGGGCATGGTGTGCGATGCCCCGTCAAGAGTTGTGGCCTTCGCCTTCGCACCCTGAAATGCAATTCCCGCCAGGTCAGGCCAGGCGATGGTCACGTTTGGCTTCACCATGTACCGCAGAGCAATGCCACGTTCGCTGATCGTGGTGGAGGCGGTGAAGATCCAGAGCAACCACGCGAGCGGAATGAGCAGCAGCCAGCCAAGAATGAGCGGAGCCCAGGAAATTCCGATCAACGCGATGCCTGTCATGAGGACAACCGCAATGACGTGTTGTTTGCTAGGGCGAAAGGTGGTGGGCGAGTCAGTCATGCAAGTTATGCTAGCCAATCTTGTTACGGCTGCGGGAGTTGCTCCTTATCGACGTCCACTTCGTCCGTCGCCGTCTCTTCCTGAGTAGCTGGCGTGGCTGCCGGTTCCGGTCGTTCGTATGTGGATGTTTCGGACGTCCAATCAGATGATTCCGACTCGGTCGTTGTGGATGAAGGCGTGGTTGCTTCGGTGGTTGGCGTGGCTGTTGGAATAGTAGTGGTGACGTCGGACGTGGGGATCTCTTCTTGGGTGGCAGGCATGGGGGCGCTCGTGGATGCAACCGGCCGGGCAGGTGGCGCCCAAACACCGGAATTTGCGTTGCTTTCCTCCGCGGGTTGCAACATGAGGCCGCGGACAATGAGCAAAATGGCGAACCCCGCGAGGAGGAACGCTGTGGACATACGCATAATTCCGCGGAATACGCGCTTCGGTTCAGGTGCGTCGTCATCAGTAAGCGTCAAGTCATCAACTGCTGCCGGATCTTGGGCCACTGGGTCTGTCGCCGGCAGCTTCTGCGTCTGAGGAAAGGACTCTGAAATACGCTCTGCGGGCGTTTGGACATCAAAGTGCCTGGTCGGTTGTTCCAAACCTTGCACCAGTGCGCCCTCGAATGTTGTTGCCGCGCCGTACTCGTTCCAAAACTCGTCGAGGATCGCCATGCGGATTGCGCGCTCCACCTTCCACTGCATCAATGGTTGAGTGCGAACCATCACGCGCATATCCACGGTCCATGAGCTTCCGACAGTTGCGGGGGCGTTCACCGCTACTGCGGGTTGTACTTCGACCTCGTCGATGGTGGCGTCGGCAATGTCGGGTTGCGCAATCGCACGCTGCGCCGCGGCGAGGGTCCTCTTCAACGCTTCTTCCGCAGACGTTGAACCGAGCAGTGGGACAGGAATGACGACGACCGCGCTGGACCAGTAGTTGGATTGGTTGATGCATATGCGTGCCGTCGAGTTCGGAATAGAGATGGTCGATTGCTCGATGGTGCGGATTTGAGTTGCGCGCATTGTAATCTGAATGACCTCACCGGAGACATCAATCCCGTTGCCCTGAAATGCGACGTAGTCGCCCACACCAAACTGCTTTTCGCTGAGGATGAAGAAACCCGCCAGGAAATCCGCGATGATGTTCTGTGCGCCAAAACCGATGGCTGCCGATACAACCGTTGCGGGGATCGCGGCACCGGCGAGTGAAAAGCCGAGTTGTTGCAGTGCAAAGACGAAAATCAAGAAGTAGGCAACCATCTGGGCGATGTATACCCCGACGCCCACGATTGCTAGGCGGCCCTTCGATTCGTCCGTCTCACCAGACTCTTTGACCTGCCGCTCAGCGTGACGGTTCAGGAAACGCCCTGCTCGTGGTACTAAAAATGCGAGGGTGAGCAGGAGCGCGAGATTGATGCCAGTCTCGGCGAACCAGCGCCAGATCTGTTCGGCTATGTATGACAACGGCATAGTTTTTGAATATTAATCCGAATCCCTCACATTTCCCTGTGGAATGTGTATGATTCAACGCATGATCATTTCGCGTGTACTAGTCATTCTTATTCCGCACCGGCGCTTGCCGTAGCGGACTGCTTGCCTAGTCAGTCGCGAACTCAAGCGCCCTCGACAGCCACACGGCTTGGTCGGGGGCTTTTGTTTTAGATCTGATTCGATATTTGCTGTTAATTGAAACACTAAGGAGCTCGACATCGTGGTTGCTTCACACAAGCCCCCGACGAATGCATCGACGCAGCCTGGTGATGAGCGCACCGCGCCGCTGATCACCGGTGCCGACGCTGTCGTTCGCAGTCTTGAGGAGCTAGGTACCGAGATTGTCTTTGGCCTCCCCGGTGGCGCGGTGCTTCCTCTCTACGACGCACTGTTTGCAGCGAAGAAGCTGCGGCACGTGCTGGTTCGACATGAGCAAGGTGCAGGCCATGCTGCCGAAGGGTACGCGGTGGCATCCGGAAAGGTCGGTGTGTGCATCGCCACTTCCGGGCCGGGGGCCACAAACCTTGTCACACCGATCGGTGACGCTTATCTGGACTCTGTGCCGATGGTCGCCATCACCGGCCAGGTAGGTTCGTCAATGATCGGAACCGACGCGTTCCAAGAGGCGGACATTCGTGGCATCACTATGCCGATTACGAAACACAACATCATGGTCACGGACGTCAACGAGATCCCGAGTGTGATTGCAACTGCATTCCACATCGCATCTAGTGGCCGTCCGGGTCCGGTGCTCGTGGACATCCCGAAGGATGTTCAGGCACAGCTCATGGAGTTCTCGTGGCCGCCGAAACTGCTCGAGACTGGGTATGTTCCCGCTGACGAGCCGCTCAGCGAACAGGTAATGAAGGCTGCGGAGCGAATCTCGCAGGCGAAGCGGCCGGTGTTGTATATCGGTGGTGGCGTCGTCAAGTCTGCTGCGAACAAGGAGCTGCTTGAGCTTGTCGAGGCCACTGGCATCCCAGTGGTGACTACCTTGATGGCGTTGGGCGCATTCCCGCAGGACCATCCGTGCTACATGGGCATGCCTGGCATGCACGGCACCGTGCCGGCGGTCGGTGCCCTGCAGGAAGCGGATCTCCTGATCGCAATCGGAACCAGGTTTGATGACCGCGTGACCGGTGACGTTGACACCTTCGCGCCTCACGCAGACACGATTCACGCTGACATCGACCCGGCGGAGATCGGGAAGATTCGTCCAGTTGATGTGCCGATCGTCGGTGATGCGAAGAAGGTGCTTGCTCAGCTCACTGCAGCGTTTACAGGCTCGCCGAATACTCCGGCGCCGAAGATAGACGCCTGGATGGAGCGGCTTCAGGATCTCCAGGAGCGGTTCCCGCGTGGGTACGACAAGCAAGACGATGGGAAGCTTTCTCCGCAGTTTGTGATCGAGATGCTGTCGAAGACCGTCGGAAAGGATGCGATTTACGCGTCCGGCGTTGGCCAGCACCAGATGTGGTCAGCGCAGTTCCTGGACTTCGATAAACCTCGTCACTGGTTGAGCTCCGGCGGCGCCGGCACCATGGGGTATGCGGTGCCAGCCGCTATGGGTGCGAAGGCTGCGATGCCCGATAAAGAGGTATGGGCCGTCGACGGTGATGGTTGTTTCCAGATGACGAACCAGGAGATCACCACCGCGGCGATGGAGGGCTTGCCAATCAAGGTCTGCCTGATTAACAACGGCAACCTCGGCATGGTCCGCCAGTGGCAAACGTTGTTCTATGAAGGCAACTACTCGCACACCAAGCTCGGTGGGGAAGAGGCATACGTCCCTGACTTTGTGAAGCTCTCTGAGGCACTCGGGGCGCAGGCTGTTCGCGTCACGAAGGAAGAGGACGTCGTCCCCGCGATTGAGTGGGCGCGCGGTATCAATGATCGGCCGGTCGTAGTTGAGTTCATCGTCGGCGAGGACGCACAGGTTTGGCCGATGGTCGCTGCGGGCGCTTCGAACTCAGACATGCAGTACGCGCTCGGGATGCGGCCGTTCTTCGACATGGAGGAATCCGCCGCGGAAACCCCAGAAGCAATTCACGAAGTGTTGACGACACTCGAAGATGAAACAGAGGGAGCGAAATAAGATGGCACCAGTGCAAACAATCACTCGGCATAGGCTGTCGGTGCTTGTGCAGGATGTTGATGGCATCATTACGCGCGTATCCGCTCTGTTTACGCGCCGTGGCTACAACATGGTCTCGCTTGTGTCGGCAAGCACTGAGACCGAAGGCATCAACCGGCTGACCATCGTGGTCGATGCGAGCGAGTACTCCGTTGGGCAGATCCAGAAGCAGCTCAACAAGCTCGTCCAGGTTATTAAAGTCCAGAGGCTTGACGACGACGCCACCGTCGCCCGATCGATGATGCTGGTCAAGGTGAGCGCGGACAACAGTAACAGGCCGCAGGTCGTGGATGCCGCGAACATCTTCCGCGCACGTGTCGTCGACGTCTCGCCCGAGTCCCTCGTGATTGAAGCAACGGGCACGCCCGCAAAGCTGCGGGCGTTGCTTGAAGTACTCGAGCCCTTCGGAATTCGCGAGCTTGCGAGTTCCGGTGATGTCGCGCTTTCGCGCGGCGCCGAAACAATGGCATCGCAATCCTAAGCGCGACGCTATTAACTCCGATATATTTCTCCATACGCATACAGAAAGGTGAGCCGACTCATGGCTATTGAAGTTTTTTATGACCAGGATGCAGACCTGTCCATCATCCAGGGAAAGAAAGTTGCAGTAATCGGCTATGGATCGCAGGGCCACGCGCACGCGCAGAACTTGCGTGAATCCGGCGTCGATGTTGTGATCGGCCTGCGTGAGGGCTCGAAGAGCGCGGAAAAGGCCAAGGAGGCTGGCTTCGAAGTCAAGAGCAACGCTGATGCTTCCGCATGGGCGGACGTCATCATGTTGCTGGCACCGGATACTTCCCAGGCAGAAATCTTCCGCAACGATATTGAGCCAAACCTGAAGGCTGGCGACGCCCTGTTCTTCGGTCACGGCCTGAACATCCACTTCAACCTGATTGAACCAGCGGACGACATCATCGTGGGCATGGTTGCGCCGAAGGGCCCGGGCCACTTGGTGCGTCGTACGTTTACTGAGGGCAAGGGCGTGCCGTGCCTGATTGCTGTCGAGCAGGACCCAGAGGGCAATGGCCGCGACCTGGCACTCTCGTACGCTGCAGCAATCGGTGGTGCTCGTGCCGGTGTCATCCCGACGACCTTCGAAGCTGAAACCGTCACCGACCTGTTCGGAGAGCAGGCCGTTCTGTGCGGTGGCCTGGAGGATCTCATCATGACGGGCTTCGATGTCCTCGTCGAGGCTGGTTACGAGCCAGAAATGGCGTACTTCGAGTGCCTGCACGAGATGAAGCTGATCGTAGATCTGATCTACGAAGGCGGCATGGCGAACATGAACTACTCCATCTCCGATACCGCAGAGTTCGGTGGCTACCTGTCTGGTCCGCGCCTCATCGACGAGGGCGTTAAGGACCGCATGCGTGACGTGCTGCGTGATATCCAGGATGGCACCTTTACCAAGCGCCTCGTTGAGAACGTGAAGAACGGTAACAAGGAGCTGGAGGACCTGCGCGCCAAGGTCTCCTCGCACCCGATTGAGAAGACCGGCAAGGAACTGCGCTCGATGATGAGCTGGGTGCAGAACCCGCTGAATGAGACCGCCTAGGCTTTCTCATAACGTAAAAACTGGGAGCGACCCAACAGAAGGGCCGCTCCCAGTTTTGTTTGTGCTTTGCGCTATTGCGCTGGTGCCGTCTCGGATTCGGGTGCGTCGCTAAGGACTTCGTCGAGATTCACTGTGGTAGTGACCTCTTCCGGCACTGTCGGTTCGGAAGCGTCAGTGTTCGTCTCGGTAGCAGGCTCAACCGTTTCCGTGGTGTCTTCTGTCATCGTGGTGGTGATATCGACGGTTTCAGTTGCCGTCACGCTGGGCTGGTTGTTGTTGAATTCTTCTTCACTTTGGCCGCCGGCGAACAGGGACCACAGTAGCCATGCGAGAAGGAGGAAGACGAGGATGCCAAGGAGCCACTTCCACCAACCGCCGTTCTGCGGAGTTGGCTCGGATGGAGCGGGAAGGTGGCGTCGCTCCTCTGGTATCTCGAGTGGGGGGTTGTTTGGGGTTTCGTGTGGTTGCTGAGTCACGTGTTTCCTTTCTTTTTGGTCCAGGCTAGCAAAAATCGTTCTGATTGCTTCCGAAGTTGCCCGCTTTACTGATATTCAAAGGTGGATTAGAATCACGGCATGTCGCATAGCCAGGACCACGCTCACACTCACGACCACGATCACGTCGGCGACGCGCCACTGCGTGCCCTGCTGATCGCGCTGGGAGTCACCAGCGTGGTCTTTTTCGCAGAATTGATCGGTGGCTGGCTCACCGGTTCGATGGCGCTGATGGCCGATGCCATGCACATGCTGTCGGACGCTGCTGGACTGATCATTGCGGTGATCGCCGTGGTGATAGGGAAGCGGGCAGCCTCGATGAAGGCCACGTATGGATATCGGCGCGTTGAAGTACTGGCCGCGGCGACCAACGCGCTGACGGTGCTTGTGATTTCTGTCTGGATCGTGGTGCAGGCCATTCGTCGAATCTCTGCACCTACTGAGATTGACACGGCACCGATGATGGTGATCGCCCTCATTGGCTTGGTCGCAAACGCGGTATCTGCGTGGGTGCTGCATAGCCAAAGGGAAAACTCCGTCAACGTTGAGGGCGCGTTTTTGCACGTACTTGTGGACATGCTCGGTTCGGTTGCGGTGCTCGTCGCCGGTGCGGTGATTGCTTTTACTGGCAGCCAGCTGCCGGACGTTATCGCTTCCTTCTTGATCGCGGCGTTGGTGTTGCCACGGGCGTGGTCGCTGCTCCGTCACTCCCTCCAGGTGCTACTGGAGCAGGTCCCTCCGGGATTCGATGTTGAGAGCGTCGAACCGGCCCTGCGAGCAATTGCCGGTGTGGTGGATATCCATGACTTGCACCTGTGGTCGCTCGATGGGGTGTCCGTATTGGCGACGGTTCACGTGGTTAAGCACCCTGGTGAGCAAGGAGCCCGTGTTCTCGACGACGCCCAAGAAGTATTGCGTGAGCTGGGGATTGAGCATTCCACGATCCAGGTGGAGCTGCCCGAACACCGCGGCCACGAGAATGTTTGTTGATTCTGTTCTAAAGTATGACTTATGGGTTTTACTACGCCAAGCTATTCACTCAAGGATCTCTTCGCGCGGGCTGAGCGCGGAGAGCTGCAGCTACCCGATTTTCAGCGCGAGTATATCTGGGATGTTGACCGCATTCGCACCCTGGTTACCTCAGTCTTGCGCGGCTATCCAATCGGCTCGTTCCTCGCGTTGGATACACGCGGGACACCGATGCGATTTCGCCCGCGCCCGCTCGAAGGGCTCGAGCCGAGCGTCAAGGAACCGCAACCGGGGCTGTTGCTTCTCGACGGCCAGCAGCGCCTCACTTCGCTGTACCACGCATTTAAGGGCGACGGCATCGTCCCGACCGTAGACTTCCTTGGTCGACGCATTCACCGCCAGTTCTTTGTGGATGTGCGGACGGCCGTCTCTGCCGATCCAATGCCGGTTGAAGCAGTCTTCGCTGTTGACGAAGAAGGCCAGATCCGTTCGCACTTTGGACCGGATATTCCGGAGGGCATCCGGAACCGGGAGGACATGCTGAAGCACGGTGTCGTGCCGGTGTCGCTGTTGCTCTGGAAAGAGGGCAATGACCTGCTTTTAGACATGGCGGCGGATGCCGAGGATCATGAAATGCGCGACGCGGTCAAGCTCTTCCTGAACGAAGTCATGCGCTGGATGCCGGCCTACGATGTTCCAGTGATCCGCATTGACCGGTAGACCTCGCAGATTGGCGTTGGCCAAATCTTCGCCCACGCAAACTCGGCGGGTGTCCAGATGGATGTTTTCGAGTTGCTGACGGCCATGTTTGCTACGCAAGATCCTGACTTTTTGCTTGCTGAGCATTGGCGGGGCGTCGAAAAGCAGTTGCGCGAGTACCCAGCTTTGGATGACATTGGGCGCATTGAATTCCTCCGCGCGATGTCACTTTTGCTGACGAGTCGGCATGGACACGCTGTTGGACACCGCGGCGACATCTTGAACCTTTCCCTCGATGACTACCGCCAGCATGCGCAAGAAATGGCGGATGCGTTTAAGGCGGCGGCTGAGTTTATGGCTGAGCGTTGTATTCTCAGCGTGGATCAGGTCCCGTACACCTCGCAGATTGTGCCACTGGCTACGATTTTGGCGCGTTTGGCAGAGCATCCGCAGTGGGACCGTAGCCAGGAGTCGAAGGACCGTCTCAACCGCTGGTACTGGTCGGGGGTGTTTGGAGAGCTCTACGGTGCGCACGCACCGACGATCCGTGCGGGCCTCGACGTTACCGAGGTCACCCCGTGGGTGCTGCAAGAGACTGACGCGACGCCACGTACAGTGTCCGACGCCACGTTCTCGGAGTCTCGTTTGCTTACGGCGACGGAGGAAAGCGGTGTCTACCGCGGACTGTACGCACTGCTGATGGCACGCGGCGCGCTCGACTGGAGGACAGGAAAGCCGTTCAACCGGGAGACGTTTGCGGAGCTGCAGCCGTACTTCAACACTGTGTTCCCTCCTGCGTTTTGTGACGACATTGGCGCTGACCCAGTCGTTGCGCAGTCGGTGCTCAACCGCACCCCGATGGGCAAGCGCACGGATGTGCTGATTGAGGACAATCAGCCGAAGCGCTACATTCCGCGCCTGCAGTCGAAGTCGCTCATGGACGACGACGAGTTTGATGAAGTCCTCGAAGGCCATGAGATGACGCCAATTTTCTTGCTGAACTCTCAGTGGACGGAGTTCTTGGCGGATCGTCGCGAACGTTTCGTCGGGATTGTCGAGTATGCGCTTGATAAGGCCGTGATCCGCGATATTGATGGCCCACTTGAGTCAGAGGTTGATTTCTCCGAAGAGCCCGAGCCAGAAGTAGAACCTGCACCAGCTGCTGAAGAGCCTGAGTTTGAGGCGCCAGAAGTTGAGCAGGAAGAGCCGGAAGGCGAAGAGGATTAAGCAGGTTGGGATACGGCAGCGTTGCCTCGCATTGTTGTGCGTGGCAACGCTGCTTGTTGCTTGCTCGCCAGAGCAACAATTAGGCCCGCTGGGAGAGGCGAGGAAAGTCAACCAGTCGCGCCATGTATCAGCGATGTTTGAGCAGCATCCTGTCGTGTTAGCAGACCGGACGGGGCTTGCATCGTTGCAGTATTTCTTCCGTGCTTCCGAGACGCTAGTGGTGTCGGATCCTTCAGTAGAAGCACAGCTGCGAGCTGCCTCAATCGCCGTTGTTGCCCACGCCCCGATGTTGGTCTACGACCCGAACCGACACAACGAGATTCTGCAAGAAACCGAGCGTTTACATACCTATACGGTGCTTACGGTTGGTGATGTGCCACTGGCGCAAACCACTGGACGGATGCGTGTGTACCGCGACCCGGGTGGGCGGGGAGCTTTAGGCCCGATGACGTCGCTGATGTTTGAGGAACGATTGATATCCTCACCCGAGTCTGCTGCGCAGGAAGTGGCGAAGTTGCGCTCGCGTGAGCCGACCTGGCTGAGAGCCGCGTGGGCGGACCCTGCCGTGATGAAGGGGGCGCAGGCAAGACCATTCCCGATTCTCTCCCGCAGGGATGCCGATATGGCTCCGTTGGTTGTGGCGACGGCGAATACTTCGATTGCCGCGATCGCGAATGCGCGCAGCTTTGGGGCGAAGGTTGTCTTCGTGGACGAGCCGGACCCGAGAGCATCCTTTGAAACACTATTTGCTCTTGCAGGGTTAGCGGACGGCCCGCTCGTTGCACTTGGAACCGATTTCGGGACCAGCGACGAGCTATCGCGCAGGATTTCGCAAGCGGAAGAAAAGTATCAGGCTAACCGCAGGACAACCGGTAACTGACCTATTAAGGTGTTCGGGGTATCCACTCTGTTTGATTCTCAGGAGACCCCATTCTTATGTCGAAACCTGTTGTCCTCATCGCCGATAAACTTTCCCAGTCAACCGTTGACGCACTTGGCGACGCGGTGGAAGTCCAGTGGGTAGATGGCCCAAACCGTGAGGCGCTGCTCGCGGCAGTCCCCGCCGCGGACGCGCTGCTTGTTCGCTCAGCAACGACGGTCGATCGTGAGGTGATCGAAGCAGGTGCAAACCTTAAGATTATCGGCCGTGCTGGTGTCGGTCTTGACAACGTTGATATTCCGGCGGCAACCGAGCACGGTGTGATGGTTGCTAACGCCCCGACCTCGAATATTCACTCAGCCTGTGAGCACGCAATCGCATTGCTGCTTTCTACCGCTCGCCAGATTCCGGCAGCTGATTCCACGCTGCGTAATGGTGAGTGGAAGCGCTCGGCGTTTAAAGGCACCGAGATCTTCGGCAAGACCGTAGGCATTGTCGGCTTCGGGCACATTGGCCAGCTGTTCGCGCACCGTCTGTCTGCGTTCGAAACCACGATCGTCGCATACGACCCTTACGCGAACCCTGCGCGTGCAGCGCAGATGGGTGTCGAGCTCGTCGAGCTCGAGGAGCTGATGGCTCGTGCAGATTTTGTGACGATCCACTTGCCGAAGACGAAAGAAACTGCAGGCATGTTCAATGCGGAGCTGCTTTCGAAGGCCAAGCCGGGACAGATCATTATCAATGCGGCCCGCGGTGGCCTCGTTGATGAGCAGGCGCTTGCCGACGCCATCAAGTCTGGCCACATTCGTGGTGCAGGTTTCGACGTGTATGCAACCGAGCCGTGCACGGATTCGCCGCTGTTTGAACTCGAAGAGGTCGTCGTAACGCCGCACCTTGGCGCATCTACGGCTGAGGCGCAGGACCGCGCGGGTACTGACGTTGCGGATTCTGTGTTGAAGGCACTGGCCGGCGAGTTCGTCGCTGATGCTGTCAACGTTGCTGGTGGCAACGCGGGCGAGGAGGTAGCTCGTTGGCTCGACTTGTCGCGCAAGCTTGGGCTGCTTGCAGGCAAGCTACTGGAAGAGGCTCCGGTATCGCTGAAGGTGACGGCTCGCGGTGAGCTGTCCACGGAGGAAGTCAACCTGTTGGGCCTGTCTGCTGTGCGCGGTCTGTTCTCGGGCATCGTCGATGAGCCTGTGACGTTTGTGAACGCACCTGCTATCGCTGAGGCCCGCGGATTGAGCTATACGGTCGAGACAGAGACTGAAGCACTGACGCACCGCAGCGCGCTCGAGGTCCAGGCCGTTGGGGCAGAAGGGCAGACCGCTACGGTGACTGGCGCGCTGACGAGCCTGGAGGGCGTCGAGAAGATCGTTCGCATCAATGGTCGCGGTGTAGACATGCGTGCGGAAGGCCGCAACTTGTTCTTCCGCTACACCGATGTCCCTGGAGCGCTCGGAAAGGTGGGTTCGCAGCTTGGTGCGCACGATATCAATATCGATGCTGCCGCGCTGACTCGCACCACGAAGGGCGACGGTGCGGTGCTTATCCTGCGCGTGGATAAGGAAGTTCCAGAGCAGCTCGAGGAGCAGATCGCGCAGTCTATCGACGCCACTTCGATCCAGCTCGATTTGGATTCCTAAAGGCGGTTCCCTCACGGGCGGACAGTGTTACACTAAACGCACTGTCCGTCTGGTGAGAAAGGAATCCCAAAAATGAAGGTTGCTGTTATTGGTGGGGACGGCATCGGCCCTGAAGTGATGGCAGAGGGGCTCAAAGTTCTGAATGCTGTTCGCTCGGACGTAGAGACCACGGATTTTGACCTTGGCGCGCGTCGATACCTGCGTAACGGCGAGCTACTCACCGACGGTGACCTCGAGGCGCTGTGTGAACATGACGCAATCCTGCTCGGCGCAGTCGGGGACCCGCGAAAGGTTCCCGCTGGTGTGCTTGAGCGCGGACTCCTGTTGCCACTGCGCTTCAAGCTGGATCACTATGTCAACCTGCGCCCGTCGCGCTTGTACAAGAGTGTGACCTCGCCGCTGGCACGGCCGGGTGACATTGACTTTGTAGTTGTCCGCGAGGGAACCGAGGGGCTCTATGCCGGCAATGGTGGCACGCTGCGCGAAGGTACCGAGCATGAGGTTGCCTCCGAAGTTTCTCAAAACACCTATTACGGTGTTGAGCGCGTCGTGCGCTACGCCTTTGAACTTGCTCAGCAGCGCCGCAAGAAGTTGACTCTTGTGCACAAAACGAACGTCCTGGTCAACGCTGGTGGTTTGTGGCAGCGAGTCTTCGACGAGGTCGCGCAGGAGTTCCCAGAGGTGACCACGAACTACCACCACATCGACGCGGCGACTATTTACATGGTCAGCGACCCTTCGCAGTACGACGTCATTGTGACGGATAACCTGTTCGGCGATATTTTGACTGACTTGGCCGGCGCAGTTGCAGGTGGTGTGGGCCTTGCGTGCTCGGGCAATATCAACGCGGCAAAGGTCACGCCTTCGATGTTTGAGCCAGTCCACGGTTCTGCACCGGATATTGCAGGTCAGGGGATCGCCGACCCGTGCGCGATGATTCTCTCCGTCGCGATGATGCTGCGCTTCCTCGGCGATGAAGACAATGCCCAGAAAATTGAAGCGGCCGTGGAAAAGGAAGTGACGGGCCGCGAAGGGGCTGACATTGTGACGACTGAGGTTGGCGACCGGATTGCTGCCGCGCTGAGGTAACCACGTAGGGTTGAGGCCAGATTCAAACAGGACCTCCGTGTAGGAAAGGCGGGAGACATTGAAGATGGCTTCGACCCGGCATCGTGTTGGCAGCGTCATCGTTGCGCTCGGTGTCGCAACGGCAAGCTTGAGTGCGTGCGCAACTGGCGACGCCGAAAAAGGAGCGCAGGGCGCGCAAGCCTTGGAGATGTCCGGTGCCGAGGTTATTCAAGACCCAGACGGGACCGGCGCGGAAGTTTCGAAGCGGTTGTATCCAGCGTCGGACGCTGTGGTTGTCGCGGGTAAGGAGCGGGAGTCGCAACTGCTTGGTGCGGCAATCGCCCTGGAACGTGGCATCCCTTTGTTAGTGCGTTGGCCAGGTACAGACGAGGCCGTTGATGCAGAGATTCAACGACTAGGCGCCACCGAAGTCATCACGCCATCAGAGGAAGCGGGCGTGGAGCCGCTGCAAAGCGACAACCCTGAGCGTGATATCGCCACAGTTGCGGCTACGCAGCCACAGCAACCTGGGGCACTCACACTGCCACCGGTCCTGGTGACGGAGGAGACGTCGCTTGGAGCCGCCGTGTCCGCGCGTGCAGCAGGTGCGGAACTCGAAGTCTTGCAGTTCCCGGATCCACGTGTCACCTCAGACGCTATGCGCACAGTGTTGGAGCAAGACACGCTCGCCCTTGGACTGCAATGGGGCAACACCGAAATGTACCGGGACAAGATCACGCTCGCGACCCACGGTGAATTACCTGGAGGTGGCGGTCTTGTCTTTCCCGGACGGCGCATGATTGCGCTGTACGGGCACCCGTCGGGCCCAGCACTCGGCGTTATGGGGGAGCAGCCTCCGGCTGAAGCGGCGCAGCTAGCAACATCGTATGCGCAACAGTACCAACCGTTGGACGGGCAGCCGGTGATCCCTGCGTTCGAGATTATTGTCACGGTGGCTTCGCAATCTCCCGGCCCTGACGGCGACTACTCCAACGAGACAGCGATCGAGGACCTCGTACCGTACATCGATGCGATCACTGAGGCTGGTGGCTACGCAGTGCTCGACCTCCAACCCGGTCAGGGTGATTTCCTTCACCAGGCCCGACTCTACGAAGAGCTCCTGCTTCGGCCGAACGTGGGGTTGGCACTCGATGCCGAGTGGAAGCTGAATCCCGGCGAGCAGCCATTGTCCCGTATCGGGTCGGCAACTTCGGGCGAGATTAATGCTGTTGCTGATTGGCTTGCGGCCCTCGTTCGAGAGCACAAACTGCCACAAAAGATGCTCATCCTGCACCAGTTCAGGCTGGACATGTACCCGGATCGTGAAAATATCCGCACTGACCAGCCAGAATTGGCGTGGGTGCTCCATGCGGACGGCCACGGCGTGCCGGAGCAGAAGTTTGATACCTGGAACGTCCTGCGTCAAGGTTTGAGTCCTGATTACTTCATGGCGTGGAAGAACTTTATCGACGAGGACACCCCAACCTTTAGCCCGGAGCAGACATACAACGACGTCCAACCTCGGCCGTGGTTCGTGAGCTACCAATAAAGTGCGAGCAGCCTTCGGGGTTGTATGCTCGTCCCTATGCGTTTTGGACGAATTGCTACACCCGAAGGCATGACCTTCGCTGTCATTGATGAAGCGGCGACGACCGCGCGTGCTATTGCTGGTACGCCATTCACCGACCCTGAGTTCACCGGCAAAGAGTGGAAGCTTGAAGAGGTGAGGCTGCTTGCACCGACGTTGCCGTCGAAAATTGTGGCAGTCGGCCGCAACTACGCGGACCACGTCAAGGAAGTCTTTCAACAGACCGCGGATGATTTACCGCCGACGATTTTCATCAAACCGCCGACAGCAGTTGTCGGTCCCGGCGCGCCAATTCGCATCCCCAAGTTCGCTACCCGCGTTGAGTTCGAGGGAGAGCTTGCACTCGTCATCGGCGTGCCGTGTAAGAACGTGAAAGCGGACCAGTGGAAGTCGGTAGTGCGTGGTGTCACCATTATTAACGACGTCAGCTCGCGTGATCTCCAGTTCTCCGATGGGCAGTGGGCACGCGCGAAGGGCATGGATACCTTCGCTCCGCTAGGGCCATGGATTGAGACAGATCTTGAGCGCTTCAATTTTGATTCGCTGCCGATCAAGGCGCACCTCACACATGAGGGGGAGACTGCGACAAAGCAGGATTCCAACTCGGACCAGATGATTAAGTCGATCGGCGAAATCGTCGAGTGGGTCAGCGAGTCATTCACGTTGCTTCCGGGCGATGTCATCGCAACTGGCTCACCTGCGGGGACCGCGGAAATGGTCCCGGGCGACGTGATTGAGATTGAGATCCCAGGTATCGGCTCGCTGACTAACCCGGTGGCGCGCGCCTAGTTGGGGCTAAAGGCCGAGCGCACGCATGATGGTGCGCAGTTTGGCTGTGGTCTCGTCGAGCTCATCTTGCGGGACGGAATCTGCGACGAGCCCGCCGCCAGCCCAGGCGCGAGCCTGAGTGCCCGCGGCGTTGACCTCCGCGCAGCGGATCGCAACCATGTATTCGCCATCGCCGTTCTTGTCGGTATAGCCGACGGTGCCAGCATAGAACCCTCGGTCGGTCTCTGCGGTGGTGATGAGCGCCTCCGCCGCGGCTTGCGGGGTACCGCAAACAGCTGGGGTGGGGTAGAGGCGAAGCGCAAGGTCGAGCGCTGTTGGCGCAGGGTCTTTCAGAACGCCGCGGATTGGGGTGGCAAGATGCCACATTTCTGAAGTCTTATCCAGTTGTGGTCCGTCTGGAATGTCGAGTTGGGAACACAGTGGCGCCAGAATCTCGCGGATGTGCTCGACCACGTACGCGTGCTCGTCGCGATCCTTGGCGGAAGCAAAGAGTGCCTGACCATTCGCCTCATCAGCCGCAGGGTCGTGTGGGACACGGGCAGCTGATCCTGCTAGCGGATACGAACTCACGATATTGCCTTTGCGGCGCACCAAAACCTCAGGTGATGAGCCCACGAAGAAGTGGCCGACACGCCCGCTCGGTGTGAGGTCCGCGATGAACCCGTCGCGGGTATAAGAAAGGTCAATCAGGCGCGCGGCGACCAGGCGAGGATCGACGGGTGGATCGAATGCGATGTCCACTGCACGAGCAAGGACCACCTTGTCCAACATGGACCCCTGGATCGTGGAGACCGCTGCTTCAACCCGGCGCAGGTGTTCTTCCGGGGTGGGATCGACGTCGATAAGCGACGCGTGCAGCTTTGAGCCTGGGCCGACTCGATAGTAAAGATGAGGCTCGAGCGTGCCAGATTCCTGGACTATGGATTCGGGCACTGTCAGCGCCGCGGGCGTGTCTTTATCGAATGGGAGAGCGCCTACCACCATCTCGACGTCGCCGGACTCGAGGGCGTCGATAGCTTTCCATGCGTCTGAGAACGTTTGATTGGTACCTTGCGTGCGCACTGAACCGGTGCTTCGGGAAAGCAGGAAGTCGGGCGCAGTGGTGGGGCGGGCTGAACACATGTGGTCATATTTTACTAGGCGCAGTCCCGTAGCCCGTACTAAGGGCCTGCCATATGCGCCTTGATGGGGCAGGGGCGCTACGATAAAGCACATGAATAAACCAGCAAAGATGCGTGTCCGATTTTGTCCGTCTCCAACAGGTACGCCCCATGTCGGTATGGTACGTACGGCCTTGTTCAACTGGGCACAGGCACGACACAGTGGCGGCACGCTGATTTTCCGCATTGAAGATACCGACGCCGCACGTGACTCGGAAGAGTCCTACCAGGCAATCATCGACTCCTTGAAGTGGCTGGGCCTGGATTGGGATGAAGGCGTTTTGGTAGGCGGCCCACACGAGCCTTACCGCCAGTCGCAGCGAATGGATATCTACAAGGAAGTCCTGGACAAGCTGATCGAAGCCGGGGAGGTCTACCCGGCGTACTCCACGAACGAGGAGGTTCAGGCGCGGCACAAGGCGGCAGGGCGGGACCCCCAGCTTGGCTACGACAACTTCGACCGCGACCTGACCGAAGAACAGATCGCTGCATACGAGGCTGAAGGCCGCAAGCCAGTTTGGCGTCTGCGCATGCCGGACAAGGACTGGACCTGGAACGACTTGGTGCGTGGCGAAGTGACGTTCAAGTCGCAGACGCAGCCAGACTACGTTGTTGCACGTTCGAACGGTGCGCCGCTGTACACGCTGGTCAACCCAGTTGATGACGCGCTGATGCAGGTCACGCACGTCTTGCGTGGTGAAGACTTGCTTTCCTCGACTCCGCGCCAGCTTGCTCTGTATGAGGCGCTCCAGCGTATCGGCGTCGCTGAGTTCACTCCTGAGTTTGCGCATCTGCCGTTCGTGATGGGGCAGGGCAATAAGAAGCTTTCCAAGCGCGATCCGGAATCGAACCTGTTTAATCACCGCGACAACGGCATCATCCCGGAGGGCATGATCAATTACCTCGCGCTGCTGGGCTGGTCGCTGTCTTCTGATGAAGACATCTTCAGCGTTGATCAGCTTGTCGAGGCGTTCGATGTTTCTGATGTGCTTGGTAACCCTGCGCGCTTCGACCAGAAGAAGCTGGAGGCGATCAACGCTGACCACATCCGCTTGCTTGAGCCAAAGGACTTCGAACAGCGCCTGCGTGATTACCTGACCGAGTTCACCGACTTCCCAGCCGACTACCCGGCTGACAAGTTCGCACTCGCCGCCGAGTTGGTTCAGACCCGTATCAAGGTCCTGTCAGATGCGTATGGACTGCTGAAGTTCCTTGTTACTCCGGATGCAGATCTTGTCCTCAACGAGAAAGCGGCGAAGAAGAACCTCAAGGACACTGCTGTTCAGCCTCTCGACGCCGGCATTGCGGCACTCGACGCCATTGCTGAAGATGACTGGACTACTGAGTCCATTGAGAAGGCTCTGCACACCGCGCTGATCGAAGAACTGGAGTTGAAGCCACGCGTTGCGTTCGGTGCGCTCCGTGTTGGAATCTCCGGGGAGCAGGTTTCTCCACCACTCTTCGAGTCGATGGAGCTGCTGGGTAAGCAGTCCACGATGGCGCGCTTGCGCGCTGCGCGTGAGGTTACTCCGTACACTGCGCCGGAGGCTTAACGGGCCTAACGGGACTAACGAGCATTGGCGAAGTTGAAGAGGTATCGCATGGTTTGCGATACCTCTTTTTCTATTATGACCAGGCGATTTGTGTCGTATTGGGCTTTATGGTTATAGTAGTCATCGTTGTTCAGAGCGAGCAAGGCAAAACGAAAGAAACAGTTTAGTCTTGTGAGTGAAGAAAAACAATGGCCTATGGTGTAATTGGCAACACAACGGTTTCTGGTACCGTCATTCTTGGTTCGAGTCCAGGTAGGCCAGCTACAGAACTTTGGTTCTGTGTCCTAATGCCCCGTTCGTCTAGCGGCCTAGGACGTCGCCCTCTCACGGCGGTAACACGGGTTCAAATCCCGTACGGGGTACAAGTAACAGCCAGTGCGTTGCACTGGCTGTTTTGCTTTGTTTACCTTGGTCGGTCCGTCAGTATGGTTGGTACAGTTTCCCTATGCCGATCCCTGTACGAAAACGCTGTGTCCTAGCAGTCTCGGTGGTAGTACTGCTTGCCCAGGCGCAGGTACCGCCAGCTGAAGCGGAGGCCAGTTCAGCCCAGAACAATCCGCTGTCGTCGATCTTCACAGGCGAGCCTTCGCGGTCAGGGTCGAGCGTGCTTGATGCCGCAAGCGTGGTGTTGGCGGTTCTCAGCCTGAGTTCCGCAGTGCCATTGCTCGCCATCCCCGCAGCGGTGTTGGTTGCGTTAGGCAGGGGAGAGCTGGGGTCATCGATGTACCAGCTGTATCCGGGAAGCTCCACTGGTTCGTCGAGAGGAGATGCATCAGCAACGTTTCCAGCGCATGAAGCGCCGCCCGCTGAGCTGCGGTCTATGCGCCAAGTTGAAGGGGACTTGTGGGAACTCACGGTGTGGTCGCCGTCGATGCAGCGAGAGGTGACGAATGATGTGCTGCTGCCGCGTGGCACCGCGCCTCGACCAACGTTTTACCTCATGATGGGGGCAGACGGCGCTGCGGGCGGCTACAGCTGGGCGAATTCCTCGGACTATCAAGCGTTCTTCGCTGGCAAGCTCGTCAATGTGGTGACACCGAAGGGGTCAGTGTCTTCAATGCAGGCCGACTGGTATCGAGAGGACCCGGCTACAGGTACGAACAAGTGGCTCACCTACATGACTCGTGAGTTACCGCCACTTATCGACGCCCAGTTCCACGGCAACGGGCACGACGCCATCGCCGGCATCTCGATGTCTGGTGGCCCTGCGCTGGACATCGCCGCGAATGCTCCGGATCGGTTCGTGGCGGCCGCATCCTACTCGGGCTGCCCGGCGACCACCGGCGTGCTCGGCAGTATCTACACATCGTCAGGGGTGACAATGAACAAGGGGAACCCGGTCAACATGTGGGGGACATCGTCGAACAGGGCGTGGTGGCGGCACTCGCCAATTCTTAACCTGGAGCGACTACGCGGGACCACGCTATGGCTGGGGGCTGCACAGGGCGTGCCCGGCGCGATTGACGAGGAGGCATCGTCAAAGAGGCTCGGAGCGCCCATGGTAATCGAAGCAACTTCGTATGCATGCTCGAAGTACTTCGCTGAGACAGCACAGCAGCAAGGGCTCAACGTGACGTGGCATGAAATCGTTGAGGGAACCCATACGTGGGGAGTGTTTGAGCATATGCTGCGAGCGTCATGGCCAACCATCGAGGGCGCGTTGCGGGAAAGCGGCGCGTGGCCTGCAGATTTGGAGAGTTCATAGGGCGACGTTTATTGTTAACGAGTCGCAAAAAGCGAGCGCGCCCCGTTCGTCTAGCGGCCTAGGACGTCGCCCTCTCACGGCGGTAACACGGGTTCAAATCCCGTACGGGGTACAAATGGCAGTCAGTGCAAGCACTGGCTGCTTTTTCTTTTTCGGTACCTCAAAGGCATGCAGTTTACACGCTATGGGATTCACGTATCATCGGAGGCCAAACTCAAAGATGAAAGGAACGTGAACATAGAATGAGAAAAACACAGTATGCTGTGCTCGCCGCTATGAGCGCCAGCGTTTTAGCGCTGACAGGCTGCTCTGAAGCCGGGACGGATGCGCCGTCGACTTCAACTGAGGCGGCTGCCACGAGTGAGGTCCATTGGGGGTACGAAGGAGACGGTGCTCCAGAGCACTGGGGCGACCTTTCGACCGAATTCGAGGTCTGTGGAAATGGCAAGGAGCAAAGCCCAATCAACTTGAGTGACGCTACCCCTGAAGACTTGGCAGACATAGAGTTTGCATATGCTGCCAGCACGGGTGAAGTTCTGAATAACGGACACACGTTGCAGTACACGCCGTCGACAACGCAGAAGGTAACTCTCGACGGTGAAGATCTGGAGCTCGCGCAGCTGCACATGCACACTCCTGCAGAGCACGAGTTCGACGGTAAGCAGCTTCCTGGCGAGATCCACTTTGTACACAAGAATGCGGCAGGTGACATTACAGTCCTCGGAATTCTGCTTGAGGAAGGTGCACCGAACGAGCTAGTGCAGTATCTGCTTGATAATGCGCCAGAGAACGTGGATACCTCACATATCTCTCAGGAGGAGATCAACATCGCGGATGCTCTTCCAGCATCACATGAGTACATCACGTATGGAGGCTCTTTGACGACGCCACCTTGCTCTGAAAACGTTCGCTGGATCGTAATGACGCAGCCGGTAACTGCCTCAGCTGAGCAACTGCAAGCATTCGAATCGCTGATCGGCCAGAATGCTCGTCCTGTTCAGGACCAAAATGGCCGTGAGCTCACGTTGGACGCCACGAGCTAACAAAGTAGTGATAGGGAGTACGCTGGTCACGTGCTGATTACAGTGTTGCTCTCCATCACGTTCGCGTGCGGGCTGATCATCGCAGCCCTGCATGTGTTGAACCACCAGTTCATCGCCCCTTTGTATGACGTGTGGCTAAACCTCGCAGCGTTTGCAGCGGCCACGACGTCGAATACGTTGCTGCACCAACCGTTGCCGGCGGTTCTGTCGGGGTGTGCTGTGGCCGCCTGGGTGTATCTCGGAATGAGAACGGTGAGAGCGAAGCGTGCTGGACTTGTTGCTGGCGGGCAGCGCCGCCAGCAATCAAGGGTTACCGCAGGGCCTCGGTGAGCTCCTGAGCCGCCTCATGCAGCTCGGGGCCCCACTTTTCGATTGGGGTGGGGGTGAGCCGCTCGGCCGGCCCGGAAACGGAAAGGACAGCGATGACTGATCCGTCTGGGTTGGTGATGGGCGCAGACAGGCTCGCCAGCCCAACTTCACGCTCTGCGATTGACTCAGCGAGGCCGGTTTCACGGATCGCCTCGAGGTCTTGCGAGGGAAACGGAGAGGCGTCGATAAGTGAGTGGGCGGCGAACACACGGGCAGCTGAGCCTGCGGTGAGTGAGAGCTGCGAGCCCACGGGAACTGTGTAGGTGAGGCCGCTCTCGGGCTTTTCTGCCGCGATGCAGGTGCGAGTGTCTCCGCTGAGCTTGTAGAGCTGCACGGACTCGCCAGTGACTTCAACGAGGTTGCGCATGATTGGTGCGGCGGCAGAGAGCAAACGGGGGGAGGAGTGCCCTGAAAAGTGGGAGAGTGCGCGGCCGATCGTCCATTGTCCGTCCTCTGTCCTTGCTAGGACGTTATGCACTTCCAGTGCAGTGGCTATTCGGTGAGTCGTCGCTCGGGGCAGTCCGGTTGCTTCGCTGAGCTCAGCGAGGGTTTTGTCGCCGCCTGCGACCGCTCGTACGATGGAAATCGAGCGATCGAGCACTTTAATTCCAGAGTCTTCGCTATACTGTCTCACGTCATGGATTCTACCATCTCACTCGGTGGGAGGTGGTTGCGACTGTTGAGGAGGAGCAAGATGGGCCAAAAGCCATTAACGCTGGCGGAAAAAGTGTGGCGTGATCACGTGGTCACCCGTGGAGAGAACGGTCAGCCTGATCTTCTCTACATCGATTTTCAACTCCTGCACGAGGTGACGTCACCGCAGGCATTTGATGGTTTGCGCCTCAACGGGCGCCGCATGCGCCACCCAGAGCTGCACCTTGCCACCGAAGACCACAACGTGCCAACCACGGGCATCGTTTCTGGCGAGCTGACAGAAATTAGCGACCCGACCTCGCGCACCCAGGTCTCGACGCTGCGAAAGAACTGTGAAGAGTTCGGCGTTGTGCTGCACGAAATGGGCGATGAGGAACAGGGCATCGTCCACACCGTTGGCCCACAGCTGGGCATTAGCCAGCCCGGCATGACGATTGTGTGCGGCGACTCGCATACGTCGACGCACGGTGCGTTCGGTTCGATCGCCATGGGTATCGGCACCTCTGAGGTAGAGCACGTCATGGCGACCCAGACGCTGCCGCTGGCACCGTTCAAGACGATGGCGATTGAGGTCAGTGGAACGCTGCAACCTGGTGTGAGTGCGAAAGATTTGATCCTGGCAATCATCGCCAAGATTGGTACTGGCGGTGGCCAAGGGCACATCATCGAATACCGCGGCGAAGCCATTCGGAAACTTTCAATGGAAGCGCGCATGACCATCTGCAACATGTCCATCGAGGCAGGCGCCCGTGCCGGCATGGTGGCACCCGATGAGACGACATTTGAGTACGTTAAGGGACGTCCCTACGCGCCGAAGGGGAAGGACTGGGACGACGCAGTGGCGTACTGGAAGACGCTGCCAACTGACCCCGGCGCGAAGTTCGACACCGTCGTAGAGATCGACGCCTCGACGCTCACCCCGTTCGTCACCTGGGGTACCAATCCCGGCCAGGGCTTGCCGCTGAGCGCCTCTGTTCCTGCCCCTGAGGACTTCGGAGACGACAGCGTGAAGCAGGCCGCGGAAAAAGCATTGCAGTACATGGGGTTGACCCCTGGCACGCCGTTGCGTGACATCAAGATTGATACAGTCTTTCTGGGATCGTGCACGAACGCGCGCATCGAAGACTTGCGCGCCGCTGCAGAGGTTGTGCGCGGCCAAAAAATCGCGAAGGGGACCCGCATGCTGGTCGTGCCGTCCTCTGCCAAGGTCAAGCAGCAGGCGGAAGAAGAAGGCCTGCACACAATCTTTGAAGAGTTCGGCGCTGAGTGGCGCACCGCGGGCTGCTCTATGTGTCTGGGTATGAACCCCGACCAGCTTGCCCCTGGAGAGCGCAGCGCTTCGACGTCCAACCGAAACTTCGAAGGCCGCCAAGGACCTGGTGGTCGCACACACCTAGTTTCGCCCGAAGTAGCGGCTGCTACAGCAGTACTCGGCCACCTCGCCGCACCCGCAGACATTCCTTCCACCGCCAACGCACAGTAGTCAGGAGCTGAACACGATCATGGAAAAATTCACAACCCACAGTGGCGTCGCAGTTCCGTTGACGCGGTCAAATGTGGACACCGACCAGATTATTCCCGCCCGCTACCTCAAGCGGGTGACCCGTACCGGATTCGAAGATGGCCTGTTTTCAAACTGGCGCAACAATGAACCTGACTTTGTGCTGAACAACGAGGCATACAAGGAAGGGTCGGTGCTGTTCGCCGGCCCCGACTTCGGCACTGGCTCCTCCCGCGAACACGCGGTGTGGGCTCTGCAGGACTACGGGTTCCGGGCGGTATTTAGCCCACGGTTTGCTGATATCTTCCGAGGCAACGCGGGCAAGGCGGGCCTTCTAGCTGGCATCATGTCGGAGTCTGACATCGAACTGATCTGGAAGCAGCTCGAGCAGGCACCAGGCACTGTCGCTACTGTTTCATTGCCGGACCGCACCGTCACAGTCGGGGAGAGTACCTACTCGTTCGACGTCGACGACTACACCCGCTGGCGCCTGAGCGAAGGCCTCGACGATATCGGGCTGACGCTGCGAAACGAGCAAGCCATCGAGGAGTACGAACAGCAGCGTCGCCCGTTTTACCCCGCTACTTCTCCTCGGTAGCAGGGGTGCCGAGACGTTCGAGAGCCGAAGGCGCGAACGTCGATAAGAAGTCGCGGACCGACGTTGTGATGCCGTGAATAGCAGACGAAACGTGGTCCGCGAACTGCTGGTCGCTGTACTCCCAATAGCCCGGCATGACATACGCAACGCCCAGAGCGGAGACATCGCGCTTCTCGTCTTTCATTACGACGAGCGATGGGAATGCGTGGGCGTTGTTGTAGTCCTCGCACCACGTGAGCACTTCGTCGAAACGACTTGCGTCGACAGCATCGATTGAGACAGTAGAGACGAAATGCAGACTTGTATCGACCAGCTTCATCTCAAAGCCGATACCGGAAAATGCTGTAATGAGAGAGTTGTACTGCGTAGGCTCCCGGTACTCCCAACCGCGTTGGTCAAACAGCTTGCGAAGACGATCAAGACTTAACGGCTGTAGCTGTTGCATTTTACTGTTCCTTCTCCTGCTTGTACGGGTGCTTGTCTTTGAGATGCGCGAAGTTTTCGTCGAGCGCTTCCACCGCGTAGTGCATGATGGAGAAGTAAAACTGCAGCATTGACTGCAGCTGCTCGTCGCTGAAACCGTCGGAGGAGAAAAACGGTGCCTCAAATAGCGCAACCAGAGCACCGTCCTCGCGCTGAATCGGATGTGCACGAACGAGGGGCAGTGAGCGGTTCAACTCATTGATGCTGAGACGAAGATTGCTCTTATCTGCATTCATCTTCGCGGTTCCAAGCCACTGGCTGGTGATCTTGAATCCGATGTCCTTGACTTCAAAGAAGCACATGATCGACGGAAACGCGGTGCGGGTGAGGCCGTCCTCGGAACTGCGGAAATACTGCAATTCAAGCGCATCGAGTGCCGCTTCGATTCGTTCTTGGGTAACTGGCTGCAACTGGGCAGTCCTTTCTTTTTCTAGGCGAAGTGTCCTTAGAGCACCGGTAGTGGAGATGGCATGTAGTCGGCGCCGATGAGTTGCCCATCGTTAAAGGACAGTACCCATACCGACGCCTTCTTCGCCAGGATCGGCGAATCGATCGGCAGACGACCGTCGGCCGAAAGCGCAGCAATCATCTCAGGGATGACCCCACCCTGCGAGCACACAACGTGTGTGCCACCGCGTTTGATGAGCGCATCAAAATCTGCGCGGGCAGCTACCTGGTTCTCCTGCCACGCGATTTCACCGAAGGTGGCGTCGATCGTGATGTCTTTACCGAGTGCCTTCGCAAGTGGGATCAGTGTCTGCTCGCAACGCAACGGCTCGGCAGAATAGAGAGACTCAGGAGCGAACGCCTGCAGCAGCGGCACAAGCGCCTTCGCCTGGCGCTTGCCCTTCTTATCGAGCGGCCGACGACTATCGTCGTGCTTCCAGGCCTCCTTGTAGTTCGCACGAGCGTGGCGCACGTACAGAATCCTGGTGTCAGCAGGGGTGGCGAAGCGCTTCGCAGCTTTCAGCAATACTTGCCTGTCGAGCTCGTAGCTCATCAGCTGCGTCGCATCGTCGATGTTGAGCCAGCGGATCTCGTCGACCTCATTGTTAGGAGTGAACTCGCCGCCGACTACCTTGCCGGTCCAGTAGTACACAACCTTCGTCGTGTTCTTAACTGGATACACGGTTTTGCCAATCAACTTTCCCAGCCGGACTTCGTAGCCAGTTTCCTCCTGAATTTCGCGAACGGCGGTGGTAACGAGGAACTCGCCCGGATCCACCTTGCCTTTGGCGAGCGACCAGTCGTCGTAGTGTGGGCGGTGGATACAAGCGACTTCTATAGAATCCGGATGCTCCAGATCGCCACGCCACAGCACGGCACCCGCAGCGAGCGTTGTCTTCTTGAACTCCCGATGCGGATGGCGGGGGACTTCTTGGTGGCGTCCGGTAATGAACATTTCTCCGAATTGGTCTTTGTGTTGTTCGTGGAGCTTCGTTGAACGTGACATACTTTCTATCTTTACGCACTTTGCAGGTTTTCGCTGCAGCGACAGGTCAGCGGGCTGATTGTGGATATTGGCGGTAGAAAAGTGCTAGCGTGAAACGGTTCATGCAGACAGGAATGGCGGTGGCACAAGTGGTAAACGTAGCGGTAATGGGTGCAGGTTCCTGGGGGACAACCTTGGCCAAAGTGTTTGCCGATGCCGGCAACATGGTGCAGTTGTGGGCACGCCGGGACGAGCTGGCGAAGACCATGCAGGAGACTCGGGAGAATCCCGATTACCTGCCGGGGATTGCGCTGCCGGACGGGGTCTTCGCAACGTCTGACGCGGAAGCGGCACTGCAGGCTGCCGATATCGCTATTTTTGCTGTGCCGAGCCAAACCATGCGCCAGAACCTGGAAGTGTGGGCCCCGCTGCTGCGTACTGACACTACGCTGTTGTCCATTTCGAAAGGTATTGAGACCGGCACATACATGCGAATGTCGGAGATCATCGCTGAGGTTACCGGTGCAGAGGAGAACCGAATCGCGGTGCTCAGTGGGCCAAACCTTTCCCGCGAGATTGCTGAGGAGCAGCCGGCGGCCACCGTCATCGCCTGCAGTGACATTAACCGTGCGAAGCTCGTGCAGGCGGCGTGTGCGACGTCGTACCTGCGCCCGTACACGAACACTGATGTTGTCGGCTGTGAGATCGGAGGTGCGACGAAGAACGTCATCGCGCTCGCCTGCGGCATGGCTTCTGGCCAGGGGCTAGGGGAGAACACGCTGGCAACGCTCATTACCCGTGGTTTGGCTGAAAGTACGCGTCTAGGCCAGGAGTTGGGTGCCGACGCCCGGACGTTCGCAGGCCTGGCGGGCATGGGGGACTTGGTTGCCACGTGCTCCTCGCCGCTGTCTCGCAACCGAACTTTCGGTTCCGCGCTGGGGAAGGGGGCCACGATTGAAGAAGCGAAGGCTGCAACGAAGGGCCAGGTTGCCGAGGGAGTTATTTCCTCACGCAGCATTTATCAGCTCGCCGAGCGCCACGGCGTGGACATGCCGCTGACACAAGCCGTTTTCGCGGTGTGTCACCAGGGTGTGACGGTGGAAGAGACGATTGCTGCGTTGATGGGTCGGTCGAAAAAATCGGAGTAGACACCAGGTAATGTGTCAGCTGTGATTCGTATTGCAGTAGTCTACGGTGGTCGTTCCACCGAGCATTCAATTTCTTGTATTTCTGCCGGCTCCATCATGGCCCACCTGGACCCCGAGGTGTACGAGGTGTTTCCGGTAGGTATTCGCCGGGATGGTACTTGGGTGCGCGGGGAAATCGACCCCGTTGGCGGAGAGGCGCTTCCCGAAGTTCGTGGTGGGGCAGAGATCGCGTTGAGCATCAACCCTTCGCGCCGCGGTGAGTTTACTGATGTCGCCACCGGCGAGACCGTCGCACAGGTCGACGTTGTTTTCCCGGTCCTGCACGGGCAGTTTGGTGAAGACGGCACTATCCAAGGTATGTTCGAACTTTCGGGCATCCCGTACGTGGGGCCAGGCGTCTTGGCGTCCGCGAGTGGCATGGACAAGGAGTACACGAAGAAGCTCGTGGCACTTGCCGGAATCACAGTGACTCCGGAAGTGATTCTCCGCGGAGGTGAACTGCTGCTCGATGAGGATAAGCAGCGCCTAGGCCTTCCAGTGTTCGTCAAGCCCGCTAACGGTGGATCGTCGATTGGTGTGTCCAAGGTGACCACGTGGGAAGACTTCGATGCCGCACTGCATCAAGCGTACGAGTGCGACTCGAAAGTGATCGTCGAATCGGAGCAGGTCGGCGACGAAGTCGAGGTTGGAGTTCTGGAGTTTCCCGATGGCCGCATTGAGGCTTCCGTGCCGGCCAAACTCAATGGAACTGATGCCTCCGCAGAAGGCTTCTACGGCTTCGAAACGAAGTACATGGAAGAGGGGGTTACAGCAACAATCCCAGCGCCTTACGACGCCTCTTTGATAGCTACCCTGCAGGACCAAGCAGTCCGTGCATTCAATGCACTGAACTGTAAGGGATTGGCACGCGTGGACTTCTTCGTCACCGACAAGGGTCCTGTGCTCAACGAGATCAACACCATGCCGGGGTTCACCGCAATTTCGATGTACCCACAGGTGTGGAACGCAAGCGGCATCGACTACCCGAAACTGCTCGACACTCTGGTCCGCACTGCGCTGCGGGCAGCCGACGGCGCAACGGACTAAGACTTGCGTTCGGGGACGTGCTTCTCGACGAGCTCGGTCAGCGTGGTGATGACCTCATTGCCCTCACCTGAGGGCACAAAGGCCGCAACGTTGACCTCTCGCCCGAGCGCGTACCACGTCGACGAGGTGGTACCAGTTGCAGTGATGGTGTCCTCAAACCAAGGGATCCCGTTAATCTGTTGCAAGGTCGCTCCGGCCTCGTAGTGCTCCGGGTCGTTCACACCACAACGCAGCACAATCGGTTCGTGGCCGAGCTGCGTCCAGACTGCAGTTTGCGGCGAAGCCACTTTGTTCTCAGGAAGCCGTTTATAGCCTTCGACGAGCGATTCAGGAAGCGCAGCAAGCAATCCGCCGCATGCGTTTGCTCCACTCCCGTCCGTTGAATGCGTCGCTGGCTGCAGCTCAGAGAGCGGCGCCGGGTTGCGAGGGAGATCGCGCTGCGGCAGCGCGCTCACGTTAATCTCGTCCACTGGCGTATCTGCCCTGCCGAGTCCTTCCTCGTCGGTAGTCACGGCGACTACCGGCCAACGGTCCGCGCTAAACCACGTGGCCATGCTTGATCCTGGGGTGGCGTCGTCAATTCTGATCCACTCTGCACCATTGTGGGAGGACACCGGGGTGTACTCGGTGTACTGCAGGGGCATTTCCACGCCGCAGCGCAGCGTGATGCGTCGAGTTGAAGAGGACTGCCACGCGGCAGCACCTTCCGGAGCCGGGGCGGCGAGCTCCGCACGCTTGTGCCCAAGCACCTTTTCAGGAAGGCTGTCCACGAGCGCAGCGCACTCGGGTGAATCAGCCTCGGGGGAAGGCAGCTCAGTCATCGCCACAGGCTGCAGTGCCACCTGCTGGAAAAAATACCGAGCACCCACAATGACGCCCAGAACAAGCGCCACTGCGAGGCCCAAACTGATGTAGACCGCTGTACGGTTAATCTGTGAATCATGCAACGCGCCAGTGGAATCTTTCATGGCGTACAAGTCTACTGAAAGGCGCACTTTGGTGAGTAACGTCGGCTTTCCCACGCACGGCCCGACGCTGCGGGAGGTAGGCGAGCAAGCAACGATTGACGCCATCGTTGGAGCCTCGCCGTCACCGCTCAATGGTGATGACGCAGCCGTCCTCGAGTCACACACACCGAATAGCCGTGCGGTCGTGGCAACGGACATGCTCGTCGAGGGACAGCACTTTCGCTTTTCGACGACCACCCCCGCGCTGCTGGGACGCAAAGCCATCGTGCAAAACTTCGCCGACATCGAGGCGATGGGTGCTCGCCCCGTTGCCGCGCTACTCGCGCTCTCGGCGCCTCCGGACACCCCGCTTGCCGTCGTGAGTGAACTTGCACGAGGGATCCATCTCGAATTGGAGCGATACTCGAGCGAGCTCGTCGGCGGGGACATCACGAGTGGGAACCAACTGACGATCGCGATCACCGCGATTGGTTCGTTAGGAGGTAGTTTGCCGCCACTGCGCTTGAGCCAAGCGCGTCCGGGGCAGCGAGTGATAGCGCACGGGAATATCGGCTATTCTGCTGCAGGCTTTGCACTACTGGAGTCCGGACGGGAAATCCCGGAACGGCTTGCAGATATCGTACATGCGCACCGCTGCCCGCAACTGACTCCTGGGCGCGGGGTTGTTGCACGAGCAGCAGGGGCTACAGCCATGACAGACAACTCCGACGGGCTACTGCACGATCTGGGCGTGATAGCCCGGGCCTCGAACGTGGGGATTAACATCTCGCGCGCCGCTGTAGCCCCAAGTGATCAGCTGCGAGAAGCCGGTGAGTTCCTAGGCGTCGACCCATGGGACTGGGTACTCAACGGGGGAGAAGACCACACATTGCTGGGCACGATCGATGGGGACGCACCCGTGGGGTATCGTTCGATCGGTACGGTCACACGCAAAGTCGGCGTGGAAATCGACGGCGTTGCACACACCGCGCGCCATGAATGGGAGCCATTTTCATGAACTTACCCGTCCATCCTTCCTGGCAGGAACCGCTGGCGGAAGTAGAACCTGCCATCCACGCGATGGGAGACTTTCTCCGCGGTGAACCCGCGTACCTGCCTGCCGGAAAAGACATTCTCCGTGCGTTTTCGACTCCATTTGAAGATGTCCGTGTGCTCATCTTGGGCCAAGATCCGTACCCGACGCCCGGCCACCCCATGGGTCTCTCATTCTCGACGCAGCCAGGCGTGAAACCGCCCCGATCGTTGGTAAACATCTACCAGGAGCTCAACGATGACCTCGGTATCCCCCCACGAGCCGACGGGGACTTGACCTCTTGGCAGCGAAACGGAGTCATGCTGCTCAACAGAGTACTCACAGTCCGGCCTGGCGCGCCGGCGTCACACCGCGGGAAGGGCTGGGAAGCGGTGACCGCACACGCAATCGCAAAGCTCGCTCAGCGTAATACTCCGTTGGTTGCGATCCTGTGGGGCAGAGACGCACAAGCTGCGAAACAGTTCCTCGGGAGTACGCCAACGATTGAGTCCCCACATCCCTCGCCGCTGTCGGCGCGCCGGGGATTTTTTGGGTCGCGGCCATTCAGTCGGGCAAATCAGGCGCTCATTGCACAGGGTGCTTCACCTGTCGACTGGGCACTGTAGACTGTCTGACCATGGAAACAGCAACTGCACTCGATGGACCACGGCTCCTGTCCTGGGCTCGTCGGGCAGCGGCAGAACTCGAACGTCGCCGACACGAGATCAACCAGCTCAATGTGTTTCCCGTCCCGGACGCGGACACTGGTTCCAACATGGCGCAGACGATGGCGGCGGCTGTCGAAGAGGCGTCGAAAAGATCTGATGCTCAGTCGATGCAGGAAGTAGCCGAAGCGCTTGCTGTTGGCGCCATTCGCGGCGCGCGTGGCAACTCGGGTGTTGTGCTGTCCCAGGTCATCCGAGGCGTCGCGCAAACCGCCGATGAAGATACTCGAAGCGGGCAGTTCATCGCGAACGCGCTTGCCCAAGCAGTGCAGTTTGTTGACCGCGCAATTGCCGAGCCGGTAGAGGGCACCGTGATCACGGTGCTGCGGGCGGCGTCGACTGCGGCATCGCAAGCGCTGCAGGATTCAGGGGGAGAAGCACCCGCGTTGAGCATCGCACAGGCTGCCGCCGACGCTGCGGAAACTGCACTTGCACGTACCCCGTCACAGCTGGAAGCGTTACGGGAAGCGGGCGTCGTCGACGCAGGAGGCACCGGCCTCGTTATCCTCCTGGAATCACTTGTATACGAACTCGACGGCCAACCCTACGAGGTAGCGCAGCCTGCCACACACGGAACCTCTCACGTGATCTCACACGCAAGTGGCAAGGCAAACCTGGAAGTCATGTTCTTCTTCGAAGGCGACATGGATGTCCTTGAGGGCGAACTGAGCACCATGGGCGACTGTCTTGTGATCGCTCGCAATAACGAGCACAGCGGCAAAGTCCACATTCACTCCACCGAGGCCGGCGCAGTGATTGAGCGCGCGTTCGCCCGCGGTACCGTGACACAACTGCATCTCGAAGTGCTCCCGGACGAACCTGTCACGCAAACTCCCACAAGACTGGTTGTCGCAGTGACGCCTCCCGGATCACTTACTGATCTCTACGCGCAGGCAGGTGCGGTAACAGTCGCGCCGGGCGAGAATATTGTCGCGGACATCCTCGCCGCCGTCCACAAAACCGAAGCTCGCGAAGTTATTTTGCTGCCGAACGGACTGCTTGATCAGCGAAGCCTCGCCGCAGTGGAGAAAGCAACCCACGCCTTCGAACAAAGCATCACCCTGCTTCCTACCGTGCGGCTTGTTTCCGGTATCGCGGCGCTCGCCGTTCATGACCCAGCCCAACCACTCGCGACGGCAGCTTTCACCATGTCGGAGGCCGCCGGAGAAATGCGAACCGCTGTCCTCCAGCGTGCCCCTAAAGCCGGGCTCGTGCAAGGAGGGGCAGTCTCGAAGGGCGACATCATCGCCATGGCACACGGCGAAACACTCCTGATCGCTGACGACGCGATAGCCGCCGTCGAAAAGACCTGCAAGCGCCTCCTCGAGCCCGGTGGGGAACAAGTCACCGTACTCTTCGATACCGCATCACTGCGCGCCGAAGACCTCGCGGCACTCGACGACAAACTCGACGTCGACGTCATCGTTTTCCCCGCAGACGGGCTCGGTGCCGTCGCCGAGATCGGAGTCGAATAGGAAGTGCTAGGAAACATCGACCCCAGGCCGCTCAACCTCGTCATCCCCCTGAAACAAGCCAAGGCAATCACCAAACACCTTGGATACAGCACCTGCGGCGAGCTCCTCGAGCACTACCCACGCCGATACCTCCACTACGGCACCGCGACCGACCTTGCCACCATCAATGAAGGCGATACACTCAGCATCGTCGGCGAAATCACCGCTACCCAACGCATCCCCAACAGAAAACACCCCAACCGACCCATCTACCGAACCCACGTCTACGACGGCACCAACACCTTCACCGCAACATTCTTCGGCTCCAACTACGCCATGCGAGTGCTCAAAGAACACACCCGCGTCATGATGACCGGCAAAATCAGCACGTACCGCAACGAAATCCAGTTCCAACACCCAGACTTCGTACTACTCGACGGCCCCACCCAAGCCACCGGAGCACTACGACAACTCCAACACTTCGGCGACCTCGAAGCAATCCTCTCCGGACGCGAATGGCTCCCAATCTACCCGGCAACAAAACAGGTCAGCACCTGGACCATCATGGGAGCCGTCCACACCATCCTGCAAAGCCTCCCCACAGTCCCCGAACCCCTCGGCGCAAGCCCTGACGGATACATCGCCCGCGACAGCGCCATCCGCACCATTCACCAACCTGACACCGAAGGACCCGAACCCGCCCGCCGACGCCTCAAATACGACGAAGCCATGACCGTCGCACTCGCCATGAGCGTGCGACGCACCGACGCAAACAACCACAACGCTCCAGCCCTTCCCAAACAACCAAACGGTGAACAATCCCGACTCATTACACAACTCCCATTCCCACTCACTGGCGGGCAACAACGCGTCATCCAGGAAATCTCCACCGACCTGACTCACGCCCACCCAATGAGCCGCCTCCTCCAAGGAGAGGTCGGCTCCGGCAAAACTATCGTCGCACTGATCGGCATGCTCCAAGCGGTTGATAACGGCGCTCAAGCAGCCCTGCTCGCACCTACCGAGGTGCTCGCGCAGCAACACGCACGATCGCTTACAGAGACACTCATGCGCGCCGGGCTGCACACGACCGTGGTGCCACTCACAGGCTCCATGCCGACGGCACTGAAGCAAGATGCCCTCCTCAAGATTGTCTCGGGTGAGGCGGACATAGTCGTGGGCACCCACGCGCTGATTCAAGACAGCGTGGAGTTCTTTAACCTTGGCTTCGTCATTGTCGACGAGCAGCATCGTTTTGGCGTGGAGCAGCGCGACCGACTTCGCGCTAAGTCGGGGGCGCAGACTCCGCACTTACTCGTCATGACAGCGACGCCGATCCCGCGCACAATCGCAATGACCGTCTTTGGTGATCTCGAGGTCTCGGTGCTCAACGAGCTGCCAGGCGGAAGGAAGCCTATTCAGTCCTCAGTTGTTCCGGAGTTCAAGCCGACGTGGATTGCACGTGCGTGGGAGAAGATGCGAGAAGATGTCGCGGCTGGCCACCAGGTCTACATTGTGTGCCCGCGTATTGACGGCGAGGGTGGTGTCCTTGAGACTGCCGAGTGGTTGCGCGCTACCGAGTTCCCAAGCCTGCAAGTAGCCGTACTGCACGGCAAGATGCGTGCTGAGGAAAAAGACGCTGTGATGTCCGATTTTGCAGCGGGTGGCATTGACATCTTGGTAGCTACGACCGTCATCGAAGTTGGCGTAGACGTGCCGAACGCGACTGTCATGATGGTACGGGAATCAGAAAGCTTTGGCGTTTCACAGCTGCACCAGCTGCGAGGCCGAGTCGGGCGAGGCGGCAATCAATCTCTGTGTCTTTTCCATACACAGGCAGAAGAAGGCAGTGATGCCTTTCAGCGGGTCTGGGAGGTTGCTCAGACGAGCGATGGCTTTGCTCTTGCCGATCTAGACTTGCGCCACCGCCGTGAGGGTGACGTGCTCGGAACAGAGCAGTCAGGTATCCGTCGCACGTTTAAATTGATCGACTTGATTGAGGACTACGAGATCGTTACCAGTGCGTACCGCGATGCGGCCCGCTTTGTCGAAGAAGACCTTGAGAAGGCACGGGCGCTCAGTGCACACCTCCAAGATGAGGACTTTGTGTACCTAGAAAAGAGCTAAAGCTAGAGTGAGTACCATGAATCGCATCATTTCTGGTGAAGCCCGTGGGCGCAAGATTAAAGTTCCACCGGAGGGGACACGGCCAACGTCGGACCGCGCGCGAGAGGGCCTCTTTTCCTCTCTGCAGGTCCGCTTTGGGTTCCCTGGGCAGCACGTCCTTGACCTCTTTGCGGGATCCGGCGCACTAGGGCTGGAGGCAGCCTCGCGTGGCGCTGAGGAAGTGGTGCTTGTGGAAGACGACCCGAAAGCGGTCGCGGTGATTGAGCACAATGCGGGCGTTGTCGGGCACCCGAACACCCGTGTCGAGTCCGTGAAAGTCTCCACGTATGTGGCGCGTGCTCCCAAGCAGCACTTTTCAATGGTGCTCGCCGATCCACCCTATGACCTTGCCGATGAAGCCGTGGCCGAAATGGTCACTGCGTTGCAGGAGCTACTCGTCGACGGCGCCGTGGTCGTCATCGAACGTCACCGCGAAAGCCCCGAGACCGCATGGCCGCCCGCGTTTACCCCTACGGGACAGAAACTCAAGAAGCGCTTGTACGGGATCGCACGGTTCGATATGGCAGTGTATACAGCCCCCTCAGACGCTCAGGAGGAGTGAGTTATGGCCCAATCGTTAGCTTCGGCTCGTAACGTTGCGGTGTGCCCCGGGTCGTTCGACCCCTTCACGAACGGGCACCTGGATATCGTAGACCGTGCTCGACGCCACTTCGACGAAGTAGTCGTTCTGGTAACTGGGAACCCAACCAAGAAAACTGGAATGTTTACAGTGGCGGAACGAGTCGCCTTGATCCAGTCCGCCGTCGCCGACATGCCGGAAGTGAAAGTAGACAGCTGGGGTGGGTTGTTGGTCGACTACACCAGCGCACACGGCATTACTGCCCTGGTGAAAGGCTTGCGATCGTCACTTGACTATGAGTATGAGCTGCCAATGGCGCAGATGAACCGCCGACTCACCGGTGTTGAGACGTTCTTCTTGCTCACTGACGAGAAGTACGGCTACATTTCGTCCTCGCTATGCAAGGAAGTCGCCCGCTTCGGAGGCGATATCGGGGGACTGGTACCTCCGGCGGTCATGCAGGCGATGAACGAACGCCTGCGCGAAGCAAAGTAAAAACCCGGAAGATCAGCCAAGCAGATCTACCGGGCTCCGATTGCGCGCTCAAGCTAGAAAATCGTCGAAAGGAAGGCCTTCGTGCGTTCCTTTTGAGGGTTGTCGAGCACCTGTTCAGGGGTGCCGTACTCGACGATCTGACCGTCGGACATGAAAGCCACGTGATCTGCGACCTCGCGCGCGAATGCCATCTCGTGTGTGACCACCAACATCGTCATGCCATCCTGCGCAAGTTGCTTCATCACCCGCAGCACTTCACCGACAAGCTCCGGGTCAAGTGCGGACGTGGGCTCGTCGAAAAGCATGAGCTTTGGATCCATCGCGACCGAACGAGCGATAGCGACTCGCTGCTGCTGACCACCTGAAAGCTGGATCGGGTAGGCGTCCGCCTTCGATTCGAGACCGACCATGCGCAGAAGCTCCATCGCACGGACCTTTGCCTTCTCCGGTGACTCGCCCTTGACATGGACCGGAGCTTCAATGATGTTGTCGAGCACGGTGCGGTGCCCGAACAAGTTAAAGCTCTGAAAGACCATCCCGATGTCCCGGCGCTGGACTGCGGCATCCTTCTCGCTCATCTCATAGAGCGTGCCGTTCTTTTCGCGGTACCCGATCAGATCACCATCAACGTACAGGCGACCAGCAGTGACCTTCTCAAGATGGTTAACGCAGCGAAGGAATGTGGACTTGCCGGAGCCGGAAGGACCGATCAAACAGGTAACAGAACCCGGAGCTACTTCGAGGTTGATGCCCTTGAGTACTTCCAAGCTGCCGAAGGACTTCCATACGTCAACCGCTTGGATCATTGGCGTTTGGGCGGGGGAAGAAGATGTAGGAGAAGCCATGGTTACCGTTGGTTCCTTTCTGGAGCTTCAATGATCTCGACGTTGTTTGGAATTGTGCCTTCGGCGTCGGCCAAGCTAGCGAGCTGCCGAGCAGTGAGCTGGCGGGTTGCGCCCCGGTCGAAGTAGCGCTCCAGGTAGTGCTGCGCGACCATCAGCAAGGAGGTGATTACCAAGTACCACGTTGCTGCCACAAGCAGCAACGGAACCGGCTGGAACAGCGCTGCAGCGATATCCATCGAGCGGCCGTACAGCTCCAGGGAGTAAGGAACCGCAACAACCAACGAAGACGTCTTCAGCAAGGAGATAAATTCATTTCCTGTCGGCGGGATGATAATGCGCATCGCTTGGGGAAGAACTGTCCTAGTCATGGTCTGGGACCAGCTCATGCCTAGCGACTTCGAGGCTTCAATCTGTCCTTCTGGAACAGCGGAGACACCCGAGCGGACAATTTCCGCCATGTAGGCGGCCTCATTGAGGCCAAGGCCAACGACGGCGAGAGCAAATGCGGAAGAGGTGAACGGATCGAGGGAGATTTGCGTAAACCCGAGATTGATGGAGTCGTAGATCGCGCCGATCAGGCCCCAGAACATCAACTGAACGTACACGGGGGTACCGCGGAAAATCCAGAGGAAAACCCAGCTTACGGTGCGAAAAACTGGGTTGGGACTCATTCGCATCACGGCAAGGAGCACACCGCCGACCACGCCAATAAGCATCGCGAGGACCGTAATCGCAATGGTGTGTAGAGCAGCTACCGCGATTCGAGTATCGAAGAGGTACTGCGCGTATGTGTCCCACCCATACGCTTCATTCTTGGCTGCGCCAATAATAAACCAGACAACGAGGACGCCGAGCAGGACCGCGAGCGCCCACCGTCCTGGGTGCCGTAACGGTTTCGCTTCAATTCTGGCAGGCCGACTTTGGCTAGTAGATGGTGTGGTCATGGTCTGTTACTTCCATTCTGTAAGGGGCTGTTCGTTAATAAGCGCGGTATCGAGCAGGCCAGTTCGTACGTTCCACTGCGCCAAAATGCGCTCGTAATCGCCAGTGTCGATGAGATGCTGCATTGCGTGGGCAAGCGCAGTGCTCAGACCTGAGTCTTTTGGCACCGCGATTCCGTATGGTGCTGCGTCGAACATGTCACCCACGAGCTCGAGCTTCCCGTCGGAGCGTTCGACCGCCCAAGACGTGACAGGGGAGTCAGCACTAAAGGCATCTGCACGGCCAACCAGTGCCGCGAGCGCCGCGTTGTCAGAGGTGTCGAACGACAGGATGGTGATGGGTGGTTTTCCTGCTTCAATACAAGCATCATTCTTCGGACGCACGTCATCGGTCTCGGAAACGGTTGTGCGCTGAACCGCAACTGTGAGACCACAAGCATCCTCTGGGTTCACATGCGTACCGGTGAGTTGAGCCCACTGGATTCCTGCGAAGAGGAAATTAACGAACTCAAAGCTTTTGCGGCGCTCTTCGTTATCAGTAAATCCAGACATGCCAGCGTCAAGGCTGCCTGCCTGAACCGCAGGTAGGATCATAGAAAAATCCATCTCCTGTGGATCGAATTCGAGACCCATGATTGAGGCAAGCGCGCGCCCGAGGTCAAGCTCCAGCCCGATCAAATTACCTTGTGAGTCTTTGAACTCGAAGGGGGCGAATGGTGGGTTGGCGCCAATTGAGAATTTGCCGTCTTTCGAGACATTCTCGGGGACCATCGCCGCAATCTCAGGAACGGTAGCAGGCTCAATAGGCTCCCACCCATCTGGGTTGCCACCTTCCACGTTGGTTACGCAGCCACTGAGAAGACCAACGCCCATCATCAACGTGAACGCGCTGAGGACCCTCGTCGCCTTGCCAAAGCGTTTGTTTTGGTTCATTGTTTTCGACCTTGTTTGGGATTGTTTCTAGCGTGGGGTTGGAAGCGATCGCAGCTCACGCATGATGAGCTCTACCGTTTGTCCAACCAGAAACACACTCAACATTGCGAGAAGCACTGGTGCTGTCGCTTGGCTTGAGCCCTGAGAACTTTGAGCAAAATTACCAGTGAACAATCCACGGACCATATTCGAAGATCCCTGTACCTCAGCTTTAGTCCATTCGAGCGGGTTTGCGGTGCTTGGTATCGACGACCCCTTCGCCCATCCCTGAACAAAGTCCTTGCCCTCGCCCTCTGGCATGTCATCAGTCCATTTGAGGAACAGTTCAGAACTGGAGATTTTCTGCACGGGGTTCTTTTCGGGCGGAATGTAGAGAGGGTCGTTCTCTGGGTCTTGATCCAGGGAGCTCTTCTTTTCGCCCTCGGACGCGCTAGAAGCTTCACCGGCGTCTTTATCAGAGTCTATCGAACTTGTAGCAGGTGCTTCGGGGGCTGGGATTTCCGCAAGTGCGGAAGGGCTGACCACCGAAGCCGTTGCAATGAGAGAAGCCGCGGTGACCGCGGCCGTGATACGTTTGCGCATGAGTGAATAATACCCACTCGGACAGTTTTGCGCTAACAAATCGAAAGATTTTACCCCCAGGCAGTTCTGACCTGGGGGTTTACTAATCTAAGAGAGGGAAGAAGTGGTGATTTTATCTATTCTTCCGAAGTTGTAATATGCGGCACAGGCTCCTTCTGGGGAAACCATGCAGGTACCAATCGGGGTGTCCGGCGTACAGGCGGTACCGAAGACCTTGCACTGCCACGGCTTGATGTGGCCGGTCAGGACAGACCCGCACTCACATGCCGCGGGGTCTTCGACTCGGTTGCCGGGCACATCGAAAATGCGCTCCGCATCCCACTTGGCGAACTCTTCAGAGATGGCCATTCCGGAATGGGGAAGGGTTCCAAGGCCACGCCACTCGAACTCGTCCCGTATATCGAAGACCCTATCCAAGAGTGCTTGCGCTGAAGGGTTGCCCTCTGGGCGCACGACGCGGGCGTACTGGTTTTGGACGCGTGCTTTGCCCGCGGCAATGTCGCCCGACGTAAACTGCTCCAGCAACTGGGCAACGCCCTGAAGAATATCCAGAGGTTCGAAGCCGCAAACGGAGACTGGCCGGTTAAATTCTTCAGCCAGGAAATCGAAAGCCTTTGTGCCGACCACAGTTGCTACGTGGCCGGGTCCGATAAAGCCGTCAACCTCCGTGACGCCCCCGTTGGCGATTGCACGCAGTGGTGGCTCGATGGTCACATGGTTAGAAAAGACTGAGAAGTTTGGGATATCGCGTTGCTTGGCGGCGGTTAGCGTTACAGCGGTGGATGGCGTCGTCGTCTCAAAGCCAATTGCGAAGAAGATAACGTGCTTATCCGGGTTCTCCTCCGCGATCTTGAGAGAGTCCAGTGGAGAGTAGACAAAGCGAACGTCGCAACCACGTGCACGAGCCTGCAACAGTGACTCCTCGGAGCCTGGAACACGCATCATGTCGCCGAACGTGGTCAAGATAACGTCAGGCTGGTTTGCAAGCCAGAGTGCGTCATCGACCCTGCCCATCGGAATGACGCAGACTGGGCAACCAGGTCCGTGAACGAGGTCGATGGAGTCTGGGAGAAGGTTTTCCAGGCCGTAGCGGTAGATCGTATGGGTATGCCCACCGCAGATTTCCATGAGCTTAATCGGGCGGTCGAGTTGCTTCGCCTGTTCCTCAATGGTTGCAATCAGTTGGCGAGCTGCGGCTGGGTCACGAAACTCATCGACGAATTTCATGTGGGGTCCTTTCTTAGGAACGTAGGGGGCGGTGGCTTAGTCGATTCTTGAGGTTGTAAACGAATCGAGCTCGTCCTCAAACGTATTTGCACCGAGTTGTTGAATCTGTTGCAGGGTTGTCGCGGCCTCATCCTCGTCAATTTTTGACAGCGCAAATCCTACGTGTACCAGCACCCATTCGCCGACCTCGAGTCCTTCTTCAACAAGAAGATCAGTGGAGATTGCACGGGTTACTCCCGAGATGCTGACTGTTGCGCGGGTGGGATCCTTAATTTCGACAACCTGCGCTGGTACTCCCAGACACATAAAGCAGAGCCTTCCATCGATTGCATTATTTTCACACTTTTTCGTGCTTATTCCGTTTTACATTATTGCCCATGATTTGTGCATTTCTAAAAGTACCCAGCAAGCTAACTATGCGCGTCACCCACAACCTTCAAGCCCCGAAAACCCAAAACACGGTACCGGCGGTAGAATTCACACACGGAACTATTCGTAGCAATTCCACACGGTGGCTAGTTGCGAAAATAAGAAAAGGAAAGTGCTGTGCAGCCTAAAAACCGCCTCAATGTTGATGAGTCCAAGGTCAATGACAACATTGCTCGAGTGCGTCGTCGTGGCGGACGCTTGAAGGATGAATATGTCACGCTCGCACACGGGGCGGGCGGAAAGGCGAGCGCGACACTGCTAGAGCAGGTATTTTTCGACGAGTACGGCAACGATCTGCTCTCACAGGGGGAAGACTCGACGCTGTTGGACCTCGATTTGAACGGCGGGACGCTGGCGTTTACAACCGACAGCTATGTGGTGAACCCGATAGAGTTCCCGGGTGGATCCATCGCGGATCTCGCGGTAAACGGTACCGTCAACGATCTTGCCGTGGGTGGTGCGGAGCCGAAGTATATTTCGGTGGGTTTCATTCTGGAAGAAGGGCTTGAAGTAGAGACGCTTCGCCGGATCGCGCAGAATCTCCGCACCGCAGCAGAACGCGCCGGAGTACAGATTGCGACTGGCGACACAAAAGTAGTTCCGAAGGGTGCTGGGGACAAGATTTATATCAATACAGCAGGCATCGGCGTAGTACCTGCTGGACGGGAACTCGGTTTTGCAAAAGTCAAGCCTGGTGACCGGATTATCGTTTCTGGCCCGATCGCAGACCACGGTATGGCGGTCATGATGGCCCGCGGAGACCTCGCAATCGAAGCACCGATCGAGTCCGACTCGCGCGAGGTCGCAAGTTTGGTGCGGGCGATGCTCGCCGATGCCCCCGAGACTCGTTGGATGCGTGACGCCACACGTGGTGGTCTAGCGACAGTCATGAACGAACTTGCAGAATCAACTGGCTACGGCGTTGCACTGCACGACGAGAAGATCCCTGTGCAGCCGATGACGCGCGCAGCTTGCGACATGCTGGGCATTGATCCGCTCTACGTCGCGAACGAAGGAACGTTTACGGCGGTGGTGCCGGAAGACCAGACCGACCAAGCACTCGCGGCGCTGCATGCAGCAGGCGCTGAAGGGGCGGCGGTGGTTGGAAAGATCGTCGAGGAACCAGCTGCAGCGGTAGTGTTGGTCACCGGCTTTGGTGGTACCCGTATGGTCGACAAACTGGTTGGCGATCCGTTGCCACGAATCTGTTAAGTTCCTGAGGCTGCATGGGTTCGCTACCGCGACCAGAGCCTTCCTGCGGCCGCCTGGCCGAGGCTGAGCCCGCCATCAGTGGCGGGCACTTTTTTATGCGTTAACACCGTCAATGATGGGCGTTGGTGCCGGAATACTTGCAAGATGTCGGTCATCAAAATGCGGTTGACGGCGCAGCCCCCCGTGATGCCAATGACCTCGGTAGCTTCTTCTTGGGCGGCGTCAATAAGCGAGCGAGCAACGAGTGTCGCTATGCCTGCGTGTGCAATCCGGGCAATGTCTTCGAAGAGGCGTGTTCCATCTAGGGTTGCGTTGATCACCCATTGTGCAAGATGCGGGAACGATCGAATGTCTTCGATTGCGTCAAGCGCTTCTGCCGACGAAAGGCGAGACTTGCCTGCGAGAGCCTCAAGCTCCATCGCTGCTTGCGCTTCGTAGCTCACCGATTGTTGGACCTGAAGTATCGATGCGAACGCGTCGAAGAGTCGTCCCATCGAAGTTGTTGCAGTGGTGCCGAACCCGCTGCTGAGCTGAGAGTCGACTAATCGCAACTCGTCTAGATCAACCTCAGGAGGCACGCTGAGGTCTTCGAGCTGCCAGCTATGCGCGAGACCGCGCGCAATCCGCCACGGATTTCGCACCGCTTTGTCGCCACCGACGAGGGAAAATGGTGGTAGGTGCCAGAGCCGCTCGGCGTTGCCATCGTCGGTTACATGAAGTATTTCGCCACCCCAAATGGTGCCGTCCGTTCCGTAGCCGGTGCCGTCGAGAGCTGCGACGACGGCGGGCGTCGATAGTCGCTGATGCTCAGCCAACAGTGACAGTGCATGTGCGTGGTGATGCTGGACCTCAATGAGCTCGACGTCACGCTGGTCAGCGTAACGCTGCGCCCACATCGAAGTTTGGTAACCAGGGTGCATGTCGCACACAACAACGTCGGGTTGTGCGCCTTGTATTGAGCAGAGCTGTTTTACCATTTTTTCGAAGTGCCGCTGAGCATCCCATGACCCCATATCGCCTACATGCGAGGAGACGTGTGCGTACCGCCCAACGGCTAGAGTCGCCGTGTTCTTGAGTTCGCCCCCTACCGCTAGGACAGTGGGCTTTCGCTCAGTGTCGAGCAGCATTGGAATCGGCGCCAGTCCGCGAGACCTCCGAACAAGCGTCGTATCGACGTAGACCGAGTCTTCCACGGGCACATAAATCTCACGATCGTGGAGCACAAACATGTCCGCGAGGTGCGTAAGTTTCCGAAGTGCCTCTTCATTAGTGACGCATAAAGGCTCGCCGCTGAGATTGCCCGAGGTAGCTACCACAGGTCGGTCAACCAACAGATGGTGCAGTGGCGAATATGGAAGCATGAGGCCTACTTCCCTCAAACCAGGCGCAATACCTTCGCAGAGTGCTCCTTCGTGAAGCGGAACAGACACGATCGGATGTGACGGCGATGCCAAAAGATCCTCCGCTTCTTTACTGAGTGTTGCAATGGATTTGGCGGCGTCGAGATTTGGCACCATCACCGCGAGAGGCTTGTCGGGTCGGCGCTTGCGCTCCCTCAGCTTTTCGACGGCCTCTTCGTTTTTCGCCGCGCACATCAGGTGAAAGCCACCAATCCCTTTGACCGCGACGACCGCACCAGATTCCCAGGCGTTTTGAACCTTAAGCACGAGCTCGTCGAATTTGCCGGGGTCCAATGCAAGCGCATCCGTTCGCGTTTCGGCGAGGACGGCACCGTTGGCATCCGTACACCACAAAGTAGGGCCGCAATGTGGGCAGCTAATTGGTTGGGCGTGAAACCGCCGGTCGTCTGGGTTTGTGTACTCTTCCTCGCATTGTGTACACATAGGGAATTCGCGCATGGTGGTAGTCGCGCGGTCGTAGGGGAGCGAAGTAATGATGGAGAGACGTGGTCCGCAGTGTGTGCAAGTGGTGAATGGGTAGTGGTAGCGCCGATTGTCTTGGTCATCAATATCGGCTAGGCAGGCTTCACAGGTTGTCATGTCAGGAGAGATGAGTGTCTTTTCTCCCTCGACATGTTCTGACTCGACAATCCGAAACCCCGTTTCGCCGTATACGAGTGGGAGTGGAGACGTTTGGCTATCCAAAATGTGAGCGAGAGGCGGGAGCTCGTCGATAAGCGTCTTCTGCGCATTGTGGAGTGCTGTTGCGTCGCCCTGAAACTCGATAAAGACTCCGCGCTCGTTGTTGCCGACAAGTCCAGTAAGGCCGAAGCGTTGTGCGATTCGCGCGACGTGCGGACGCATTCCCACCCCCTGGACAATGCCTTCGAGAAAGACGCGGACTCTGCTCTGTGCTCCCATGCTGCATACTCTACAAACTTCTTGAATAATCGCCTAGGCTAGGTGCTGTGCATGAAGTTGCATTAAGTCATCAGTTAGCGTCAGCAGTTCAGCGCGCAGCGCGCGGACGAACGGTGCTGTCGGTGCACCTCCGAATCGGTGCGCTGCGACAAGTCGTGCCGGAATCACTCGAGTATGCCTGGGGGTTCGTCACAAAGGGGAGCCTCATGGAAAAGTCGGAGCTGCGGATCGACTGGGTTCCAGCCGAGATCGAGTGCAGCAACGGGCATCGAAGAATACTCGACCCCAATGAGTATCTCGACGTCCGATGCCAGGAATGCAACGCTCCCACGAGTGTGATTACGGGCGAGGAATTCGCTGTCGTAGACATTGATGTGACATCTGACCGTTAAGAAGGAGAAAAGAAGCATGGGACGTTTCCACCGCCACGACGACGGGACTGTTCACAGCCACGATCATTCGCATGATCACACGCACCACCACGAACACGATCACCTCCACGTGGGAGTAGATGCGGAGCACTCTGAGCACGGAGACCACACTGGGTATGACACTGGACGTGAACGCATCGCGGTGCTTGAGGATATTTTCACGGAAAACGATGTAAAAGCGGCCGCAAACCGTTCCGCGTTTGAAGAGCACGGCGTGGTTTGCATCAACGTGATGAGCTCCCCGGGAGCAGGAAAGACGACGCTGCTGCGTAAAACCTTGGAAGCGCTCGCGGACAAAATCCGTTTCGGGATTATAGAAGGTGACATCGAAACTGCGTTAGACGCAGAGCGCTTGGAAAACCTCGGTGCACAGGTAAGTCTGCTCAATACCGGGAACGGGTTTGGGGGCGAGTGCCACCTCGATGCTCCGATGGTTGCGCATGCTTTAAAGGGGCTCAACCTCGATGATGTCGATATGGTGCTGATTGAAAATGTTGGCAACCTAGTGTGTCCGGCTGAATTTGAAGTTGGAGAGCATCATAAGGTAATGGTTGCCTCAGTTACCGAGGGGGAGGATAAGCCGCTGAAGTACCCGGTCATGTTCCGGAGTGTCGAAGTGGTCGTCGTAAACAAGGTTGACCTGCTGCCTTACCTGAATTTCGATCTCGATCTGTTCAAGGAAAATCTTGAGAAGGTGAATCCTGGAGTGAAGGTAATCCTTACCTCAGCTACAACCGGGGAAGGATTAGACGAGTGGAATGAGTGGCTTATGTCCCAATCGGGGGTAGATTTCTAGCCCTGCCGACTTCACGACACCGGAATTACTTTCATGTCTTGATACCCTGGCCCTATAGATGCGTTAAGCATGCAGCTTGACCGCTGATGGAATCTGTACACGTTCATTTGAGGGGTATGGGCCGGAGTATGTGCCGGCACATGGCTCTCGCATGAGAGGGAAAATCGATGCTTCTACAAGACACTTGGCAGAGTGGAACGCTTTGGGAAAACCTGTCGAAGAAGGGGGTGAAGCGTCGAGACTTCCTTAAAATGTGCAGCTCTATGGCTGCAGTGTTTGCAGTGGGTGCGCCGCTTGCCTCACGCGCCAACGCTGAAGAGACTGAGGTAATTGCCGAGGCGCTCGGTGATGTAAAGAAGCCAATGGTTGCTTGGCTTCAGCTACAGGAGTGCACCGGCTGTATGGAGTCGGTGCTTCGTTCCGGTTCCTCCACAGTTGAGGACCTCGTCTTGAACCAGCTGTCGATGAACTACAACGAGCTCGTGATGGCTGCATCAGGGCACGCAGCCGAGCAGGCACTGGAAGAGATGAACAAGGAACCGCACATTCTGGTGGTCAACGGCTCTGTTCCAACTGGTGCAGGTGGCGCATACTGCCAGATCGGCGGCAAGAGCGCCGAGCAAGTTCTCCGCGAAGCCGCAGAGAACGCAACCGTAATCCTTTCCGTGGGTGCATGTGCAGTGTATGGCTCAGTGCAGGCTGCTCGTCCAAACCCGACCGGGGCAGTGGGTGTTGACGAAATTATCAAGGATAAGCCAGTCATCAACGTGGCTGGTTGCCCGCCTATCGGTGAAGTTATCACCGCAACAATCACCTACCTGCTGACCCACGGTGAGCCACCAAAGGTGGATGCAGAGGGTCGTCCACTCTTTGCGTACGATCAGCGCATTCACGATTCCTGTCCGAAGCGTCCACACTTCGATGCGGGCCAGTTCGTGCGCACGTTTGATGACGAAGGCGCTCGTAATGGCTGGTGCCTCTATGAAGTTGGTTGCAAGGGGCCATCGACCTTCTCGCCATGCCCGATCATCCAATGGAACCTCAAGTCCGGCTGGCCGATCGGCGCTGGTCACCCGTGCATTGGTTGTACGGAAAAGGACTTCTTTGACCGGTTTACTCCGTTCTACGAGGAACTGCCGAATGTTCGTGCATTCGGTCAAGAAGCTTCCGCTGGCAAGATTGGCCTCGGCCTCATCGGTGTCGCCGCCGCTGGTACCGCAGTCCATGGCGCACTCAGCGTAGTCAAGGAGGTTGGCATCCGTCGCAAGAGTGGCGAAGTTCAGCCTCTTGCGGCCTTTGGCGAAGAAGACGGTCCCGAGGATATCTCGGCACTTATGGCAGAAGGTGATCAGGCGTTCGCGACCACCACCGATACTGATGGACACCACCGACCCAACCCATCCGCGTAAGCGGCGTTCACGACGATTGAAAGGAAAAGCAACTAAAAATGGCTGAAAGAGTTGTTGTAGACCCGTTGACGCGTATCGAGGGTCACCTCCGCATGGAGATGGAAGTCGAAGACGGCACCATCACCAACGCTTGGAGCGAGACTACGATGTTCCGCGGCATTGAGAAGATTGTAGAAGGTCGAGATCCACGCGACGTCTGGGCGTTTGTTGGCCGTATCTGTGGTGTTTGCACTGGCGTCCACTCCCTGGCAAGTGTTGTTGCCGTCGAGGATGCGATTGGAAGCCACATCCCAAAGCAAGCGCAGCTTATTCGTGACCTCGTCCTGACAAGCCAGGAAATCCACGACCATGTTGTGCACTTCTACCACCTGCACGCCCTTGACTGGGTGAACGTTGTCTCCGCAGCAAAGGCTGACCCAGAGAAGGCAGTCGAGTTTGCGAAATCGATTGGTTCAAACTGGAAGCTCAACTCCGTCGACAAGTTCCAGCAGGTGAAAGACACCTTGAACTCGGTTCTTGATTCCGGTCAGCTTTCTATCTTTACCGGTGGTTACTGGGACCACGAGGACTACCGTCTGCCACCAGAAGCAAACTTGATGGCGGTTTCGCACTACCTCGATGCGTTGCAGTTCCAGCGCTCGATTATCCGCATCAACACGGTGTTTGGCGGTAAGAATCCGCACCCGAACTTCCTCGTCGGGGGTATGGCCTGCACGATCGATCAGGATAAGTCAGAGACGGTCAACCAGGTTTCGATTGACCAAATCAAGAACTGGGTCGCAGAGATCCATGAGTTCATCAACGGTGTGTACCTGCCTGACGCAATGGCGATCATGGGCGTGTACAAGGACTACTTTGATATTGGTGCGGCTGCCCCGAACTTCCTCGCGGTTGGTATGGCTGGCGCAACAGTTCGTGGTGATCACATGGAGCGAACCATGGGGTACACGCACACGGACATCACTCCGGGTGTACTGCTCAACGGTGACTACTCCAAGGTCCATGAGCTCAATCCGGACCTGTTCAAGGAATACGTTTCCTCGGCATGGTTCGCACAGGATGACAAGAACGAAGGCAAACACCCATTTGAGGGCGACACTATCGCCGATTACACCGGTCCTAAATTGCCGTATAAATGGCTCGGCGATAACGAGGAGTACACCTGGTCTAAGGCGCCGCGTTACGACGGCCACGTCGTTCAGGTTGGCCCAGTTGCCCGTATCCTGCTCGCATATGCTCAGAACGAGCCAAGCACGAAGCGCCTCGTTGATGATGCGCTGAAGAAGCTCGGCATTAAGCTCGAACAGCTGAATTCGACCGGTGGCCGTACGCTGGCTCGTGCTCTGGAAGCTGTAACGACTTCTGAGGCCATGACCAATGTGTTGCTGCCCGAGTTCATCGAAGGATTGCGCAAGCGTGACTACGACGTCTTCGACTCCAGCAAGTGGGAACCTTCTTCCTGGCCGAAGGAATCAGAAGGCTTCTGCATGATGGAAGTCGCCCGTGGCTCTCTCAGCCACTGGACCAAGATCAAGGATGGTAAGACGGAGCGCTACCAGGCCGTCGTGCCGACCACCTGGCTGGCCGGTGGTCGTGATCCTGAGGGCAAGATGGGCCCATACGAGGAATCTCTGGCGAATGGCAAGCACCCGCTGGCCAACCCAGAGGAACCGCTAGAGGTACTTCGCACCATCCACTCGTTTGATCCATGCATGTCCTGTGCTGTGCACCTGCTGGACACGGAAGGCAATGAACTTGTGAAGGTGATCACGCAATGAGCACCCAGCTAAACCGTGCTTCTTCGAGCTCGGGTGGCGTGCCTGAGACTCGCAAGATCGCTCCAGATAAAAATCTGGTGTTGAGCGTCACAGAATCACGGCCGATAGACGATATCGGTGCGGAAACACTGTTGCGCCTGGCATCGTCGCAGCCGGCAAACTCGCCAGATCCTGTTGATCAGGCGCTGCTGCGTGCTGTTGACCCCGACTACGTCTACGGCACCGTGGAGAGCTTCAGCCCCGCGACGCCAAGCCGAAAGTACTCGCTTTCGGTCGTGCGTAACGCAAAGTTGCTCGGCGAGCGCCAGGACGTAGCGGTCATGCGTGGAGACCTTGCATCGGTAGTTCAAGCATCTGCATGGGATAAGCATGAGATGAAGACGATGATGCAGAACGTCGACACTGTTTCGAAGTTCGGCAATCGATGCATGGGTGTCGCCGTTGCACCTGTAGATGGCGACAAGACCGGTGAATTTGTACTCAAAGGCTATATTGCATTCGGCATCGGCGACCATGTCCGTCCGCGTCCTGTATCCAAGGGCGGCTACACCCGCATCGAGATGTGGCCGGTTGCACTGCGTTGGCAGCACTGGATCAACATGATTTTGATCATCATGATGACGATCACTGGTTACTACATCATGGATCCATTCTTCGGTCCTTCGAATGCTCACGATGCCGGAATGCTCATGGGCTGGAACCGTCTCATCCACTTCATTGCAGCCTTCGCGTGGATCGCACTGTCTATCTGGCGCCTAGCCATTATGGTGTTCGCTCAAACACGACAGATGAAGTGGCGGGCACTGTGGCCAGTGCGAAGCCAAGATGATCTGAAGTTGATGTGGGAGCAGACGAAATACTACCTGCTCCTTACGAACGAACCGCCACCACGTGTTGGCCACAATGGTCTCCAGCAGACGGCGTACACGGGCATTTACGCCATGTGCATGGTGCAGATTTACTCTGGTCTTGCGCTTTTCGGTTTGCCAAAGCAGGATAGCTGGTTCTGGCGGCTCATGGCTGCACCCGTGGAATGGATCGGCATCCCATACTTCCGTTTGGTGCATGCATTGATCATGTTCATTATTTGGGCTTTCGTCATTCTGCACGTCTACCTTGTGTTCCGTGCCGATGCGACGGAGCGCCACGGTGGCCTGTCTGCAATGATCAACGGCGGTGTTTGGTTGCCGAAGGGCACGAAGCCGGTTGACGGTCCTGAGGTTGAGTAGAGTATGACGGTCACGAGGAAGCTTCGTCCTGCGCCAGATGTCCCGGTGCCATCGCCTGAGCTGGTGACGCTTGATGGCGTCACTATCAACGTCATTGGCATTGGAAACGAGATCATGGCGGATGACGCAGTTGGGCTGGCCATCCTCCGCGAGCTTGAGGCGGACCCGATCCAGGGTGTGAACTTCATCTATGGAGGAACGTCTGGCATGGAGATCCTACCCATGGTGCAGGACGCCGACTACCTGCTGGTGCTCGATGGGCTCAAACAGGGCCAGCCAGGTGATGTGGCTGTGCTCGTCGGTGATCAAATTCCGCGCCTATTGCAACAGCAGCTATCGCCTCACCAGGTGGGACTGCTGGACCTGTTGAGCGCCGCGCGCCTCACAGGTCAAGAACCCGACAACGTGGCGGTTGTGGGTATCACGGCGCGCGACGTCGAATTCCGTACATCGCTGAGTGAGGAGACCAGTGCTGCAATTCCAGAAGCAGTGCAGCGGGCCCGGCAGCTGCTAAAGGAGTGGACAGCAGAAGCTACTCAACATCAACCCAAGTAACTTGGAACTCGTCACCCCCACGCAGATCTGCAGTGGGGGTGTCACATTTAGGGCATCGCAGCGCGAAGTATTCGTCAATCTCGACGGTATCTTCACATTGAGGGCACCAGACTGCCGCGGGGATAATGTCCAAGTCGAGCCGGGCTTGAGCACACGTTGTATCGACGCGTGCAAGATCCCATGCTTGGCGAAGCGCATACACATCAACCCCGGAGCGCGTGCCTACTTTCATACCGACCGCCAGGACGTTTCGGCCGGGCACCGACTCGTTCACTGCATCGATTACCCCGCGAAGTAGACTCAATTCATGCATACCCCCATTATGTTCAATTGGGGTAGGCAACGCGAGTAAGGAGCATGGAATTTGTCAGAGAAGTTGTTTCTTGACGCCGTCATCGATCCGCTTGCAGCGACAGTTATTGTCGAAGGCGAGGGAAGTGAACGCACGGCACGCTTCGACATCGCCGGCGTGCCGCGCGTAGACAAGCTGTTAGTGGGCAAGCGCGCGAGCGAAGTTCCGACTATCGTGACGCGACTCTGTGGGCTGTGCCCGGTAACGCACCACTTGGCGGGGATGCGAGCACTTGACCAACTTGTTGGGTCGAGCGATTCGATGAGCGAGCAGGCCGTGCAGCTCCGGCGCCTTCTTCATGCGGGTTCGGTCCTTGACACGCTCGCACCGCGCCTGCTGCCTGACCACGGATTAGAGATCCGCAAGTTTGCGAAGCTGGTGCTGCGTGCCGCCGGTTGTCCGGGTCACTTTCCCGATGTTGCGATTCCTGGGGGAGTGCACGCACACGCCGATGCCGATGAGGTCAAGCGCGCAGCTGAAGGCGTCTCGACGATCCGTAGTCTCTTGCCTTCCCAACCGGTTGAGCCTGTGGAACAGCATCCTCCAAAGCTTGCCGACCTTTTCGCGTGTGATGCTGACGGCGCAGCAGATCCACTAGGAGAGTGCATTGCCGCGCGTTTCGAGGGTGAGCTGCATGTGTTCCCAGCGCATGATTTCTATGAGCACGTTCGAGAGCAGCACCCCGGTGCTATCACCCCGCGGCCCCAGGTACTTATCGACGGCCACTGGCGCGACTACCGGGTAGGCCCAGTTGCGCGATTCCCCCATCTGAGCGCGCGCGACGCCCAGTTTGCGCTTGTGCGCTCGGTACTCGACGATATCGAAAAGCTTTTGCAGGTTCCTGAGCTGTTGGCTGAGCCGGTCGTCGTCGATAATTCACTGCGCGATGGCACCGTAACGGGCATCGTTGATGGTCCTCGAGGCTTGTTGGTGCACCGCTACACTGTGGAAGACGGCAATCTGATCGATTGCCAGATTTTGAGCCCTACCGCGCAAAATGAGGGATGGCTTGCTCGGATGCTCACAGAGGCATCGACTTCCGCGGAGATGGAGCATGCGATCCGTAGCGCAGACCCTTGCCTGCCGTGCACCTCGGCACCGGAAGGCGCCATGAACATCAACATTGAAAGGAAATGATGTAGCGATGTGTCTTGGAGTTCCAGCGAAAGTGCTCAGCACTGGCGACCTGTCCAGCCCCATGCCGATGGGGGCCATCGATATGAAGGGTGAGGAGCGGCCATGCTGCTTCGCATATCTCCCAGAAGTTGAGGTGGGGCAGTGGGTGCTCATCCAGAATGGATTCGCGATGGACGTCATTTCGGAAGATGACGCGCAGGCCTCGTTCGAGGCGATCGATGAGTTTGATCTGCTACCAAACCAACCCGGCTCTACTGTGCGCTGACCTTAACGGCGTCCGATTGTTGTTCTGCTCGCGCCGTGCGCTATATTGAGCAGGCACGCCCCAGTAGCCCAATTGGCAGAGGCAACGGATTCAAAACCCGTCCAGTGTGAGTTCGAGTCTCACCTGGGGCACAAGGAGCGGGGTCGGAGTCTTTTCTCCGACCCCGCTCCTTGCCTAGATACGGCTGACTTATATACCTCCGCACGTCTCTTTCAACGGCTAGCGAATATTTTTTACCTTGTTATGTATCCGCTAATAGCTCTATTTTGCTGAGGCCAGACCGTTGATGCGTTCGACGGCTGTTACAGGGTCATCAACTGTGAGAACCAGACGGTCGAATTCCTCGTCTTTTAGCTCGATAACAACTGTGTTTTCGAATCCGCTGACATTCCAAAACAACTTTTCACCATTTGAGTGGAAAGTTCCTGCCAGCTTTTCTCCCATCCTTAATCCAGGAAAGCGAAACCCCTTGGGCTCGTTCTTCATGCCCGGGTCGTGCGTGGCTCCGCGTACATGTTCCCAGGGGATGTCGATGCATCCTTTGAGCGACCAAATCTTGTCCAGGCCAAGTAGTTCAACGACAAGGGCTGTGTCGGTGAACTCGAGATTGTTGTTTCTCATCGTGCTTCTCCTATCGGTCTACCGCTCGCGCGGTCTAGCAGGTGCTTGCCAAGTGCCGTCGGATTCTCCTCGAAGCAAAGAGCGTTTGCTTCGAGGATCAGGGGCCGTAGCTCTTGGTTCATGGGCGCTACTTCCACTAGCGTGACTGCAACGAGGCTCTTGGCTTCGGGTGTCACTTCACCGGCCTTGGCGCCTTGGCAAACTGCCTCCAACGCGGTTCTCAAAAGGCCGTGCTTGGATCCGAAGATCTTGTAGAAGCTTGAACGATTTAACCCAAGGTACGAAAGGGTTGTGTCAACAGACAGTGCTGTGAATCCCTGTTCGCCAAAAAGCTGTATCGCCTTACGAACTACTTCATCTTCATTAAACTCTCGTGGCCTACCCATGACTTTCATACTATTCATTCGGGAATGAAATGTCCATTACTCGGAGAAAGTCTTACCCGAATGTCAGATCAGTGATTGTGGTGCTTGGGGCAGACAGCAAATAGGCGCTGTGCGGTTCGGGCTCCTGCGCGCAATTGTGTTGGTTTGGGGGCTACGCTCCGGCACCAAGCAACCCGCGAACGAGTGCGGTGAACCCACCGAAAATCGCCAAAGCGAGCGCGATACGGTATCCCACTTGTACCGGCACTCGTGCTGCCATGCGGGTGCCAACGACGATGCCCAGCACCATCGCAACAATGCCAACCACCCACGTTTCAGGAGTCACCGCGGAGAGGTTTGCTGCACCAGTGATTTCCTTAATGGCGAAAGAGAGAGCGCCACTGACCAGGAAGATTGGCTGGAGCGTAGCTGCGTAGATCTCCTTAGGCCAGCGTGCCGCATGAGCGTACACGGTGATTGATGGGCCAGCTACTCCCGCCAGCGTGTTCATGAAACCACCAACTGAACCTGCGATAACAGAAGGTACGGTGCCTTCAATATTCGGTATGTAGCGCTTTCCCAACGTCACTGTGCCGAGCGCGATCAACAATAGAACGCCAACGATGATTAGAAGCAAGCTAGCTGAAACTGCCCGTATGAGGAATGCGCCGGGTACCGCACCCAAAACAAGGGTTCCAGCAATTGGGGCAAAGCGTTTCCAATCAACGCGCTCGCGCATGGAATAGGTGTTGGCAATCGCGTTGGCGGTGGCTAATACGTTGACCATGAGCACGCCGGATACCGGGCCGAGTAAGACAGAGAGTGCGGGGGCCGCAATTAGTCCGAGCCCCATTCCTGAAATTCGTTGGAGCGCTGCACCGGCAAATATGGCCAGGAAAATCCCCATCAGAACTGGTGTCACTGTGCCCTCCTGCGCTCTACTCACTATACGGCGCTCATCACCCTACCTGACAGATTCTAGATACCCGCAGTGAACTGGCGATTTAGGTGATTTCGCGCTGCGATTCACGCCGGAGCGCCTGCCTGCTATATACTTTGCGACGTCGCCCCAGTAGCCCAATTGGCAGAGGCAACGGATTCAAAACCCGTCCAGTGTGAGTTCGAGTCTCACCTGGGGCACAACACCCGGCCACGAGCCGGGTTTTCTTGTTTGAGTCGTCATGTCGGGACGTACGTCTACACTAGGGGCCGTGAAGAAACGGTTATTGCTCATTGACGGACACTCCATGGCATTTCGAGCGTTCTACGCTCTGCCTGCTGAAAACTTTTCGACGACCGGTGGCCAAACAACGAATGCGGTGTATGGCTTCTTGTCGATGTTCGCCAACGTTGTGGCGCAAGAAGCACCGACGCATATTGGTGTGGCGTTCGATGTGGGGCGCAAGACGTTTCGAACGGAACGTTTTCCGGAGTACAAAGCTCAGCGCGAATCCACTCCGCCAGAGTTTAAGGGGCAGGTTCCGCTGATTCAGGAGTGTCTTGCGGACCTCGGAATCATCAGCTTGTCGAAGGAGAATTTTGAAGCTGACGATATCGTGGCGACGCTGGTGCACCTGGCTCGCGCTGATCAGGATTTCGAAATTGTCTTGGTTTCAGGGGACCGTGACTACCTACAACTGGTAGACGATTCAACGACGCTGTTGTACCCGATGCGCGGGGTTTCGACGATGACACGTTTCACTCCGGACAAGGTCGAGGAGAAGTACGGGCTGACTCCGGCACAGTATCCGGATTTTGCGGCGCTTCGGGGAGACCCGTCTGATAACCTCCCCTCGGTTCCGAAGGTCGGGGAGAAGACGGCGACAAAGTGGATCACGCAATACGGTTCGCTTGCAGAACTCGTTAACCACGCGGATGAAATCAAGGGAGTCGCAGGTCAAAACTTCCGAGACCGTATCGAGCAAGTGCAGCTCAATCGTGAACTCACGCAGATGGTCACCGACGTAGAGCTCCCTGTTACGCCAAATGACTTGGAGCTAAAGGCCGTAGACATCGGTGCTATTGCGAAGCGATTTGATTCTTTGGAGTTCGGCACGAATCTTCGCGAACGTGTGCTATCCGCGCTTCCTACGGAAGGGGACGCCGAAGAGCATTTGCCTGTGGAGCTTCCAGAAGTTGTGATCGACGAAGGGCCGTTGGACGCATGGATCGCTTCCCATAGGGGTCAAGGATTAGCGCTGTATGTGGACGGTAGTCCGCTGCCGGCAAACGGCGATGCTACTGCGATTGGGATCGTCGATAAGGAGCGGCACGGCATCCAACGCGAAACAGCGGAGCTAACCCCTGAAGAGGATGTTGCGCTGAAGGACTGGTTGGAGTCAGATGACCCCAAGTACCTCCACAACGGTAAAGCTATGTATCACATGCTGCGGGGCAGAGGTATCACACTCAGCGGGATTGCGCATGACACAGCGATTGCTGCCTACCTGCTTCGCCCGGGGCAGCGCACCTATGCGCTGGCTGATGTATACCAGCGTCACTTGCAGCGACAGTTGGACGTAGGGCAAGAGCAACTCAGTCTGTTGGATCAAACTTCACAGGTTGATGCCGCCGTTGCTGTGCTGGAACTGGCGCAACATCTTGCTCAAGAACTTCGTGAAATCGACTCTTACGCGCTGTATGCCGACCTTGAGCTGCCGCTTGTACCCATTCTTGCCAGGATGGAGGACGTCGGTGTGGCTGTTGACGTCGAAGCTCTTGAAAATCTTCGCAAGGAGTTTACTGACAAGGTTGCCCAGGTAGAAGGAGAGGCCCGCACGCTTGTCGACGAGCCAGCTCTCAACCTTTCAAGTCCGAAGCAGCTTTCTGTCGTTCTTTTCGACAAACTCGACTTGCCTAAAACCAAGAAAACAAAGACTGGGTATTCGACGGCAGCCAAGGAGATCGAGGCGCTTGCAGAAAAGAATCCGCATCCGTTCCTTGATCATCTGTTGGCACATCGTGAATATCAGAAGATGAAGTCCACAATCGAGGGGCTTATCAAGGCGGTACACAGTGATGGCCGAATTCACACAACCTTCAACCAAACCGTGACTTCAACGGGCCGACTGAGTTCGACTGATCCAAACCTGCAGAATATTCCCGTCCGTACAGAGACAGGCCAAAAGATTCGAGCAGCATTCACCGTTGGTAAGGGGTATGAGTATCTACTGACCGCTGATTACTCACAGATTGAGATGCGAGTGATGGCGCACCTGTCCGGGGACAAGGGGCTCATCTCCGCGTACAAGGATGGCGAAGACCTGCACAACTACGTCGGTTCCCAGGTATTTGACGTAGCTATCGACGCCGTGACGCCCGAGCTACGCCGTCGGGTCAAGGCAATGTCATATGGTTTGGTCTATGGGCTCTCTGCGTACGGCCTTGCCGCGCAGCTCTCGATCTCGCCAGGTGAAGCCAAGGAAATCATGGAGAGTTACTTCCACCGTTTCGGTGGGGTGAAGCACTATCTGGACTCGGTCGTCGAGAAGGCCAGAAAAGATGGATACACGGCAACTGTGTTTGGGCGCCGACGCTACCTGCCTGAGCTCAACAGCGACAACCGAGTCGCCCGAGAAAATGCTGAGCGGGCGGCCCTGAATGCTCCTATTCAAGGTACTGCCGCAGACATCATTAAAGTAGCGATGATTCACGTTGACCGAGCGTTGGCTGACTACGAGTCCCGTGTGCTGTTGCAAGTGCATGACGAGTTGGTTGTTGAAGTCGCTCCGGGTGAGCTCGATGAAGTGCGTGAGATTGTTGAGCGGGAGATGGATCGCGCTATTGAGCTCAACGTGCCGCTCGAGGTTTCTACCGGATACGGAGAGAACTGGCAAGATGCTGGCCATTAGGGCGGGAAGTGTGGGGCTATAGAGCGGCCCCCCATTATTCCGCTCTATAGCCCCGAGACGGTCCCAGAGCCTCCTTCTCAATCCGTCTGGGACTGCCTTCCCCCATCAACCGCTTCCTCCCCCGAGTTCCCCCGAGAAGCGGTGCCACGGTTCACCTCGCGAGGTTTCACAGCTCTAGATCGGCCTTATCTATCGCTGCTGCGCCTTGATCGTGGCAATGAAAACACTAACAGACGTCTGTGGGGAGCGTAAGAGAATTGGCCAAAAATGGACTACATTAAACAAAATATTGACCAATTAAGGGGGTGGAGGATGGCGAGTGTATTGCGTTGATCTGCGAGTTTGCGTCTTATTGGCGGTGCGGCGGACTTACGGTGTTCTCAGTTGGCGAGTTCGGTGAAGGGCGTGTTGTTTGCCTTAACGGTCGACCTGATGGGGATTTATCCGAGTGTTGATATTTGCGCGAGCTGGGCAAAGGAGATATTCTTGCACGAGCATATCTGGGCAATAGGTCTCGTGGTGTCGTAATAGGAGGGCATCACCGGCTCATATTGCGGGATCTTTCCGCACTGGTAAGAGATGATATGCCCCTGTCCAAATACGATCTCCTATTTCAATTTCGGAGCACATTTAACTTATGCGCACTTCCAACGCACCACAGGTCGCAATCAACGATATCGGCGGACCTGAGGAATTTCTCGCCGCTGTAGACGCAACCATCAAGTACTTCAATGATGGTGACATCGTCTCCGGCACCGTAGTTAAGGTTGACCACGATGAGGTTCTCCTTGACATCGGCTACAAGACTGAGGGTGTTATCCCTACCCGTGAGCTGTCGATCAAGCATGACGTTGACCCGGACGAAGTTGTCCAGGTCGGCGACGAGATCGACGCCCTGGTCCTGACCAAGGAGGACAAGGAAGGTCGCCTCCTGCTCTCCAAGAAGCGTGCTCAGTACGAGCGTGCATGGGGCACCATCGAGGAGCTGCAGAAGAACGACCAGCCAGTTACTGGTACGGTCATCGAGGTTGTCAAGGGTGGCCTCATCCTCGACATCGGTCTTCGTGGCTTCTTGCCTGCGTCGCTCGTTGAGATGCGTCGCGTCCGTGATCTGGATCCATACATTGGCCAGGAGCTCGAGGCAAAGATTATCGAGCTGGACAAGCACCGCAACAACGTGGTTCTGTCCCGCCGTGCATACCTCGAAGAGACGCAGTCCGCTGTTCGTTCCGACTTCCTGCACCAGCTGCAGAAGGGTCAGGTACGCAAGGGTGTTGTTTCTTCCATCGTCAACTTCGGTGCTTTCGTGGACCTTGGCGGCGTAGACGGTCTGGTTCACGTTTCCGAGCTGTCCTGGAAGCACATCGACCACCCATCTGAGGTTGTCACCGTCGGCGATGAGGTTACCGTTGAGGTTCTCGACGTCGACCTCGACCGTGAGCGTGTTTCCCTGTCGCTGAAGGCGACCCAGGAGGACCCATGGCGCGTGTTCGCACGCACCCACGCTGTCGGCCAGATCGTGCCGGGCAAGGTCACCAAGCTTGTTCCATTCGGTGCGTTCGTTCGCGTCGAAGAGGGCATCGAGGGTCTGGTTCACATCTCCGAGCTGGCACAGCGCCACGTCGAGGTACCGGACCAGGTTGTCAACGTTGGCGAAGAGGTCATGGTCAAGGTCATCGACATCGATCTCGACCGTCGTCGTATCTCGCTGTCGCTGAAGCAGGCGGACGAGGACTACAACGAAGAGTTCGATCCGTCCCGCTACGGCATGGCTGATTCCTACGATGAGCAGGGCAACTACATCTTCCCAGAGGGCTTCGATCCGGAGACCAACGAGTGGATGGAGGGCTTCGACGAAGCTCGTCAGCAGTGGGAGGCTCGCTACGCAGAGGCTGAGCGCCGCTTCCAGGCGCACACTGCACAGATCGAGCGTCATCGCGCTGCTGCTGCCGAGGCGGCAGAGCAGGCGGGTGACCAGGCGAACTACTCCTCGCAGTCCAACGCTGCAGCTCCGGCAGCGGATGAGACCGCTAGCGCAGGTGGGTCGCTCGCATCTGACGAGCAGCTCGCAGCACTTCGCGACAAGCTCGCTGGCAACTAGTCTTTACTAGCTAATCGACGACCCCTTCCTGGATTTCAGGAAGGGGTTTTCGCCTATTATGTGACGCATGTTGAAAATTGGGCTTACCGGAGGAATCGGAAGCGGAAAGTCGTCCGTTGCCGCGTTGTTACGCGAGCGTGGCTTCGTCGTAGTCGATGCTGACCGTATCGCGCGCGATGTTCTGCAACCAGGAAACGATGCGCTAAAAGAGGTGGCTGCTGCATTCGGCGATGACCTGGTGGACGCTTCCGGCGCTTTGAACCGCAAGTTGCTGGCGCAGCGGGCGTTTGCCTCGGAGGAACAGACGCAGAAGCTGAATTCGATTACGCATCCTGCGATTCGTAAGGAGTCATCACGGCAGTTCGACGCCGCTGAAGCTGAAGGAGCCCGGGTTGCTGTGTACGATATGCCACTGCTTGTAGAGCTTGGGCTGCACCGTCAGATGGACTTCACTGTTGTAGTCGACGTGAATGAGGAAGAGCGAGTGAGGCGACTGGTTCAATCGCGCGGTCTATCGGAGGCAGACGCCCGTTCCCGTATAGCACGGCAGATTGATGACGACGATCGACTCGCGGCCGCTGACTACGTGATTGACAATAACGGTCCGTTGTCTGAGCTCGCTCCGCAGGTGGATGCTTTGGTCGACTATGTCGAGCGAGAATTGTTGCAGCATCAACGTTGAGGAATCTGGTTGAGTCATTAGACTGAGCTGCATGGCATTTGCAGCAGAGCATCCGGTCCTGGCACATTCGGAGTTTCGACCAGTAGGCGAGATCGAGCGTCGAGAAAAGCCCTTTGAAGTCGTCTCGGAGTTTGAGCCATCGGGTGATCAGCCTAAAGCGATCGCAGAGCTAGATGAACGTCTCAACCGGGGAGAAGAAGACGTCGTCCTCATGGGTGCCACCGGCACCGGCAAGTCGGCGACGGCAGCGTGGCTGATTGAAAAGCAGCAGCGCCCAACGCTCGTGATGGCTCCGAACAAGACGCTCGCCGCGCAGCTAGCAAATGAGCTTCGGCAGCTCCTCCCAAATAACGCGGTTGAGTACTTCGTCTCGTACTACGACTATTACCAACCAGAGGCATATATCGCTCAGACGGATACATACATCGAAAAAGATTCCTCCATTAATGATGATGTGGAACGCCTGCGTCACTCAGCTACCTCCGCATTGCTGTCGCGTCGTGACGTAGTGGTGGTGTCGTCAGTCTCTTGTATCTACGGCCTTGGTACGCCGCAGTCCTACCTTGATCGCTCTGTGGTGCTGCGCGTGGGGGAAGAGGTTGAGCGTGACCGCTTCCTTCGATTACTCGTTGATATCCAGTACGAGCGCAACGATATTGACTTCAAACGCGGTACGTTCCGAGTAAAGGGCGACGTCGTCGATATCATTCCTGCGTATGAGGAAGTCGCGGTTCGGGTTGAGTTCTTCGGAGACGAGATTGACAGCTTGTATTACATTCATCCGCTCACGGGAGACGTGCTGAGCCAAGAAGATGAGCTTCGGATCTTTCCTGCTACCCACTACGTGGCCACTGAAGAGCGAATGGAAAAGGCGATCGAAGCCATCAAAGAAGAGCTTGCAGACCGTTTAGAGGACCTTGAGAACCGCGGAAAACTACTTGAGGCTCAGCGACTTCGGATGCGCACCGAGTATGACCTCGAGATGATTCAGCAGGTTGGCTTCTGCTCAGGCATTGAGAACTATTCTCGTCACATGGACGGGCGCGAGGCAGGATCGGCGCCGGCGACGCTCATCGACTACTTCCCGGAAGACTTCCTCACAATTATCGACGAGTCCCACGTGACCGTCCCGCAAATTGGAGGAATGTTTGAAGGCGATATGTCGAGGAAGCGCAACCTCGTGGAATTCGGATTCCGGCTGCCGAGTGCCGTCGACAACCGTCCGTTGACCTTCGATGAGTTTGAATCGCGCGTGGGGCAGACGGTGTACATGTCCGCGACACCGGGCGATTACGAGCTCGAAGCAGCACACGGCGAGTTTGTTGAGCAGGTTATTCGCCCAACAGGCCTCGTCGATCCAAAGGTCACGGTGAAACCGACGAAGGGACAAATCGACGACCTGATTGACGAGATTCGCGTCCGGGTGGAGAAGAACGAGCGCGTGCTGGTCACTACCTTGACGAAGCGCATGGCTGAGGACTTGACTGATTATCTCCTGGATAACGGGGTAAAGGTGCGCTACCTGCACTCTGACATTGATACGTTGCAGCGCGTTGAGCTGCTCCGCCAGCTGAGGCTTGGAGAGTTTGACGTCCTCGTTGGCATCAACCTGCTGCGAGAGGGTCTCGACTTGCCGGAAGTTTCACTTGTTGCAATTCTCGACGCCGACAAGGAAGGGTTCCTGCGTTCGACCAAGTCGCTGATTCAGACTATCGGGCGCGCAGCTCGTAACGTATCTGGAGAGGTCATCATGTACGCCGACCAGGTCACTGAGTCGATGGAGGAAGCAATCAGTGAGACAGAGCGGCGTCGTGAAATTCAGTTGGCGTACAACAAAGAACATGGGATCGATCCGCAGCCGCTGCGCAAGAAGATTGCCGACATTTTGGATCAGGTATATGAGAACACTGACGGTGAAGCTGAAAATGGCGTTGCCTCGGATACCGCAGTTGTATCGAAGCCAGACGTGTCCGAGATGGCCTCTGATCAGGTACAAGCATTGATCGACGACCTTACGAAGCAAATGGGTGCAGCAGCTCGTGAGTTGAAGTTTGAGCTCGCCGGCAGACTGCGTGATGAAATTGCTGATCTCCGAAAGGAACTTCGTGGTATGAAAGATACAGGAAACTAAGAAAGGTTCGAGGAATCTATGCATACCTATAAGTCGATTGCTGTCGGTACTGACGGTTCACCAACTTCGCTTGTTGCGGTTCGTGCTGCTGCGAGCCTGGCCCGCGTGTATGACGCGAAGCTCACAGTCATCTGTGCTCACTACACAGCGTCGGGCTCGATGCTGAACGCAACCAACGCGGAGCTGAGCAAGATCGATATCGTGACGGAATCGGGCGCCGAGGATATCTTGAGGCGTGCGAAGGCGATCGCAGTCGAAGAACAGGCACCAGAGATTAACTTGGTCTCCAGTGGCGGCCAGCCTGCGAATGTACTGCTGGAATCAGTAAAGGAATACAGCGTAGATCTCCTCGTGGTTGGAAACAAAGGAATGCGGTCCCTCGCCGGTCGAGTCTTCGGCAACATCCCAGGTAGCGTGGCAAAGAAGGCGCCGGTTGATGTCATGCTCGTTGACACCCGAGCTGAAGGCCATGACTAGCCTTCATCCGCGCGAGAACCAGGTACTATAAATTTGACCGTGCTTGTTGGCGCCACCGTTATCCAGCGAGCGACAGCTGAATCAGGAAAGGTCTCAAGAATACAGCTATGGCCAATTACTACAAGACCATCGTCGTAGGGTCCGACGGGTCCAAGTCTTCACTGCTCGCCGTTGAGCGTGCTGCAAAAATGGCGAGTGCATTTGGTGCCACGCTAGTGATCGGTACCGCGTATTACGAAACGGAAGCGGACGCGACGAAGAGCCTGCGACAAGATTCGGTCACCATCCTCGGTGACAAGGACGCGTTGGCAAATCTTGAAGCGGCAGCAGAACATGCGCGACAGCACGGAGCAAAAGACGTGCAGACTGCGACCCGTCCGGGTACTCCAGTAGAGGCTCTGATGGCGATTGTTCGTGACAACAATGCGGAACTGCTGGTGGTCGGTAACCGCGGTATCAACTCTCTGACCGGTCGCCTGCTGGGGTCTGTCCCAGCAGACGTTGCTCGCCAATCGGACTGCGACGTCATGATCGTACATACCGTCAGCTAACGTCTTCATGTAACAACCTCCGGCCAACTGCATGGCCGGAGGTTGTTCTATGGCATCTCACCGATGACGGCGAGGCTTTGAGTTGCTCGGGTCATCGCCACGTAGAGGTCTTGCCAACCTTGCGGAGAGGCGTCGATAATTTCTTGGGGTTCTATTAGTACTACATGGTCAAATTCGAGTCCCTTCATCGCATCGACATTTGACTTGTCGATGATCGCTGTCGTGCGCCCATCCTCGTATGTTGCGACAGTTTCTGGGGTGGTGCCGGAAGGCCAAAACTCGACGGGTTGCCCGGTGCTTCGAATACTCTCAGGGACCGCTGCCTCTGAGTCGATCGCGTGAAGAACTTTCGCGGCGTACTTCATAATCTCCGACGGAGTCCGGTAGTTCACACTCAAGGTATGCGTGCGGAAACGCGAGCCAACGAACGGTTCCAGCGTTGCTGACCAGTCGTCTGAACCCGCAGGCGAAGAAGTCTGCGCGGTGTCTCCAACTAATGTCATCCACTTTGATGGGCAGCGCCGAAACACCATCTGCCATTCCATCGGTGAGAGCTCTTGTGCCTCATCTACAATTACATGCCCATAGGCCCATGTGCGATCTGCGCGTGCGCGCTCTGCGGTCGAACGGATATCGGTGCTCGCCTGGCGCTGCGCGAGCGTTTCCGCATCAATGACGTCTGATGCAGAAAGGATCTCAGCCTCGAACTGGTCGTCATCGTTGTCAGTGGACTCGGATGAAGCCAAGACGTCCAACGCGTCCTCTGCCTCGGCCACCTGCTGTTGCCACGCATCGTCATCGGAGTCACGAATACCCTCCGCTGGGCTACTACCAATAAGAATCGACAGCTCGTCGAGTAACGCAGCATCCGACGGGGCCGTTGCCGCACCAGGCTCCCGAAAGAGGGCATCTTGTGTGTAGTCGTCGTAGTCATACGCGACAGCTGCGATTGCGTCGCGGTCTTCAAGCAGATTGCGTAGTACTTCTGCAGGCGACAGAGTGGGGAAGTGGGCGTCAATAAACTCTCGGACCTGGGATTCTTCAGCCAGGTCATCGTGGAGCTGATCGACGTCCGCAGCAGATAACAGATTCTCACCGCCTAGAGGGTCCGCACCAATGGTGTTGGCAAGTGCTTGCGCAAGAAGTTCGCAAAGATGTTCCGCAAACACGGCTCGTGCTTCATTATGAGGACGACGTGACCGTCGTGCTTTGGTTCTGGCTGCCTTAACCATGGCCGGCGTCGCAGCGACGGGAACGTTCTCAATTGAAAGGGTTACCGCGCGCTCCGGAACCGTCTCATATGACTGCACAGCCCGCTTGAGAATCGTGACCATCTCAATCGAGCCTTTGACTTCCCGTGCAGCAAGCGACTCGCTACCTTCCGGGGTAAAACCGGGGATTAAGTCTGAGATGGTGGAAAGCACTACGCCGGTCTCGCCGAGCTCCGGAAGAACTCGCGAGATGTAGTCCAAAAAGACGGTATTGGGGCCAAGAACCAAGACGCCGGTCTTCGCCAGCTGCGCTCGCCAAGTATAGAGCAGATACGCAACACGATGAAGAGCGACTGCAGTCTTGCCAGTACCTGGACCACCCTCGACAACCATCACTCCACGCGTAGCGTCACGAATGACGGCATCCTGTTCACGCTGGATTGTCTCAACGATGGATTGCATGTGCGCAGTGCGTGGCCGATTCATGGCGCGTCGCAGCGCAGCCTCGGATCCGACACCCGAGGCTTCAACGCCCGTACCTGTGCCGGAGAGGACCTCGTCGTCAATAGCTTCCACCGTGCGGCCCCTCATACGGATGTTTCGCCGGGTTTGCACGCCTGAAGGGTGCGCCGTCGTTGCGAGGTAAAACGACCGTGCCATGGGTGCACGCCAATCGATGAGGAGCGTCCGGTACTTGTCTTCGGGGGCGTCGATGCCCATCCGGCCTATATAGCGTCGGTCAAGATTGTCGCTGTTAGGGACTAGATTCTCCGGTGACTCGTCCTCCACATCAATTCGGCCAAAAACTAAGCCAACTTCTGCCAGGTTGAGTGCATCGAGTTTTGCATTCAGCCCATGATATTCGGTTTCGCGCCGGACGAGCGCATCAGAATCTGGGTTGTCAGGGTCGACATCTCGTTGCACCGCTTCCAGTTTGGCTTGGGCTTTCGATACTTCATCGTCAAGACGAGAAAATAGACCGTCGACGTAGTGCTGTTCGCGAGCAACCTCTTGCTCTGACACGGTGAACATAATCTCCTTCAAAGTAAAAGCCACCCCGCAACCACAACTATGCGGCCACGGGGTGTACTACAGAAAGTCAGATTAGCTGAGCTTCTTCTGAACCTTCTTTACCAGCTTGTTCGCGCGCTTTTCGGCCTTCTTAGCCTTACGCTTCCACTTCCACTGCTTGCACTTTGACGGCGCAACATCCAAGTTGTCGAAGGCATCCTGCAGGGAGTCAACCGCGCTCTGGGCACGGTCCTGCAGCTTCGCGGTGCTCTTCTTTACCTTGCGCTTTGCCTTGAACTGGTCCAACTTGCTTGGCTCGAGGCTCTCCAGCTTGTCCTGGAGATCCCCAACAACGCTGTTGACCTTGCGCTTTGCCTTGAACTGCTGGAGTTTGCTTGGCTTCAAGTCCTTGTAGGTGTCTTGAGCGCTATCGGAAACATCCTCCATCCAGTCACCCGCATCAGAAAGGAACGAGGAGGTTTGCTTGCGCGCATCCTGCCAGAAGCCCTCAGCTGCGTCAGATGCCTGGTCCGCAAACTTAGAGGCCTGCTTCTTCCAGTCATCCTTGTTGTTATCGACGTAGTCGACCACTTGATCTGCAGTATCGGACAGCCAGTTACTTGCTTTACCCAGAGCCTTTTCGGTCTCAGACTGGGTAGGCAGTGCCTGCTGTACGTTCTTCTTCGCGGTGCGGGCAGCCTGCTGGGCGCGCCAATGCAGCCCTGGCTTGCCAGCAGTGTCCACAGTCGCGAGGAGCACACCACCGGCGAGAGCGACATCGGTCAGCGCGCCAGTCTGACGACGCTGCTTCTCATTCGCCTCGTCAGCCTCCCAGAAGGCATTACGGCCGATAATCGAGGGGATTGCAGTCGCAGCGAGCAGTGCAGCGGAAGTGCGTGGCAGCTTGCCAATGGCGAAGAGGCTGCCTGCACCTGCTTTAATGCCACCAACGACCTGAGCGGCCGTCTTCGGGTCGCTCGGGATCAGACCACGGTACTCGCTCGGAACGGCACCGCGGACCTTATCTAAAAGCGCCTTCGTGCTTTCTTTATTGGCATTTGGGTCACGCAGCGTCTGAACACCGTCAACGATGTAGACGGACGCGAGCATTGGCCTTGCGAGTTTTCGAATCATAAATGCATTCCTCTTTTCTTTTCGCAACGTACCGGTCGCTGTATATACGTTCTATGTGACGTCCGACATTCGGATTACGCTTTTACCAGCGACGGTTCCACCAAACATCTAAATCTGGACGCTCTGCACCAAGCGTAGTGGATTTACCATGGCCCGGCCACACAATTGTCTCATCCGGGTATGCGTCGAAGAGTTTTTCTTTGACATCGCGGAAGAGTCGCACGAAGTCGCCTTCGGAATTTGTTTTCCCAAGCCCACCAGGGAAAAGGGAATCACCGACAAAGAGGTTAGGCACCCCCTTGAGGTCGGCGTGCACGGCTGCGCCACCTGGGGTATGTCCACGCAGAATTACCACTGGGAGCTCGTGGCCTGCGAACGAAATCGAGTCGCCGTCGTGGAGTTCGCGGTCGACAGGAGCAGGCAGGGCAGGTACCTCGAGGAACGGTGCCCAGTGTGTAGCGCCCGTTGCTTCCAGGACTGTAGCCAATGCACGCACGTGGTCGTGGTGGCGATGCGTCGTTAATACATCCGTGATCTTGACTCCGGCCTGTTCGGCCATGGCGAGGATAGCCGGCGCGTCGTCAGCGGCGTCGATTAGCAGGCCCTGGCCATCTGCGCAGAGGAGATAGCAGTTGTTGTCCATCGAGCCGACGGAAACTTGGTGCAGTGTTATTTGGGGCAGTGGAGTTGATCCTGAATTCATGGTGCCTACCCTAGTCAATTCTTTCTTCGCCAGAACAGTGATTACCGAAGTGGTATACGCTGGTATGTTCGGAACAAAATGAACCGATCTTCTGGAAGAGGTATCTAGGTGGCTGACCGTCTTGTTGTACGTGGAGCAAGAGAACACAACCTGAAGGGCGTCGATGTGTCTCTGCCGAGGGACAAGATGGCCGTATTTACAGGCCTGTCTGGATCGGGTAAGTCCTCGCTGGCATTCGATACGATCTTTGCGGAGGGACAGCGTCGATACGTTGAGTCTCTTTCGTCGTATGCTCGGATGTTCTTAGGACAGATGGATAAGCCCGATGTCGATTACATTGACGGACTATCGCCCGCGGTATCAATCGACCAAAAATCGACGAACCGTAACCCCCGTTCGACTGTAGGTACCATCACCGAAATCTACGATTACCTTCGCCTGCTCTATTCGCGGGCTGGCACTCCTCATTGTCCAGAGTGCGACGCTGTGATTGAACGGCAGACGCCGCAACAAATTGTGGACCGCGTGCTGGGGATGGAGGAGCGCCTCAAGTTCCAAGTCCTTGCCCCGGTAGTACGAAAGCGTAAAGGCGAGTTCGTTGACTTGTTTAAGGATCTCGCCGCTCAGGGTTACTCTCGAGTGAGCGTGGACGGCGAGTTGTACCAGCTCAGCGATCCACCGAAGCTTGAGAAGCAGGTCAAACACACGATTTCGGTGGTAGTGGACCGCCTTCAAGTGAAGCAAAGCCAAAAGCAGCGTCTCACCGACTCAGTGGAGACAGCACTCAAACTTGCCGACGGCCTCGTTGGCTTCGAATTCGTTGACTTCGATGAGGGCAACCCTGATCGGATCCAGATCTTCTCTGAAAAGATGGCGTGCCCGAACGGGCACAAACTTAACGTTGAGGAGTACGAGCCGCGCGCGTTCTCGTTTAACTCACCGTTTGGTGCCTGTCCAACGTGTGATGGTCTCGGGACGCAGAAGAAGATTGACGAAGAACTCGTTATTCCAGATCCAGACGCACCAGCAATTGATGCTTTCCAGCCATGGAACTCCAGCCCGAACAAGCGATACTTCGTCAAATTGATTGAAGCGTTAGCAAAAGAGGAGGGCTTTGATGCTCACGCTCCGTTCAGCTCGCTGACAAAAACGCAGCAGAAGCATTTGGTAAATGGTTCCAAAACCAAGATCAGCGTGCGGTACAAGAACCGCTACGGCAGGCAGCGGTCATTCAGCGCAGCTTATGAAGGCGTCATTGGGTACCTGGAGCGTAAGCTCGAGCAGGCCGAAAGCGATACCCAGAAAGACCGACTGCTTGCTTATACGCGAGAGGTACCGTGTCCTTCGTGCAAGGGCGCTAGGTTGAAGCCCGAGATTCTCGCCGTTCGCCTCGACTCAACAACACATGGTGAACGCTCCATCGCCGGACTTACGGAACTGAGCATTGAGGATGCGTCCGAATACCTTGATAATTTGGTACTTGGTTACCGCGAGGAAATGATCGCGGGTGCGGTGCTTCGAGAGATCCAAGCTCGACTGCACTTTCTCTTGGACGTAGGACTGAGTTACCTCTCGCTAGCTCGGTCAGCCGGCACCCTGTCGGGCGGTGAAGCGCAGCGTATCCGTCTGGCCACGCAAATTGGGTCTGGCCTTGCCGGTGTACTGTACGTGCTTGATGAGCCGTCAATCGGTTTGCATCAACGGGATAACCAGAGGCTGATTAAGACTCTGAAGAAACTTCGCGACCTTGGGAACACGCTAGTTGTGGTCGAGCACGATGAGGAAACAATCCGTGAGGCAGATTGGTTGGTAGACATCGGGCCGCTCGCCGGAGAGTACGGCGGGGAAGTGGTCTACCAGGGTGAACCCGACGGTATCCGTGAAGTAGAGAACTCCATTACCGGAGACTACCTTGCGGGCAGGAAAAAGATTGAGGTCCCGGATCAGCGTCGATCGGTAGACGCAGACCGCAAGCTGAGAGTTGAAGGCGCGCGAGAGAACAACCTCAAGAACGTATCAGTGGATATTCCACTGGGAGTGTTGGTAGCTGTTACTGGGGTATCTGGGTCTGGCAAGTCTACGTTGGTAAACCAGATTCTTGCTAAGACTCTCCAGAATGAGCTCAATGGAGCTCGACAAGTCCCGGGACGTGTAAAGAAAGTTAGTGGCCTTGACCATCTAGATAAACTTGTCCAAGTCGACCAGAGTCCCATCGGGCGTACACCACGATCAAACCCCGCGACGTATACAGGGGTGTTTGACAAGATCCGCAATCTATTCGCGGAAACACAAGAGTCAAAGGTTCGCGGCTACAAGGCTGGCCGATTCTCGTTCAATGTCAAAGGCGGGCGCTGTGAAGCGTGCCGTGGTGATGGCACTATCAAGATTGAGATGAACTTCCTACCGGATGTATACGTCCCGTGTGAGGTGTGCCAGGGAGCACGATACAACCGTGAAACCCTCGAAGTGCGCTATAAGGGTAAGAACATTGCCGAAGTTCTCGATATGCCGATTTCTGAAGCAGCTGAGTTCTTCGAGCCAATTCAGTCAATCCATCGATACCTCAACACGCTTGTCGACGTCGGCCTGGGCTACGTACGTCTTGGGCAGGCTGCGACAACGTTATCCGGTGGTGAGGCACAGCGAGTGAAGCTGGCGGCAGAATTGCAGAAGCGAACTAACGGCCGAACGATTTACATCCTCGACGAGCCCACTACGGGGCTGCACTTCGAAGACATTCGTAAGCTCATGCTTGTGCTGAATGGCCTGGTGGAAAAGGGCAACACTGTGTTGGTGATCGAACACAACCTGGACGTTATCAAGTCGGCGGACTGGGTGATTGACATGGGGCCTGAGGGGGGATCAGGCGGTGGAACGGTGGTCGCGCAGGGAACGCCAGAAGACGTAGCACGTAATGGCAAGTCTCATACAGGTGCTTTCTTGAAGGAGATATTGCAATAAATCCAGCTTGAATGCATGATTTGCTTGAATAAACTTCATGTATTAAAGTTCTCACCACTACCGCCCAGAGCATTCTTTACAAAGGTGCCTGGGCCACAAGTGGAGTGAATCCCACCCCATGCCGGTCGACAGTGATCAGGATACGGGTCAAGGTAGCCAAAGTCTTTTGGCTGCCTACGGAAAGCTCCCGCGTTATTGCTAATAGCGCGGGTTTTGTGCTTTTGCGCAGAATCACTGGTGGTCTGGTAGCGATCACACATTGGTTTCTATGTTTTAGGAGTTCTCATCAGCGCTGAAGCTCGGATTAACGATCGTATCCGCGTCCCGGAAGTCCGCTTGGTCGGCCCGTCCGGCGAGCAGGTAGGGATCGTCCGTACCGACGATGCTCGGAAACTGGCTTACGAGGCCGATCTTGACCTCGTCGAAGTTGCGCCAAAGGCGAAGCCGCCCGTGGCGAAGATCATGGACTACGGCAAATACAAGTATGAGCAGGATCAGAAGGCTCGCGAGGCTCGCAAGAACCAGCAGCAGACCGTAGTGAAGGAACAGAAGTTCCGTCCTAAGATCGATGAGCACGACTACCAGACGAAGAAAAACAATGTGGAGCGCTTCCTAGAGAAGGGCAACAAGGTCAAAGTCACCATCATGTTCCGTGGCCGCGAGCAATCGCGCCCAGAACTCGGCTACCGCCTCCTCGAGCGTCTTGCAGACGACATTCAAGAGGTTGGTGTCGTGGAGTCCCGTCCGAAGCAGGACGGGCGAAACATGACGATGGTATTCGGACCTGCTCGCAAGGGCAAAAAGTAGATCAAGTTTTCAACTCTGAAGGGCTTTCAACATGAAGCAGAAGACCCACAAGGGCACCGCAAAGCGCATCAAGGTTAACGGCAAGGGCAAGCTGCGTCGTGAGCAGGCTGGTAAGCGCCACCTGAACGAGAAGCTGTCTTCGAAGCGTCGTCGCAAGCTCTCGGGTACCACCGACGTAGCTAAGAACGACGTGAAGCGCATGAAGCGCCTCCTCGGCATGTCCTAAGCACTGCCCAAGTTAAAACAACCGGTGAACGAAAGAAAAGGAAGTATTGACTCATGGCACGTGTCAAGCGTTCAGTTAATGCCAAGAAGAAGCGTCGCGCGATTCTGAAGTCCGCAAAGGGCTACCGTGGCCAACGCTCCCGCCTGTACCGTAAGGCAAAAGAACAGTGGCTGCACTCCCAGACCTACGCTTACCGCGATCGTCGTAAGCGCAAGGGTGAGTTCCGTAAGCTGTGGATTCAGCGTATCAACGCCGCGGCCCGTATGAACGACATCACTTACAACCGTCTCATTCACGGCTTGAAGCTCGCAGAGGTCGAGGTTGACCGCAAGATCCTCGCGGAGCTCGCAGTGAACGACTTTGCAGCCTTCTCCGCTATCTGCGAGATCGCTAAGAAGGCCTTGCCAGCTGACGTAAATGCGCCAGTTGATGCAGCATAAGTTGCCTAGAACGTTGAACTAGGACGGAGCCCGTCGGCAAGCGTGAACGCTTGGCGGCGGGTTTTTACATTCAGGAGTAGGAAATTTCGTGGCCCTTGACTTTTCACAGCCCTTCACCGAACGAACCCCGCGAGTCGTGAATGCAGCGAAGCTGCTCCGCGCAAAAGGACGCAAGAAAGCAAACCGCTTTCTGGTGGAAGGGGTGAACAGCGTCGAGGCTGCCGTAGCTACGGGCGCGGCTACTGACCTCTTCGTGACAGAACATGCTTCACAAGCCTTTGCTGACGTTGTGACTACCGCAGAATATATGGATGTATATGTTCATGCCATTACAGACATCGCAGCGAAGCACGTGAGCGACACTGTAAACACCACTGGTATTTTTGCTGTTTGCAAGCCAGTGTTGTGGTCAGTCGGGGCAGCTCTTCGCGGTAAGCCTTCTTTTGTTGTGGTCGGGATTGATACTAACGATCCGGGTAACGCAGGCACGATGATTCGCATTGCTGACGTGTGCGGGGCGGATGCTGTCATATTTGCCGGCGACTGCGTCGATCCTGAGTCGGGCAAGGCTGTGCGGGCCTCAGCAGGTTCGTTGTTTCACTTACCTGTGGCACGCGAGCGCAATACCCAGGACGTCCTTGGCCAGTTAAAAGCAGCAGGGCTTCAGACAGTAGCGACGACTATTGACGGCGAGGTATCCCTTGAGAAAACAAGTGATCTGCTTTCTGCCCCGATTGCTTGGCTGTTCGGAAATGAAGCACACGGATTGCCAACAGCTATTGCAGATCGTGCTGATGTACGGGTATCAATCCCGATTCAGGGATCTGCAGAGTCGCTGAACCTTGCAACAGCGTCAGCAATGTGTCTTTGGGAAACTGCCAAAGCAAAGATGGCGCAACAAGAGCTTTAGTTATATGTGTCGTGTCTGAAGCGACAGGTATGCTTAGTTTCGTTTTAACGGCTTTACAACCTTTACTACAAAGCGTAATCGGAAGGACCGAGTGTGTCGGAAAATAGTGGAATCGAATTGTCAGAAGAGAAACTCAATGCGGCAGCAGAAGCTGCAATTTCGGATTTTGAAGCAGCTGCAGACCTGCAGGCGTTAGAAGAGGCTCACAAGCAGCACTTGGGCGACCAAGCCTACATACCTCAGGCTCGGCGTGCACTCGGTTCGTTGCCAAAGCAAGACCGTAAAGACGCTGGTAGGGCAGTGAATGTGGCCCGAGGCCGTGTAGAGAAGGCGTATGCCAAACTTCACGCGGTGTGTGAAGCCGAGTACCGCGAGGCTCAATTGAAAGCAGAGGCTGTCGACGTAACTCTACCGACACGTCGTTCTCAGCTGGGCGCGATGCACCCCATCACAACGTTGAGTGAGCAGATCGCAGATATCTTTATCGGCATGGGGTGGGAGATCGCCGAAGGGCCAGAAATCGAAGCCGAATACTTTAATTTTGATGCACTGAACTTCATTCCGGATCACCCGGCGAGGACGCTGCAGGACACCTTTTACGTTGGTAAACCTGGTTCCCGCCAGGTGATGCGCACGCATACTTCGCCTGTCCAGGTTCGAACGATGCTTGACCGTGATGTGCCTGTGTACATTGCTTGCCCTGGCAGGGTATTCCGCACCGATGAACTTGACGCAACGCACACCCCAGTTTTCCACCAGATTGAGGGTCTTGCCGTCGATAAAGGCCTGACTATGGCTCATTTGCGTGGCACACTCGACCACCTTGCGAAGACGCTGTTCGGGCCAGAGACGAAGACGCGTATGCGTACCAATTACTTCCCCTTCACCGAGCCATCTGCTGAGGTAGACGTTTGGTTCCCAAATAAAAAGGGTGGTGCTGGCTGGATCGAGTGGGGTGGCTGCGGCATGGTGAACCCGAACGTGCTTCGCGCAGTAGGCATTGATCCGGATGAGTACTCAGGCTTTGCGTTCGGGATGGGCCTTGAACGTACTCTCCAGTTCCGTAACGGCTTGTCAGACATGCGTGACATGGTCGAAGGCGATATCCGTTTCACCGTCCCATTTGGTGTGCAGGCTTAAAGGAGTTAATGACATGCTGATTTCAAAAAATTTCCTCACCACCCTTCTGCAACAGGCGGGCAATACTGGTTGGTCTGTCACTGACGAAGAGATGGACGCAGGCTTCGTTCGCGTCGGTTTTGAGACTGAAGGCTACGCCCCGATTGAAAAAACCGAGGGTCCCCTAGTGCTCGGCAAGGTCCTTGAAATTGAAGAGCTCACCGAGTTCAAGAAGCCGATTCGTTACTGCCAGGTTGACGTGGGACAGGCGAATGGCACGGGTGAGCCGCAGGGCATTATTTGCGGTGCACGTAACTTTACTGTTGGCGACACGGTAGTTGTCGCGCTTCCGGGGTGCGTTCTTCCGGGTAATTTCGCTATTTCTGCGAGAAAGACTTACGGGCATATCTCTAACGGGATGATGGCGTCAGCGGCGGAGCTCGGTCTGACCGCGAAGAGTGCTGGCATCATTACTCTTAGCGATGAAATCGGCGCCCCTGGCACTGATGCGCGGGAAGTTCTGGATTTCGACGACACTATCTTCGAAGTGAACGTCACTCCGGATCGTGGTTACGCTTTGTCGGCGCGTGGCCTAATGCGAGAGCTTGCGTCGGCATTCGACATCGCTTTTGTCGACCCAGCTCAGCAGCCTGACATCGTCGGCATCGATATTTCTGCAGTTCCTGCGCCAGCAGGTTCCCTTCTCGACGTCACCGTAGAGCCGGACACCGCTACGAAGCGCTTCGGGCTGCGAAAGGTGGAAGGCATCGACCCCGAAGCGGCGTCGCCGTTTTGGATGCAGCGCGAGCTCATGCTCAGCGGCATCCGTCCAGTGAACGGCGCAACCGATGTTACGAACTTCGTAATGTTGCTGCTCGGTCAGCCGATGCACGCCTTTGACGCAGATACAATCTCTGGCGCGCTTCGCATCCATAATGCGGAAGAGGGCACTGAATTCGAAACACTGGATCATACAATGCGAACCCTTCGCGCTTCCGATGTAGTCATTTCTGATGACTCTGGAATTCAGTCTCTGGCTGGTGTCATGGGTGGCACGACCTCTGAAATTTCGGAAACCACGAAGAATGTTTACTTCGAAGCAGCAACTTGGGATGAACTTACGGTTGCGCGTACTGCTCGTCACCACAAACTGAGCTCAGAAGCCTCCCGTCGATTTGAGCGTGGAGTCGATCCGGCACTGGTGGAGGTAGCGTTGGATGTAGCTTGTGAGCTGCTGACGAGCTTTGCCGGGGGCAAGGTTGCAGCAGGTCGTACGTTGGTGGGTGAGGTGCATCAGCGAACTGAGATCTCTATGGCGAAAACGTTCCCTTCGGCATTGATCGGCGTCAAGTACTCTGAAGAGACCATTTCTCAGCGGCTACATGAAGTCGGGTGCGGCGTTGAAGAAAGTGGTGGCAATTTCATTGTGACGCCACCTTCCTGGCGGAATGACCTTACGGTCCCAGTAGAGCTTGTAGAAGAGATTGTTCGGCTCGAAGGGCTTGACGCTATTCCATCGATTCTTCCGACGCCGAAGGGGGGACGTGGCCTGACTGCAACGCAAAAGCGTCGTCGTGCAGTGACGCATGCTCTTGCGTACTCAGGTTACGCAGAGATTATTCCTACACCGTTTATGGCCACGGGTCTTTTCGACGCCTGGGGCCTGAGCAAGGACGATGCCCGCCGCGCAACCGTGTCTGTTCAGAATCCTCTGGATAGCGACTACGCCGTACTCGCTACGACACTCTTGCCCGCAATGCTCGAGGCAGTAGCGAAAAATGCGGCCCGCGGTCAGCATGACGTGTCGATTTACTCAGTTGCACAGGTAGCTATCGGCGGGGAAGCTGAAACACCAATGCCAAGCGTTGATCACCGCCCGGACGAAGAGACCCTGGCAGCAGTGGTGAACTCATTGCCGAAGCAGCCGCTGCATGTTGCAACTGTTGGCGTCGGAGATGCCGAAGTAGAGGGGCCTTGGGGCGATTCGCGAATGTACTCGTGGGCTGATGCTGTTGAATCTGCGCAGATAGTGGCGCGGACAGCCGGGATAGAGCTCGAGGTCCGGGCAGCAGACTACCTACCATGGCATCCGGGACGCTGCGCAGAGTTGCTGGTCGACGGCCAAGTTGTTGGTCACGCAGGTGAACTACACCCGCAGATTCTGGAAGAATGTGGCTTACCTGCACGAGTTTGCGCAATGGAGATGGACCTTTCGGCATTGCCACAGAGTGCTCACTTGCCCGCTCCGAAGCTGTCTGCGTACCCGGCAGTTCACCAGGACCTTGCATTGGTCGTGGACGACTCGACACCGGCCGAAAGCGTGCGAAAGACCGTAGCAGAACACGCCGGGCCGTTATTGGAAAATGTAACGCTGTTTGACGTCTATCGTTCTGAGTCCCTCGGCGAAGGCAAGAAGTCGCTCGCATTTGGACTCTTGTTCCGTGCGGATGACCGAACGCTCACTGAAGACGAAGCGTCGGAAGGGCGTTTAGCTGCGGCTGAGGCAGCGAAACAGGAATTTAATGCCACGATGAGGGCGTAGGTTACTTTTGCTGCTGACAGGCAGGACATCGCAGTGAGCGGCGTCCTGCCTGCTGTCGTTTTAGGAATGCATGTATCTTGAATCGGCACGAGCTTGCCATTTGTCTGGCAGGATGGGACTCCGTAGCCACAAGCGTCTACACCCGTAAAGGAGCCATAAAACCATGCCACAACAGACCGTTCTCACCCCTAAGGGATTTGTGGCTGCAGGTCTTCACGCGGGAATACGCGAAGGCGAGGGGCGTGATCTGGCGCTCATTGTTAATCAGGGACCTGCTTGGAACGCAGCAGCGGTGTTTCCAGATAGTCGGGTCTGCGCCTCGCCTGTTCGAGCTACGCGCGAAGTTATGCGCTCGCATGCTGTGAACGCAGTTGTTTTAATATCAGGCAACGCTAATGCGTTCAACGGTTCAACGGGGGATGCGGACACTCGTGAGATTCAGAAGCGCGTATCCCAAGAGATTGGAGTCCCAGAAGACCGGGTCGCAGTCTGCGCGAAGGGACAGTTCGCAGTGCCTTTGCCAATGGAGCGTGTGAAAACTGGGTTAGCCAAACTCGCCACGGATCTGGGAGATTCCCCTGCGCACGCTGAATCGGCTGCGGCCGCAATAGCGTCAACCCAAGGAACGATCAATCAAGCAGGCGTGAGCTGTGGAGCTTGGAGTGTCGGGGGCATTTCCCAGGGGGCTGGAAATTCACAGGAAACACTAGACACAGTACTGGGGTGCCTCACCACAGATGCGCTTGTACCGGCCTTTTCACTCGAAAAGGCATTGCGACGGGCTATGGAAACTACGTTTAATACGCTTGATCGATCTACAGCCCCGCTAACGAACGATACGGTGTTGTTGCTCGCATCTGGTGCGAGCCAGGTCACCCCCAACCAAACTCAGTTGGATGAGGCAGTGCTTGCGGTTTGCGAGGCATTGGTGGAGCAGCTTTTGGTCAACCAGGGAAGCGCGACCAAGAAATTGACGCTTGCCGTAGCTGGCGCTGCAAATGATGAAGAGGCACGCATCGCAGCACAAGCCGTAGCATGTGACGGACGTTTTCGAGAGTCGCTACTCAGTGGTGCTCCGGACTGGCCACGCGCACTTGCGATTGCGGGGAAGACAAAAGTGTGCCTAGATGCTGAGGCACTGGAGATCAACGTCAATGGAACACAGCTCTGCCAGGGAATCACTCCGCTCTTGACAAGCCGGGTGCTTGACTACGACGAACACGTGACTATTACGCTGGATCTAGGAACTCGTGGCGTCGGTACAGCAACAGTGCGGACGCTTTTGGAGCCTATGTAAGGGGAAAGTGGGCGTCGAAAAGCGAACGTCCAGGAGGCTTTGAAAATACAATAGGGGAGACGTCCGCATATTTTGCAGCAATCATAACGCAGAAATAGGAAGTAAACAGCATGGTGAACTCAGTTCGGCACTTTTTCGCAGACGATGACTTGACGCCAGAGGAACAAGCGCAAGTGCTCACGCTTGCCGCAGAGATGAAAAAGAACCCGTATGCGCACCGACCTCTCGAAGGGCCGAAGTCTGTTGCGGTACTTTTCGACAAGACCTCCACGCGCACGCGGTTCTCCTTCGATACAGGGATTGCACAGCTGGGTGGGCACGCGATTGTTGTCGAAACTCAGAATGCACAAATGGGCAAGGGTGAGTCCTACCAAGATACGGCGGCGGTGCTTTCGCGATACGTCGAAGCAATCGTTTGGAGGACGTATGCCCACGACAATTTGCTCCAGATGGCGGAGACATCACAGGTTCCGATTGTTAACGCGCTTTCCGATGACCTGCACCCGTGCCAAATTCTTGCGGATCTGCAAACAATCGTCGAAACCTTTTGTCCTGAGCAGGGGCCGGCGGGACTCCACGGCCTGAAAGCTGTGTATTTGGGAGATGGCGCTAACAATATGGCCAACTCCTACATGATTGGGTTCGCAACTGTGGGGGTAGACATCGCGATCATCGCGCCTCCGGAGTTTCATCCGGAGCAGCGGTTTGTGGACCGTGCGCGTGATCGTGCAAGCCAGACAGGTGCGACAGTCACGGTTACCAGCGATGTTGCTGCGGTAGCTGGAGCAGACGTGGTTATCACGGATACTTGGGTGTCAATGGGCATGGAGGGAGATGGAAAAGATCGACGCACTCCGTTCTTGCCATACCAAGTAAATAGTGGAATTATGCAAATGGCCGGTAATAATGCGATATTTCTTCACTGCCTACCGGCGTATCGTGAAAACGAAGTGACCGCAGAAGTAATCGATGGGCCGCAGTCGCGAGTCTTCGATGAAGCTGAAAATCGTCTTCACGCCCAAAAGGCGTTGTTGACCTGGTTGTTGGAGCACCAATAATGACCCAAACTGTCTCAAGAACTGCGCGACAAGCTCGGATTCTGGAGATACTTGTGAGCACGCGAGTGTCTTCTCAGATCCAGCTTTCCGAGCTTTTGCAAGACGAGGGTATCGAGATTACGCAGGCAACCCTGTCCCGTGATCTTGATGAGCTGGGAGCAAAGAAAGTGCGGCCAAGCGACGGAGGCCGTGCATATTACACGGTGAACTCCGATGCCGAGGCTTTTGATGCCTTGCATACAGGCCCACGTGAGAAACTTCGTCGAATGATCGAGGAACTCGTCGTCTCTGTTGACCATTCTGCGAATATGGCTGTACTGCGAACTCCACCTGGAGCTGCACAATATCTGGCTAGCTATATAGACAGAGTCGGTTTGGAGCAGGTAGTAGGCTGTATCGCTGGTGACGATACGATTTTTGTTCTCGCCCGAGATCCGCTTAAGGGCGGTGACCTAGCCCAGCAGGTATTTGGACGCAATACAAAGGCGTAAGTGACGCCGAAGCAAGCACAAACCCCGCGCTAGGTATACTATGTACCGCAGTGCAGAATATGATCTAGAAACACAAGGAGCTTTGATCCATGACTAACCGTGTTGTACTCGCATACTCAGGCGGGCTCGATACCTCTGTTGCGATTTCCTACCTCGGCGAAATGCTTAATGGCGAAGTCATTGCAGTAGCACTCGACCTTGGCCAGGGCGGCGAAGATATGGAGTCCGTACGTCAGCGCGCATTAGATTGCGGTGCTGTGGAATCCATCGTTATCGATGCGAAAGATGAATTTGCTGAGGACTACTGCCTGCCAACCATCAAGGCGAACGGTATGTACATGGGTGAGTACCCGTTGGTGTCAGCAATTTCCCGCCCGTTGATCGTAAAGCACCTTGTGAAGGCCGCACAGGAGCACGGTGGCACTCACGTATCACACGGTTGCACCGGTAAAGGCAATGACCAGGTTCGTTTTGAGGTTGGATTCCTGAACCAGGACCCAGATCTGGAAATTGTTGCGCCTGCTCGCGATTTTGCGTGGACACGCGATAAGGCGATTGCGTACGCAGAAGGAAAGGACCTGCCAATTGAGCAGTCGGCAGCTTCGCCATTCTCGATTGACCAAAACGTTTGGGGGCGCGCGGTAGAGACAGGCTTTTTGGAGGACCTCTGGAACGCGCCGACGAAGGATCTATACGCTTACACGGAAAGCCCTTCGATGGGCAATGCGCCTGACGAAGTCATTATCTCGTTCGAGGGAGGCAAGCCGGTTGCAATCGACGGCCGCCCGGTAACGATGTTGGAAGCAATCGAAGAGATGAACCGTCGCGCTGGTGCGCAGGGCATCGGTCGTCTGGATATGGTCGAAGACCGCTTGGTTGGCATTAAGTCCCGTGAGATTTACGAAGCGCCAGGCGCGGTCGCTCTGATTACGGCGCACAAGGCGCTCGAGGACGTTACGATTGAGCGCGAGCTGGCTCGCTACAAGCGACTTATCGACGCGCGCTGGTCGGAGGAAGTGTACGACGGTCTTTGGTTCGGTCCGCTCAAGCGCTCCCTGGATGCGTTCATCGAGTCGACACAGGAGCACGTCACTGGGGACATCCGCATGGAAATGCATGCAGGTAAGGCAGTGGTCAATGGCCGCCGCTCCAACCACTCCCTGTACGACTTCAACCTCGCAACGTACGACACAGGCGACACTTTCGACCAGACCTACGCTAAGGGCTTCGTCCGTTTGCATGGTTTGTCATCGCAGATCGCGAACAAGCGCGATCGCGAAGCGAAATAGCAGGGAGCTTTGGAAGTTATGCAGCAGCATAAGACGAATGAAGGCGCGCTGTGGGGCGGTCGGTTTTCTGGCGGCCCTTCTGAGGCGATGTTCGCGCTGAGCGTATCGACGCACTTCGATTGGGTGCTTGCGCCTTATGATGTATTGGCATCGAAAGCTCACGCAAAAGTCTTGCACCGTGCAGGACTTCTTTCGGACGAAGACCTGAAGACCATGCTCGAGGGGCTTGAGCAACTCGGCGCAGACGTTGCAAGTGGTGCGTTTGTTCCCGAACCGACGGACGAAGATGTTCACGGCGCAATGGAGCGCGGCCTGATCGACCGAGTAGGTCCTGAGGTAGGAGGGCGCCTGCGTGCAGGGCGCTCGCGGAATGACCAGGTGGCAACGATGTTCCGGATGTGGGTTCGTGATGCCCTGCGCGGTGTTGCTCTGCACATTACGGATCTCATCGATGCTCTCGTTGCACAGGCGGCTGCACATCCCGATATCATCATGCCGGGTAAGACCCACTTCCAGGCTGCGCAGCCTATTTTGCTCGCACACTCGTTGCTCGCTCACGCACACCCGCTGTTGCGTGACTTGGAGCGGATTCAGGATGCGGACAAGCGGTTGGCTGTGTCGCCGTACGGCTCTGGCGCTTTGGCGGGTTCTTCGTTGCACCTAGACCCGGAGGCGATTGCGGAAGAACTTGGCTTCTATGAAGCAACCGACAACTCACTGGACGGCACAGCTTCGCGTGATTTCGCAGCCGAAGCGGCCTACGTTCTAGCCCAGATTGCAGTGGATGTGTCCCGCTTTGCGGAAGAGATTATCGCCTGGTCGACGCCAGAGTTCGGTTACGTCACGTTGGACGACGCATGGTCGACTGGTTCTTCGATCATGCCGCAAAAAAAGAACCCAGACGTTGCGGAGCTTGCCCGAGGCAAGTCAGGTAGGTTAATCGGCAACCTTACCGGATTGATGGCCACTCTTAAGGCGCAGCCTCTCGCGTATAACCGCGATTTGCAAGAAGACAAGGAGCCGGTAATCGATTCCGTAAACCAGCTCAACATTCTTCTGCCAGCGTTTACCGGGTTGGTCTCGACTCTCAAGTTCCATGGTGATCGAATGCGTGAGATTGCACCTGCGGGATTCACGCTTGCTACCGATTTGGCAGAGTGGATGGTTCGCCAGGGTGTGCCATTCCGAGAGGCGCACGAAGCTTCCGGAGCATGCGTACGCATCGCGGAGTCCCGAGGCGTCAACCTTATTGACTTGACAGATGAGGAGCTCGCGAGCGTAGACCCTCGACTTAACGCAGGTGTCCGTGACGTGCTCACGATTGAGGGTGCTGTGAGCTCGCGCGATACACGCGGTGGAACCGCCGGCCCACGGGTAGAAGAACAGCGTGTACGCGTAGCGGAGGCAAATAGGAAGTATCGAGCGTGGGCAGAGAAGCCTGTGCGGGGTTAAAATCGGTACCGCATTTGCGACGCCCACCTTTCGGTGGGCGTTTCCACTTTTTGTAGTGGTGGCGTCGATAAGTGACTAACAAGGGTGAGGTAAGCTCAACTGCATGAGTCTTGATCCCAAACTTCTCGACGTACTGGTGTGCCCGCAAGACAAAGGGCCGCTTGAGTATAAGGAAGACGAACAGTTGCTGGTGAATGAACGCATTGGTGTCGCGTATCGGATCGACGATGGTATCCCAGTCCTGCTAATCGACGAAGCAGTTCCCTATACAAACACCCACAAGTAACGACGCTGGGAAGACGACTCTCTGAAAGGAATTTCATGACTAACGCAAACATTATCGACGAACTCGAGTGGCGTGGCCTGATCAATCAGCACACGGATCTGGAGGCGTTGCGTGAAGAAACGCAGAAGCCTATCACGTTGTACTGTGGCTTCGACCCGACTGGCCCTTCACTACATGCAGGTCACCTGGTGCCGCTGCTGATGCTGCGCAGGTTCCAACTCGCTGGACACCGGCCAATTGTGCTAGCAGGTGGTGCTACCGGCAAGATAGGCGACCCGCGTGACGTGGGCGAGCGCACGATGAATTCCGATGACACTGTGGCAGATTGGGCCGAGCGAATTGGAGGTCAGCTGTCAAAGTTCGTCGATTTTGACGGTGAGAACGGTGCGCTGCTGCTGAATAATAATGATTGGATTAAGGACTGGAAGGTCATCGAGTTCCTTCGGGACGTCGGCAAGCATTTTTCGCTCTCCACAATGCTGAGTCGTGATACCGTGAAGCGTCGCCTGGAAAACGACGGGATTTCTTTTACCGAGTTTTCGTACATGCTGTTGCAGGCACATGACTTTGTACAGTTGCGTCGTACGCACAATTGTGTGCTGCAGGTTGGTGGTGGCGACCAGTGGGGCAACCTGGTTGCTGGTGTTGATCTGAACCGACGCATGGATTCGGAGCGCGTGCATGCGTTAACCGTTCCGCTTGTGACGGACTCCGAGGGCAAGAAGTTTGGCAAGTCCACCGGCGGTGGTTCGTTGTGGCTTGACCCAGAAATGACCAGCCCGTACACCTGGTACCAGTACTTTGTTAATGCGGCGGACGCCGATGTGATCCGGTACCTGCGGTGGTTCACGTTTCTCGATAAGGAAGAGCTGGATGCTCTTGCCGTCGAGGTCGAAGAGCGACCGTTTAAGCGAGAGGCACAGAAGCGGTTGGCGCAAGAGATGACAGATCTCGTCCATGGCCGCGAAGCTCGTGAGGCCGTTGAGTTAGCGTCCCAGGCGCTATTCGGTAAAGCAGATCTGACTGATCTCGATGAGCGTACCTTGGCCAGCGCTGTTGCCGAGACGAATGTGTTCGAGGTCGCGGCTGGAGCTGAAGTCAGCATCGTGGACATGCTGGTCGGCTCCGGCTTGGCCGACTCGAAGGGTGCTGCCCGTAGATCGCTGAAGGAAGGCGGCATTTACGCCAACAACGAGCGTGTAGTAGATGAGAACTGGGTTCCATCCGTGGATGATTTTCTGCATGGAACCTGGCTCGTGCTGCGTCGTGGTAAGAAGACATTCGCAGGCGTGAAGCGCAGCTAGGCGCAGGTGACAGCATCTGAAAGCAACGCGGTGGTAGGGCAGAAGCCTATGCCACCGCGTTAAGTCTTTCCATGATGGTTGCTGCGATGCCCTCGGGAGTGTCATCGATATCCACAGCGAAACCCAGCTCGTCCGGTTGGAGCGATTCAAGCGTATCTAGCTGGGAATCCAACATTGAAGCAGGCATGAAGTGATCCGTACGGTGGCTCAGCCGTTTCAGCAGTAGCTCACGCGGCCCGTCTAGGTGCACAAATATAAGGGGTACGTCGGCTAGTCGGAGCTTGTCGCGATAAATGCGTTTCAGCGCTGAACATGTAACGACGGTTCGCTTTCCAGCACTGTCTTGCTTTTGAAGCCAGTTCGAGAGTTTCTCAAGCCACGGCCAGCGGTCCTCGTCGGTGAGAGGTTGGCCCTTACTCATCTTTTCGACGTTTTCCGCCGGATGAAACTCATCAGCCTCGACGAGTTCAAAGCCGGATCTCTGCGCAAGAATCTCGGCGATGGTGGTCTTTCCGCTTCCGCACACGCCCATAAGGATGAGGTGCACCGGGGGTAGCTTCTCTGCTTCATGCATGTTCTTCCCTCCTTGTTGCTTCGCGAGTGGGGGTAGTTAAAGAAAGCGTCGCCCTGACATTGATGCAGTGCACGAGCGCCCACTGAAGTATGTGTATTCTAACGCTATAGCCAGTTTTCCGTATTGATGCTCCGTAGATAGGCGCGTCGATACGGCCTTGAAACCTCGCTTGAGAAGAGACAGGATAGCTCATGGAAACTTGGGAACAGACGTTGTCGGCCGGCCCCTTAATGGGGATCGCTGCGGTCGGCATTGCCCTCATTCTTTTGCTCATTATTCAGTTCAAGGTCCATGCGTTCGTCACGCTGATTCTTGTGTCTGTCTTGACCGCTATCGCGGCAGGCATTCCAACAGGAGAACTGTATGACGTTGTGATGGGCGGCTTCCGATCCACACTTGGCGACGTGGGTATTCTTGTCGGTTTGGGCGCGATGCTTGGCAAACTTATTGAGTACTCCGGTGGCGCTAGAGTCCTCGCCAACACGATGATCGATAGGTTCGGCGAGCGGCGAGCGCCGATGGCGCTTGGTGTGGCCTCGCTCTTGCTTGGCTTCCCAATGTTTTTCGACGCCGGCCTCGTTGTCATGCTGCCGATCATTTTCGCAGTTGCCGCTCGTATCGGTGGACCAATCTTGCTCTACGCAATTCCGACGGTTGCTGCATTCTCTGTCATGCACGTCTTCGTGCCTCCGCATCCAGGACCAGTCGCTGCTTCGACATTCTTCGACACAAACCTTGGTCTGCTGATCGTTTTTGGCTTGATTGTTGCAGTTCCAACGTTTTATGTTTCGGGCCTTTTGTGGGGTAAGTATTGCGCAAAGAAGTTCCCGTTTACGTCAGTAGCAAACGCCGTTTTCAACTCGGACGACAGCGATATTAAGTCATTGCCGAAAACAGGCACTGTCATTACGATTCTGCTGCTCCCGATGCTGTTGATATTCCTGAACACGGGTGTCGACTTTGCGACGAAATCTGGCGCAATTACAGGTGACGAAGCCTGGGCGCAGGCGTTCACATTCCTTGGAAAGTCCGGTATTGCGCTGTTGATTTCGGTTCTCGTCGCGCTTCCAGTGCTCGGGACCTCACGTGGGGTGAAGGGTTCGGCGCTGGAAAAACTCGTCGATTCGGCGTTAGGGCCAATTGCATCCGTTGTGTTCATTACTGGTGCCGGTGGCATGTACGGCGGAGTTCTTCGTGCGTCTGGTATCGGCGATGCCATCGCGGATCTCATGCAAGGACTAGGAATTCCAGTCATCCTCGCTGTGTACTTGGTAGCGGTGATCATGCGCGTTGCGCAGGGATCTGCAACTGTAGCGCTGACAACCACGGCCGGATTGATGGCTCCAGCAGTACTGGCTGGCGGCTACTCGGAAATTCAGATCGTCGCAATTACATTGGCGTGTGCGGCCGGTTCGGTTTGCTGCTCTCTAGTGAACGACTCCGGCTTCTGGCTTGTGGGCCGTCTTTTTGGGATGGACGTCAAGACCACACTGAAAACTTGGACGCTGCAGCAGACCATAGAATCCGTGGCGGCATTCCTAATCACGCTTCTGATCTTTGTCCTTTTCTAACTCCTCGAGAAGGCGTTAGGGGAACGCAATCTGATCCGTTAGCGCCTTCTCAATAAACTACTTCTACCAGCCAATTTGTGTTGTTGTTGGTGTGTGTGTAACTTTATGTGAGTCAGCGAGACCGACAACGCCCCGCCAGACAGACTCGGTAAAGAGTTGGTTGGTGAGATGGCGGTTAGGAAAACTACCGCTGGCCGACATAATGAAATAGGTTCTATGATGTGGCGCGTGTTTGCGTTGTTGAGAATGTTTTGTTAGTGTCAATCTTCGTCGCTTTGAATGCGCCACTGTGTTTTGTGGTGTGTTTGGGTGTGCGGTTGTTGTTTGAGAACTCGATAGTGTGCCAATGTACTTTTTATTTTTTTTGATTGCATTGACTTTTGGTTGCGTGCTGTGTGCCATGTTTTGGTGTGTGCCGGCGGTGATGCTTGAACCTATGATTGAGTGTCACTAGTTACTGGTACAAGTTTTACACGGTTATGTTGACTGTATTGGTTGATGTGGTTGTGACTGGTCCTGTTTTGCCCCGTCGGGTTGGGACCGGTTGTTTGTACTTTACAGTTTTTGTAATTTTAGGATTTTGCCAGACACTGACTGTTGTTGGTGGTTGGTTTGTTTTTGGTTAGGTTTTCAGGCTTTTCACGGCCTTGTTTCTTTCTGAAATAGTTTTTGTGGAGAGTTTGATCCTGGCTCAGGATGAACGCTGGCGG
>NZ_JASPBG010000028.1:0-5729 GCF_030228125.1 Corynebacterium sp. UMB10119B
CCCGAGCCCCGAAAAAGCACACATATTGTCGCTTAAGTCGACACGCCGAGAAAAGCACACATTTTGTCGCTTAACCCTACCTTTCATAACAACAAAAAAGCTCCCCACCGGTTTTGTAATCAAACCAATGGGGAGCTGTCCTCTTGTGGAGCTAACGGGATTCGAACCCGTGACCCCCACACTGCCAGTGTGGTGCGCTACCAACTGCGCCATAGCCCCTTGAACTCTTACGAGCTTTCATCACCATACACGTGAAGAGAGCCTGGCCACAAATCATGCAGCCAGGCCCCACGCGGACATACAATTAGCTGTTCGCGACGGTATCGACCCAGTTGTTGATCTCGCCTTCAACGTCCTTGCCGTCAACCATGACGCGCGGAGTCCCCGCCTCACCGCCGCGCTCTTGCTGCAACTTCAAGTTACCGTTCGACATTGCGCGCGCAGCATCGTAATAGGTCTTATCACGGATATCCTGTACCGCCTTGTCGCTCGCGCCGTAGTCGCGGGCCAGGTCAGCGAGGTCGTCGTCGGTCACCTTCGAGTACACGTCCCTCTGATTCACCATCAGGTGGTCGCGGAGGTTCATCATCGCCGCCGGCTCATCATTAGCGACGAGTGCCAGCTCCGCAGCCAGCCCCATCGTGGAGTGACCGTTGGTCAGGCCATCGAGCGTCACCATCGGGCGCAGCTCGACCTCAATCTTGCCCTCGCGCAGCTTCTCGAACATCTGCTCATCCGTCGCTACCGCCAGATCTGCACAGTGTGGGCACGAAAAGTCCTCGTACAGCTCGGCCATCGGGGCGTCGTCGACACCTTCGGCTGCGAGACGAATGAAGTGATCGTCCTCGTTCCAGCTGACAGTGATGCCGCTGGTGTCAATCATGTTCTCGGCCATGGCGGCCTCGCGGCCCTTCTTGCCGTTGACGAAAATCAGGCCGATCACAAGCGCCGCGATCGCAATCACTGCAACGATTGCCCAGATGAACCCTGCACCGTTCTTCTCGTTCGGGTTCTTCACCTTACGGGTAGTCACGTATTTACTCCTTGACGTTGGAAATTGCCCAACAGCTTAATCGCTGGATGAGGCTATGGATAAATCGCAAACTTCTTGTACGGCACATAAATCATGAACAAGGTCGCCGCGATCAAGACAAAGTCACGCAGGATCGTCTCAATGAGGTTCGTGCCTTCATCTGACGGCTGCGGGCCAAAGCACCCACAGTCGATGACCAGCCCTCGCGACCACGCCGAGTACATCCCGATGATGAACAGCACCAGGACCCCGATCGAGACCCAGCCGCATTCGCGCAGCTTGATGCCAGCCAGCAGGAGCAGCCCACCGGCGAGCTCCAGCGGACCAATCCACTGCGCCAAAATATTCGACCACTCATGGGTGAAAATCTCGTACGCAATGATGTTTTGCGTCACTTCCATATGGGCGCCAATCTTGGTCCACCCGGCGACAATCCACACAGCCGCCAGCCCAAATCGCGCCGCAGCCGACGCGATTTCCAGCAGCTTGCCTCTTGCCTGTTTGGTCTCGTGTGTCTCAGTCACGATTGGCCATTCTATCCGAGCACCTGCGCAACAAGCTCTTTCGCAGCCTGCTGCACCTGCGCCAAATGCTCCTTGCCCTTGAAACTCTCGGCGTAAATCTTGTACTTGTCCTCCGTACCCGATGGTCGCGCCGCGAACCAGGCGTTTTCCGTGGTGACCTTCAGGCCGCCAATCGGTGCACCGTTGCCTGGTGCCTCGGTCAGCTTCGCGGTGATTGGTTCACCAGCCAGCTCGGTCGCGGTGACTTGCTCCGGGGAGAGCGCCTTCAGCGTCGCCTTCTGCTCGCGGTTCGCCGGGGCATCAATACGAGCGTATGCCGGGGAGCCGAACTTCTCAGCGAGCTCAGCGTAGCGTTGCGACGGCGTCTTCCCCGTCACAGCTGTAATCTCCGCCGCGAGCAAATCCAGAATCAGGCCGTCCTTATCAGTCGACCACACCGTGCCATCCTTCCGCAGGAAGGACGCACCCGCGGATTCTTCGCCGCCGAAGCCAACGGTGCCGTCGATAAGCCCTGGCACGAACCACTTAAAGCCAACCGGGACCTCTACAAGCTTGCGCCCGAGCGATGCCACTACACGGTCAATCATCGACGAGGACACCAGCGTCTTGCCAACTGCGGTGTTGTCCGCCCAGCCCTCGCGATGCGAGAACAGGTACTCAATCGCGACGGCGAGGTAATGGTTCGGGTTCATCAGGCCGGCGTCCGGCGTGACGATCCCGTGGCGGTCCGAGTCAGCGTCGTTGCCGGTAGCGATGTCATACTTGTCACGATTGTGCACCAGCGACGCCATCGAGTCCGGCGAGGAGCAATCCATGCGAATCTTGCCATCAGTGTCGAGCGTCATGAAACGCCAGGTCGGATCGACCTCCGGGTTCACCACGGTCATATTCAGGCCGTGCTTCTCAGCGATTGCACCCCAATAATCGACGCTCGCTCCGCCCATCGGATCAGCGCCGATGCTCAGACCGGATTCACGAATCGCCGCAATGTCGACGACGTTCGGCAAGTCATTGATGTAGTTATTCAGGTAGTCATAGCGCTGCGCACGCTCATCGAGCACACCAGACGCCGCGGAGCGCTTCACGCCCTCCAAACCGTTTGCGATGTACTCGTTCGCCCGCTTCGCAATCCAGTCAGTCGCGTCCGTGTCAGCCGGACCACCCGACGGCGGGTTGTACTTGAAACCACCATCACGCGGGGGATTGTGCGACGGCGTAATCACAATGCCGTCCGCGCGCTTCGGATCAGTACCCGTGACCCCGCCAGAAAGCTTCGCGTTGTGCGACAAGATTGCGTGCGACACCGCCGGAGTCGGTGTGTAACGCCCAGCGGCGTCAACAAGCACCTCAACCCCATTGCCAAACAGCACCTCAAGCGCGGAGACCATCGCCGGCTCAGACAACGCGTGCGTATCGCGCCCGATGAAGACCGGACCGCCAATGTTTTGCTCACGACGGTAGTCGACGATCGCCTGCGTAGTCGCCAGAATATGCACCTCATTAAACGCGTTATCAAGCGAAGAACCACGGTGACCCGAGGTACCAAACACCACCTGCTGGTCAGGATTGTGCGGGTCTACATCACGGGTGTAGTAAGCAGTCACCAACGACGCAATATCGATCAAATCTTCCGGGCGGGCAATCTGGCCAGCACGTTCATGAGCCATACGACAACATCCTTTCGAATACGTTCACACCCATCTTTCCCTTTTTTGGAAACTTCCGCCAGAAAAATCGTACAAACCGTGTACACACGGAAGGTTATGTGTCTATTATCTCAATCACGTTATCGGGAGAAAGGTAACCTGGCCCACACCCTATTGCGAAAGGATCACGATGGCTGCGCAACTCAACGAAACCCTCGGTACGATCGCCTCGTTCGTCTGGGGCCCATTCCTGCTCATCCCGCTGCTGCTCGGCACGGGCCTCTTCCTGACCGTCCGAATGGGTGGCATCCAGTTCCGCACACTAGGCCGCGCAACCCGCCACGCGTTCGTCGATAAAAATGAAGAAGGCTCCGGCGACATCAGCAACTACCAGGCCTTAACGACGGCCCTCGCCGCAACAGTCGGCACCGGCAACATCGTCGGCGTAGCCACCGCGATCTCGATCGGTGGGCCGGGCTCCCTGCTCTGGATCTGGGTCACAGGCATCGTCGGTATGGCGTCGAAATACTCCGAGGCCTACCTCGGCGTCCGCTTCCGCACCACCGACGACAAAGGACGCCAACAAGGCGGACCACACGAGTACCTCCGCCGCGGAATCCCGGGCCCGCTGGGGTCCGTGCTCGCGGTCGCGTTCATGCTCTTTACTATCTTCGCGTCTTTCGGCATCGGTAACCTCACCCAGGGCAACTCCATCGCTGCAGGCATGCAGGAAGCGTTCGGCATCGAACCTACTGTCTCCGGCATCCTGATCTTCATTGGCGTCGGCGCAGCCATCTTGGGTGGTATTGAAGGCATCGGCAAGATCACGGCAGCGTTCGTTCCCCTGATGATTGTTCTCTACGTCGGTGGCGGCATCGTCGCGCTCGCTTTGATGGCAGACCAGATCCCTGCAGCTATCTCTCTCATCTTCCACGACGCGTTCACCGGCTCAGCCGCGACCGGTGGCTTCGTCGGCTCCACCATCATGATGGCAATCCAGTTCGGTGTTGCCCGCGGCATCTTCTCCAACGAGTCTGGCATGGGCTCTGCAGCAATCGCCGCTGCGGCAGCGAAGACCCAGCACCCCACCCGCCAAGCGCTGGTATCCATGACCCAGACGTTCATTGACACCCTGATCGTTGTTACCATCACTGGCCTTGTCATCGTAACCTCCGGGACCTGGGACATGGGACGTGACGAAGCAGCAGTCATGACCGCACGCGGCTTCTCGACGGTCCTGCCAGGCACCTGGGGCGGCGACATCGTCTCCGTTTCCCTCATCTTCTTCGCATTCTCTACGATCCTGGGCTGGTCCTACTACGGCGAACGCGCCGCAACCGCCCTCTTCGGCCAGTGGGCTTCATTGCCATACAAGATGTTCTTTACCGCCGTAGCGTTCCTCGGCGCCACCACGCACCTCGAACTCGTATGGACGTTCTCCGACCTGGCGAACGGCCTCATGGCAATCCCGAATCTCATCGGTCTACTGCTGCTTTCCGGGCTCGTCGCCCGTGAGACTCGCGAGTACCTCAAATTCGATCCGAAGCTTCGCCGTAGCCCCGAGGAGGTTGCAGTATTTGTAAAGCAGCAAGGCATGAATTGGGAGTAAGCGCACTAGTAGACTTCTGGTGTGCAATTACAAAACATTGAGTCGAATGAGCCCCTCGCAGTAGGCGTCGGAGCTGGCACGGGAGCACTTACACGCTACGTGCTTACAGCGGGACTCCTTGCGGTGCTGCCTGCAGCACCGCATTACGCTTTTCTGGTCACGCTTGGCATCAACGTCTTGGGCAGCTACGCAATGGGTTACTTCCGACCAGGCCCATTACTCGGCACAGGTTTCCTCGGAGGCTTCACGACGTTCTCCGCCCTCACCGTCGCCGCATCGCAAACGACTGCAATCACTGCGTTCATCTACGTACTCACCAGCGTTGTCCTCTGCATCGCTGGCTGGTGGGCTGGCGACGCCATGCGTGAGTGCAAGGAGGCAGGTGATCGATAGTGTTTATTGACCCAATTGCCATCCCTGCAGTGTTCTTTGGCGGCGCGTTAGGCGGCGCCGCACGGTGGTGGATTAGTTCCGCCCTCCCACCGCGCAAGGGCACCTTCACTGCCAACGCTGCTGCATCCATGGTCCTCGGATTTACAGTCGCAATGGCGCCAATGTGGGCAGTGTTCATTGGAACGGGATTTGCTGGTGCGCTCTCTACATGGTCAACGCTCGCCAAAGAAGCAGGAATGCTGCTCAAAGAGCGCAGGTACGCACCATGCGCAAAGTATCTGTTGTGGACGCTCGCCGTCGGCGTTGCGTTCGCAGGGCTAGGCGCTATGCGCGGTAACGCGGCATTTTAGACGATACAAAGCTCTGCAAATACTTTTGGTGTGTTGTCTGTGGATCAGAATTGGTAACCGGCCACACACAACCATCCCCTTGTTGTTTGTTGTGTGGGGGTGCACAAAAAAGAGTGTGGTGGGTACCACCACCCCCAACAACGGGAATAATGGAACCCACCACACACAAGAAAA
>NZ_JASPBG010000008.1:0-106793 GCF_030228125.1 Corynebacterium sp. UMB10119B
AGCATAGACAGGCGCTGAGTGCATAACTACGAGACAAAGTCCCTCGTGATGCACTCCAACAAAACATCCGCAGCCCCTTTTCGGGGAATACTACAATCCTGTTACTACAGTTTGCGGCGCTGAGGTTTTCCTAGTCCTTGTTGTCCTCGATTTCCTTCGGGGCCTCGGAAGAGGACGAAGCCGACTTGCCGCCGGAAAGCTCGGCGCGGATCTGGTCGAGGCGGGCGCTGGCGGCGACGTCGCTGCCGGCCGACTCGATTTCGGTCATCCGGTCCGTCATGGAGGACTTAGCCAGCTCCTGCTCGCCGAGCGCCTGGGCGTAGCGGCGTTCGATCTTGTCCCGAACGCCGTCGAGGGTCGGGACGTTGTCGTCGCCGCCGAACTGGTTGAGGGAGTCCATGGTCTTGGTGGTCTGCTCTTGCATTTTCGCCTGGTCAAGCTGGGATTCCAGCTGGGAGACCTGGGCGAGCTGTTCCTGCAGGCGCGCCTCGGATTCCTTCTGCTTCGCTTGGGCTTCCTGTGCGGCTTGCTCGGCGGCGGCGTAGGCCTGCTTGGTTTGCTCGAGTTCCTGCTCGACGGACACCAGCTGGGTGGCGATGACCTCGGCGGCGGCGTCGTCGTTCGTTTGGAGGGCGGTCTTGGTCTTCGCCTCAAGGTCCTGTTGGGATTTGAGCAGGCGGTCCAGTTTCATGCTGAGCTGGTTGCGGTTGCCAATGATGGCGGCTGCGTGCTCAGTGATTTCTTGGTGCTGCTTCTTAGCGGCGGCGACGGCCTGCTGGATTTGCACCTTCGGGTCGGCGTTTTCGTCGATCTTGGTGTCGAAGGACTGCATCAGGTACTTCCAGCCCTTTACGAATGGGTTTGCCATTACTGTCCCTCCTGCGCGTTTTGGGCCTCGACCTGGCGGCGGACCTCGTCCATGTCGAGTGCTTTGACTTGCTCGACAAGGTCGTTGAATGCGGATTCCGGCAGGGCACCGGCTTCGCGGTAGACCATGATTCCGTCGCGGAACACCATGAGCGTCGGGATTGCCTGGATATCCAGGGCGACCGCTACTTGCTGGTATTCCTCGGTGTTGAGCTTCGCGAAGGTCACATCCGGGTGCTTCTCGGAGACCTTTTCGTAAACAGGCGCGAACTGGCGGCAGGGGCCGCACCAGGACGCCCAGCAGTCGACGATGACAATGCCCTCTCCGAGAACGGTTTCCTGGAATGTTTCCTCAGTGAGGTCGGTTGTGGCCATTAGGTAGCTCCTTTTCGTTTTTTGTTAGATTGGCAGCTATCAATGCAACACTAACAAGTGCGGGGCGATTCCCGCAGGAAGGAAGGAAATATTATGGCAACGCAAACATTCCAGGTTGAGGGCATGAGCTGCGGGCATTGCGAGCTCAGCATCCAGGAAGAGGTCGGGGAAATCCCGGGCGTGACCTCGGTGAACGCTGATCACACAACCGGCAAGGTTGTGGTTGAGGGCGCAGAGGTGAGCAGGGAGGACGTCGATAAGGCGGTTGAGGAAGCGGGGTTCAAGCTGCTCTAATGTCGAATGCACAGATAGAACTCGGCGTTTCGGGCATGACGTGTACGTCGTGCTCGTCGCGGGTGCAGCGAAAGCTGAACAAGATGGAGGGGGTCGAGGCGTCGGTGAACTTTTCGACGGAGACCGCCTCCGTCGAGTACGATCCGGCGCTCGCGGACCCTGATGCGTTGATCAAAACGATTCGGAACGCGGGCTACGATGCGTTCACGGTCACTGACGCCGACGAGCCGCTTGACGACGCCCCCTCCGAACCCGAGCGCGACACCCTCCTGTGGACCATCGTGTGGTCCGCTGCGGTATCGCTGCCGGTGATGTTGGTGTCGATGATTCCGGCACTGCAATTCCCGTACTGGCAGTGGGCCGCATTCGCCGCGACGACCCTGGTGTATTTCTCGGCAGGGTCGCTTTTCCACCGCGCGACATTGGTGAACTTGCGTCACGGCAGCATGACCATGGACACACTGATTTCCATGGGCACCACGGCCGCCTACGGGTGGTCTATCTATGCGCTGTTCTTCGGCAACGCGGGCGAACCGGGTATGAGAATGCGCATGAGCCTGGTGCCGAACTCGGCCGGGATGGACGAGGTCTATCTGGAGACGGTGTGCGTCGTCATCACGTTCTTGCTGCTTGGGCGCTGGTTCGAGAACCGCGCGAAGGGGCGTAGCTCCGAGGCGTTGCGCAACCTGCTGCACATGGGGGCGAAGGACGCGACGGTGCTGCGCGACGGCGTGGAGACGCGCGTGCCGATCGCCGACGTGAAGGTCGGCGACACGTTCGTGGTGCGCCCAGGCGAGAAGGTCGCGACGGACGGCACGGTGGTCGAGGGACGCTCGGCGATCGACGCCTCAATGCTCACCGGCGAGTCTGTTCCTGTCGACGTCAAGGAAGGCGACGACGTCACGGGCGCGACCCTGAACACGCACGGCCGACTGCTTGTGCAAGCAACACGCGTTGGTTCGGACACGACGCTCGCGCAGATGGGTCAACTGGTCAAGGACGCGCAGGCAGGCAAAGCGCCGGTAGAGCGGCTGGTAGACAGGATCGCGCAGATCTTCGTCCCGACCGTGATCGCTATCTCGGCGGTATCCCTGGTGGTGCACCTCCTGTTGGACTACAGCGTGGCTGCCGCGTTTACGGCGGCGGTGGCGGTGCTGATCATCGCGTGCCCGTGCGCGCTCGGCCTGGCCACCCCGACCGCCATCCTGGTGGGTACCGGGCGCGGCGCCGAGCTGGGCTTGCTGATCCGCGGCCCGGAGATCCTGGAATCTACCCGCCAGGTGGACACCATCGTGATGGACAAGACCGGGACCGTCACCACCGGCGAAATGACCGTGGTTGACGCGAATGGCAGCAGCGACGCCCTCGCACTCGCCGCCGCGGTGGAGGCACACTCGGAGCACCCGATCGCCCGTGCCATCACCGCTTACGTCCAGGACGCTCGCACCGAGTCCGTCACCGACTTCCGGAACGAGCCCGGCATCGGCGCCAGCGCGACCGTTGACGGCAAGCACGTCCGAGTCGGCAGGCCATCGGGTGACCTGGGCGAGTACCGTGGTGCCTTCGACGCCATGGAGGCGACGGGCGCGACCGTGGTCGCCGTCGAGGTCGACGGCGCGCTTGAAGGGGTTATTGCGGTGCGCGACGCCGTGAAGGAAGACTCCCGGGTGGGCGTCGAAAAGCTGAAGGAGCTGGGGCTCGAGCCGCACCTGCTCACGGGCGACAACCGCGCGACCGCGCTCGCCGTGGCGAAGGAAGTGGGTATCGACGCCGCCAACGTCACCGCCGGCGTACTCCCCGCCGACAAAGTCGAGCTCGTGCGCAGCCTGCAGGACGCGGGCAAGCGCGTAGCGATGATCGGCGACGGCGTGAACGACGCCGCAGCGCTCGCGCAGGCCGACCTTGGCATGGCGATGGGCGCCGGTACCGACGTGGCCATCGAGGCCTCCGACATCACCCTGATGAATAACTCGCTGGTCAGCGCCGCCGACGGCATCCGCCTGTCGCGCGCGACGCTGCGCACCATCAAAGGCAACCTGTTCTGGGCCTTTGCTTACAACGTGGTGCTCATCCCCGTGGCAGCCATCGGGCTGCTCAACCCCCTGCTCGCAGGCATAGCGATGGCATTTTCATCCGTGTTCGTGGTGACGAACTCGCTGCGGCTACGCCGCTTCCGCGCTACGCGCTAAACAGGCCGCGGAGGCGGTGCAGGACACCGCTCGGCTGGGAGGTGGCGGCCAGCTCGTCGATGCTGCGGGGGAGGTTCAGCAGCATCGTCGAATCCTGGTTCTTCGCGACGGTAATACGTTCCTCTAATTGGGCCACCGTGTGGGCGCACGCGGACGGTGCGTCGTGCATCATTCGGACAGACATTGTGACTTTTCCTTCGTTCGTAACTGTGTTAGGCCACAATGCTAGCCAGAAACGCGCAGCGTGTCATGCATGGCGAGCCAACCCTAAGCAAGGGCAGCCTTGGCTGTCCACCCCCGGACGGGTGCAGGATTAGCCGTGCGCCATGTTCACGAAGCGCGAGTAGTGCAGCTGGTGCGCAACCGGAATCGTGTCGATTGGCCCGCCGCGGTGCTTCGCCACGATGATGTCGGCTTCGCCGGCGCGCTCGTCGTCGCGGTCCTGCGAGTCCGGGCGGTAGAGCAGGAAGACCATATCGGCGTCCTGCTCCAGGGAGCCGGATTCGCGGAGGTCAGCGAGCTGCGGTTTCTTGTCCGTGCGGGCCTCGGGGCCACGGTTGAGCTGCGAAATCGCGATCACCGGTACCTCGAGTTCCTTCGCCAACAGCTTCAGGTTACGGGAGAACTCGGAGACCTCCTGCTGGCGCGACTCCACTCGCTTGCCGGAGCTCATCAGCTGCAGGTAGTCCAGCACGATCAGGTCGAGGCCCTGCTGCTGCTTCAACCGGCGCGCCTTCGAGCGGATCTCCATCATGGTGAGGTTGGGGGAGTCGTCGATAAAGAGTGGGGCGTCCTGGATCTCCTCGAGGCGACGGGTGAGCTTCTCCCAGTCCTGCTCCCCCATCTGGCCCGAGCGCATCGAGGACAGCTTGATCTCCGTTTCGGCGGAGAGCATGCGCATGATGATTTCGGACGCGCTCATTTCCAGCGAGAAAATCACTGAGGTCTTGCCCTGCTGGATCGAGCAGGAGCGCATGAAGTCCAGTGCCAGCGTCGACTTACCGACGCCCGGGCGCGCTGCGATGATGATCATCTGCCCTGCGTGCAGGCCGTTGGTGAGCTTGTCCAGGTCGATGAAGCCGGTGGGCACGCCCTGCTCCAGGCCACCGCCCTGCGCGATGGCCGCGAGCTCGTCGACGGTGTCCTGCAGCAGGTCGCCGAGCACCTTGTAGTCCTCGCCGGCATTCTTGCGGGAGATCTGGAAGAGCTCCTGCTGAGCGCGGTCCACGACGGCGTCGATCTCCATGCCGTCTTCGCCCTCGTAGCCGAGCTGCACCACGTGCGTACCTGCGTTAACCAGCTGGCGGAGGATCGACTTCTCCTCGACGATCTCCGCGTAGTAGCGGGCGTTGGCGGCCGTCGGCACCTCGGAGATGAGCGTATGCAGGTAGGGGGCGCCGCCGACACGCTCAAGCTCGTTGTTACGGTCCAGCTGGCCTGCGACGACCACCGCGTCAATGTCGGATCCGTGCGAGTACAGGTCCGTGATGGTCTTGTACACCAGCTGGTTCGCCGGGAAGTAGAAGTCCTCCGGGCGCAACGCGTCCGAAACATCAGTGATGACGTCCTGGTTGAGCAGCATGGCGCCAAGCACGGAACGCTCCGCGCGCTCGTCGTGCGGGGGCTGGCGGTACTCCTTCAGGTCCTTGCGGCCCCGGTTAAAGTTCGACGACCCGCCGTCCCACTGGCGTGGCTCCGGTGGCACCGAGGACTCCGGAGGCTCCGGTGGTGGAACGTAGTCGTCGTCAAAATCGTCGAAGCTCGCGGCACTCGAGTTCTCAGCCATGCAGCACCCTTTACCCTTTCGTGTTGCACAACAGCGTACCGGATACCCCAGACATTCACGTACCGCCAGTTGAGTTATCCACAGGGGCTGTGAATAGTTTTCCATTGCGCCTGGGATCTATCCACAGGGGGTGTGCACAACGTGTGGAGAGTGTGTGGAAAAGGCATCGAAAGGGCACGCTGCAGCGACCTCTTCGCAGTTCACACCACTTTTATTCAAGACGGTACCCATTGGTACCCCCAGTGGAAAACCCGCTACCAGCCGGTTTGACTAGGCGCTTGCAGTGCGCTAAACACACTGCCGCATGGGCGCCACACCACCTAGCTGTGGAGAGTTATCCACAAGCGCAGGTAGGCAAACGAAAACGGGCCCCGCTCCTCACAAGCGGGACCCGTTCTCAAGCTGTTGTCGTTGGACTACCTATCGGTAATCGTCGTTATTTGCTAACGACCTCGAAGTTCACTTTGCCTTCCACGCTGTCGTGGAGGTTCACCTTGACCTGGTATCCACCGGTCTTGGTAACAAGGCCCTTCGGTACATTGATGCGGCGCTTGTCCAGGGATGGACCGCCGGCTGCCTTGACAGCTGCTGCGATGTCGCCAGGCTTGACGGAGCCGAACAGCTTGCCCTTCTCGGAGGTACGCACTGGCACCTTCACGCCGGTGAGCTGGTCGAGCTGATCACGCAGCTCCTTTGCGTGGTCCAAGTCGCGGACCTCGCGCTCCTTCTGTACACGCTGAATATCACGGATCTGCTTCTCTGCACCGCGGGTGGCCGGGATAGCCAGGCCACGTGGGAGCAGGAAGTTACGGCCATAGCCGCCCTTGACCTCGACGATCTCGCCTGCCTCGCCAAGGTTATCAACGGCAGCGGTGAGGATCAGTTTCATGAATCCTAACCTTCCTTGAGTTGAAAATGCTTATGTGTGGGAAATGCTTAGAACGGGGGCTCGTCGTCCATCCCGCCGAATCCACCGGCAGGTGGAGCCGAATTCCACGGATCGTTTTGTGGCTGCGACTGCTGTGCCTGCTGCTGTTGCTGTGCAGGCTGCTGCGGTGCCTGACCAAACCCACCCATGTTCTGAGGCTGCTGCTGTTGCTGCTGTGGGCGACCGTAGCCCGAGTTGCCCTCGCGTGGCGTGCGCTGCACGTTCGCGGTGGCGTACTTCAGGGACGGGCCTACCTCATCAACTTCGACCTCAAACACGGTGCGGTTTTCGCCCTCGCGGGTCTGATAGGAGCGCTGCTTCAGGCGACCGTTGACGATAACGCGCATGCCCTTCGTGAGGGACTCCGCCACGTTCTCCGCCATCTGACGCCAGCAGTTACAGGTCAAAAACAGGGCCTCGCCGTCTTCCCACTGATTCGTGTCGCGGTTGAACTGGCGTGGCGTGGAAGCGATGCGGAAGTTCGCTACCGCTGCACCACTTGGAATAAACCGCAGTTCCGGGTCCGCAACCAGGTTGCCGACGACGGTGATCGGTGTATCGCCTTGTGCCATTGTTTTGACTCCTTCGTTTCCGTGGTTCCGAAAGCCGTTCTTTACTTGTCGGTTCGCAGAACCTTGGTGCGCAGCACTGATTCGCTCAGGCTCAGCACACGATCGAGCTCTTGGACGGTATCTGCTGCGCATTCAAGATTGATGACAGCGTAGATGCCCTCTTCCTTCTTGTTGATTGGGTACGCAAGACGCTGCTTGCCCCACACATCAACGTTTTCTACCTTGCCGTTTTCCTTACGGACGATCTCGAGGAACTTGTCCAGGGACGGGGCAACGGTGCGTTCATCCTGCTGTGGATCGAGGATGATCATTACTTCGTAGTGACGCACGGACCTCATCACCTCCTATGGTCTAGATTTGAATGTTTTCGGCCGCCGCATTGTGCGGTGGCAGGAGGGTCGTTGCGTCAAGCAACCCCACCAGCGTACCCCACCCGTTACGCTGGGCAAAATACTTCTCGACGCCCCATCCGCCCTACTGCGGGTTCGGCGCTGCAACGAAGACCGCGAGGATCACCGGAATGACGGTAATGAAGACAAAAGCGGCTAGCCCGTAGCCGACGGCGCGGGGGATTTCTTGACGGTTCGTCGCTACGAACGCTGCGGCGATGAAACCGAATCCGACTGCGATTGAGGCGATTCCGGTAACGGTTGCGGATCCCATGCTGGCTCCTTCCAATCTTCAGGGGTAGTCAGAAGCGGGTCGTGGCCGTTGTGCGCGGCGGCGACCTTGTCCTCGCGCTTGCCAAACATCTGCTGGATAACCAGCACCATAATGGCGATGATGAGTGCGTCGCGGGAGATGATGACGGTGTCCAGCAGCGCGCCCGGGGCGCCCTTTTGGTCCTCGCCCATCATGTGCCACATCAGCACTGGCCACACCATCATGTCCACGGTCATCCAGGTCAGCAGCAGGCGCCAGTACGGCAGGGCAAGGACAGCGGGAACGATGAACCAGATGGAGTACTGGGGGCTCCACACCTTGTTGAAGAGGAGGAAGAAGCCGACGATGAGCACGAACAGTTCGGCGACGCGCGGCGTGCGCGGCGCCTTCAGGCCAAGCACGAGGACGGCTGCGCAGCCTGCGAGGAAGAGCACCAGCGTAACCGTGTTCAGGATGACGGGGGCTCCTTCGCCACTGTCGAATCCGCTCCACCCGAAGACGCGGTTGATCACTGCGTAGATGGTGGTCCACTCCCAGCCGCGGTCGGTGTTCAGGCGGTTGAACTCGTTCCATGCCTCCGGGTTGTGCAGGTACACCGGCAGGTTCACCGCGACCCAGGTCAGAGCCGTGGTGGCAACCATCTTGAGGAAGGGCACGAAGGTGCGCTTCCTGATCGCCAGCACCAGGTATGCGCCGAGGATGAACAGCGGCCACAGCTTGAACGCGGTACCGGCGCCAATCAGCACGCCTGCCAGCCAGTACTTCTTATTCCGCACGGCGAGCATCGCCGCCACCACGAAAAAGATTGAGGGGATGTCCCAGTTGGTAAACAGGTGCATGATTAGCAACGGGGAACCGACAACGAGCAGCGTGTCCCAGATTCGGTTGCCGGCAAGCTCCGCCACCATGCGCGCCGTAACCACCCAGATGGCGGCCAGGATGAGCACTGTGACGTAGAAGTACCAACCGGACTCCGGCAGGATGCGCGAGACTGCGAAGTAGGTGTTGCGGGAGATGAACGCGCAGAACTGCTGGAACAGGCCGGCGAGCACCGGGTACTCCATGTAGCGAGTCAGGTCGCCCTCAACCCAGGAGAAGTCGTAGACGAAGCCCGGCTGGTCCAGGCCGCGGCCGCCGTACAGCGGCAGGATGTCGTTATAGCAAAAGGAGGTGTACTGGCGGTTGCCGTCCCAGTTGACCTGCATCACGCCGGCGTCGTCAAGCTTGCCCATCGCGCAGTTTGACTTTGAGAGCGCGCCGAGGCCGATGAAGACGTAGGCGAGCGCGAAAATGGTGCGCAGCGGCGTCCAGAACTTAGAGCGTCCAATTTGGGCAAAGCGCCCCATAGGTCCGCCGAGGAACTCAACCCAACCGCGGGCGGCGGGTTCGGTGAGGGCTGGCTGGACGCGATCCTTCGGGTCAGGCCACGTGGTTGCTGTCATCGTTGCTCCGTTATCCAAAGATATCGTTTATAACCTGGTCGATTGCGTCCTGTACCGGGTCCGGCCGCGGCGCGGGCGCCGGTGCTGGCGCCGGAGCCGGAGCCGGTGCGGGGGCTGGTGCCGCCGGCTGGCCAGGTCCGGCCTCGCCTGCAGGGGCGTCGGCGACGCTGCTCGGCGCTGCCGCGTCCGACGGGGTGCCCGTGGTCGAGTTACCGGAGAAGCCACCGTAGTAGCCGCCCAGGTTCACGCCGCCCGAGTAGGGGTTGACGCCCCAGTACACAGGGGATGCCTCAGGGAAGTACTCGAAGTCCTGGCCCTGCAGGAGGGAGTCCAGCACGTTCTTCCAGATCCGGCCTGGAGTGTCGGCGCCGAACATGTTGCCGCCGTAGGAGTTGAAGATCGCCGAGGTGTTGTCGGCGGTACCGACCCACACGGCCACGGCGAGCTGCGGCGTCGAGCCGACGGTCCACGCATCCTTGTTCAGGCCGGTGTTACCAAGCTGGGCGGTACCGGTCTTCGCGGCGGACGGGCGACCGCCTGCCAGCACGGCGTTGGAGTACGGGACGACGGACTGCATCGCCTTGATCACGTTGTCAGCGACCTGCTGGGAAACGCGGCGTTCCGTGTAGCCGGGGTCGAACTCGTAGAGGACCTCGCCGTAGGCGTCGGTGACGCGCTGCACGAAGTGCGTCGGGTGCGCCAGGCCGCGGTTCGTCAGCGTGGAGACGGCGGTGGCCATGTCGAGTACACGGGACTGATACTGGCCCAGCACGATGCCCTCGTAGGGCTGGCCACCGTTTTCACGCAGCGTGACCGGGATGCCCGGGATGGAGCGGGCCACGCCGAGGGCGTGCGCCATGTCCGCGGTGTCCTGCGTGGTGTTGTCCAGGTCATCCTGGATGCGCATGAACGCGGTGTTCGAGGAGGTGCGGGTGGCGTCGAGCATGGAGAGCATGCCGGAGCCGCCGCCGTCCCAGTTGGTCACTACGTGGCCGCCTGGCAGCGTCACAGGGGTGGCCGAGTACATCGCGTTGAGCGGGATGCCCTGCTGTAGGGCCGCGGCCAGCGCGAAGATCTTGAAGGTGGAACCGGTCTGCAGGCCTGCGTTGGCGTAGTCCCAGCCGGAGGGGTCGTCGCCACCGTAGTAGGCGCGTACTGCGCCCGTCTTCGGGTCGATGGCCACGACGCCGGTGCGGGCGTCGTCCTGCAGGAGCGAAAGCTGCTCGCGGGAAATCCGCTCGACCTCTGACTGCGAGTTCGGGTCAATCGTGGTGGTGATCTTCAAACCACGGTTGGTAAGGTCCGACTCGGAGATGCCAATGGTGGCCAGCTCCGTCATCACCTGGTTCTTAATCAGGCCGTTCGGGCCGCTGGCCTCGGTGTAGGCGGAGTAGGTCGCCGGATCGCGGGTCTCCGGGTACTGCAGCCCGGCGCGCTTCGCAGGGTCGAGCTTGTTCGTCTCAACGAGCCCGTCCATCACGTAGTTCCAGCGGGCCTTCGCACCGTCCGGGTTGGTCCACGGGTCAAGCTGGCTCGGCAGCTGGATGGAGGACGCAAGCACGCCGCCCTCCTCCAGCGTCAGCTCGCTGGCCGGCTTGTCGAAGAATGCGTGCGCGGCAGCCTCGATGCCGTATGCGTTGCGCCCGAAGTAGACGGTGTTGAGGTAGGCGTTGAGGATTTCTTCCTTGGTCCAAGAGTGGGTCATCTTGATGGAGTAGACGAGCTCTTTGGCCTTGCGCTCGTAGGAGTGCTCATTGCCGACCAGGGCGTTCTTCACGTACTGCTGCGTAATCGTGGAGCCACCACCGGCTGATGCGTTGCCGGTAAGCTGGCCTATCACGGCGCGGCCGAAGCCGGTGAAGGAGAAGCCGGAGTTGTCCCAGAAGTCGCGGTCCTCGGCGGCGAGGACGGCGTTTTGCACGTCAACTGGCACCTGGTCCAGCGGGATCTGAACGCGGTTGCCCTCCGGCGGCACGATGCGAGCCAGGTCGGTTTTGCCGTCGTTAAAGTAGAGGTTTGAGATCTGCGCCGTTTCGATCTCATGCGGCTCCGGGATGTTCGCCCGCTGGTAGTTCCAGATAAACCACACAGCTGGGATGCTGGCCAGCAACACCACGAGCAGGAGCATGGCTAGGACCCATTGGCCCGTCCGCGACCGGGACTTGGATGGGGTCTTGGTTTTCTCGTCTACGTTAGTCACACATTGTCCCTGTACGATCACCTACAGAATTGCTACAGCACACACTACCCGTACCGGGCGTTTTTACCGCACTGGAGTGGCGGTCCATTCTTGCAACAAGTGGTTCCAGTGGCAGTGGGGGCACACTTCCACCTTGTGCACGGTGATTGGGCCGACCTCACCCACAAGGGTGTCAATCTCGGCCTCGCTGCGTGCGGTGCCGGTGCGCCGCCCAAGCTTTTCGCTGTACACCCAGCGCACTTCTCGCATGTCACGGCCACAAATTGGGCAGTTTCTTTTCGACGCCTCTCCGTGATGTTCTGCAGCTGCGCGGAGGAGGAAGTCGGCGTCGCAAAGCTCTTCTTTGGGAATGTGCCCGGCGTGATAGGCGCGAAGGGCCGCCCGGCGTTGCCATTCGTGCGAAACTTCGTGCTGGTAGGTGAACATCGCCGCCATACTAGCGCAACAACATAGTTTCCTTCGCCTATGTATAGAATGATGCGTTGCACGTTTTGTTCGTCTCTTTTGTACAAGGCAGGTCCTTATGGCTGATCGTCCTGACCCGTTGGAGTTGGCACAGCGTATTCGCCCGGCGATGACGAGTTTGTATGTCGCGTATTTCCGAAATACGGAACGCTCCGACCTCACCGGCCCCCAGCTTTCGATCTTGCGCCGCCTCGAGGTGGAAGGGCCGAGCCGGATCAGCCATATCGCCACGTCAGAGGGCGTGCGAATGCCGACGGCCTCGAACACCATCAACCAGCTGGAGAAGCGCGGCCTAGTGCACCGCACGCGCTCCGCGGAGGACAGGCGCGGCGTGCTCGTCGACCTGACTGACCAGGGCAAACGCGAGCTGAGGCGAGTGGGCAAGGAGCGCACGCAGTACCTCGCGGATATGCTCGCCACGCTTGATGACGCCTCGCTGCAGCAGCTCGACGCCGCCACCGAGGCAATTAATACCCTGGCAGACGTCTACGCGAACCCGGAAAGCTAATACACTAGGTCGGTATGGCGCCACGATCTTTCTCTTCTGAACTAGCCCAGTCCTTTGAGTCTGAGCGCCCACTTCGAGTGCTCGTTGGTTGGGATGCTTCCAACTCGGAGGCGATCGAGTTCGCCGCCTGGCTGGGGCGGAGCCTGCCCGTGACGGTGCGGGTTGCGGCGTCGGTGTCGGGTTCGTGGACGAAGTCGCTGTCGTCGAAGAAGTACGACAAGTGGCTGCAGAAGCAGCGAGACACCATCAGCGAGAAGGCCACGAAGGCGCTGAAGCACGAGTTGCCGCGTTCGCAGTGGGCGGACCCGGTGGCGCAGGTGCTGGAGCGCGGCAGCCTCGCGGAGTGCCTGTTCGAGATGGCGGACGGTTTCGAGGCTGATATTTTGCTGCTCGGCTCGAAGTCGAAGACGTCGAAGGGTCGCTTCCGGCCGACCTCCGACGCGGACGAGATGATGCACTCCTCCCCGCTTCCGCTGGGCCTGGCGCCGAAGGGCGTGCAGCTTTCGAAGAAGGGCATCACCCGCGTCACCTACTCGCTCATCGACTCTGGCGCGGTGCAGCCGAGCTTCTCCGGCCTGGCGTACGCCACCACGCTCGCCTGCCTTCTCGACGTCCCGCTGCGCATCATCGCGTTTTCCCCCAGCGAGGGCGGCGGTTTCGACGACCAGGAAGACCAGATGGAGTGGAACGAGGCCGCGCTCGGCCTGTTGGACCGCGCACGCGACTCGGCGTTTGCTGTCGCGGAACACCTCGGGCCGGAGCACACCGAACGTCTCGACGTCTCCACCTTCGTCGCCACCGGCAAGGGTTGGAAGAAGGCCATCGACTCGGTGAAGTGGAAGAAGGGCGACATTTTGTGCCTGGGCTCGAAGTCCTCGGGCCCGCTCAAGCGCGTGTTCGTTGGCACCCGCGAGGGCGAGTTCATCCGCTTCGCCCCCGTGCCCGTCATCGTGTACCCACGAGGGAAGCACTAACCATGGCTGACGTGTTTGACCACCCCGAAAACGATCTGCATTCCGGCGCGGACCGCTTCTCCCGCGTCCGGCCGGAGCCTGCCAGCTTCGACGAGCTGGCCTTAGAGCCGGACCCGCTGGAGGTCGCGCGGCGCAACAAGGCGTCGACGAAGCAGGCGATCACGCTTGCGGTGGTGACGGTGCTTGGCACGCTGCTGTTCGCGTGGGCACTCGCCGCCGTCGCCCGCGTGCAGGGCGGCCCCCTGTGTGAGGCCGGGGACGCGACGTGGCTGTGCACCGAGTCGTGGCGGACCTGGTGGGCCGTCGTCACCTCGATTCCGCCGGTGGCGGGCCTGCTCACCTGCGCGGTGCTGATGGTGCGCAAGCTCAACCGCTACGAGCGCTGGATCCCCTGGATGGGCGTGTTCTGGCTGCCCATCGTGCCGTTCACCATGTGGTGGCTGACGGTCACGATTGGGATGCTGGCGCTTGATGCGACGCACTAGCGCAATCTGCGCAGTACGGGTTCTCCTCCCGGCAGGCCTCGCAGCTTAAGTACTGGTGGCGGCACTCCGGTTCGTTCGCGCAGTTATAGAACATGTTCGACGGCGCCCCGCAGTGCACGCAGTGGCCCAGCTGCACATAGTCCGGGTCATTCTCCGGGCCGAACTCGGTGTGCATCCGCTTATCGAACACGTACAGCGAGCCCTCCCACAGGCCCGAGTTGCCGTACTTCTCGCCGTAGCGGACGATGCCGCCGTCGATCTGGTAGACCTCCTCGAAGCCGCGGTTCTTCATCAGGCTGGACAGGATCTCGCAGCGGATACCGCCGGTGCAGTAAGAGATGACTGGCTTGTCCTTCATCCAGTCGTACTTGCCGCTCTCCAGCTCCTTGATGAAGTCGTGGGTGGTGTCCACGTCCGGGACCACGGCGTTCTTAAACTTGCCGATCTCGGCCTCGCGGGCGTTGCGGCCGTCGAAAAACACAACATCCGGGTTGTTGGCCACCAGCTCGTTGACTTCCTCCGGCTTCAGGTGTGTGCCGCCCCCGACGACGCCATGCTCGTCCACCTTCAGCTCGCCCGGCGCGCCGAACGCCACGATCTCATCGCGCGCCTTGACCGACAGCTTCGGGAAGTCCTCCGCGCCGCCCTCGGACCACTTGAACTCGATGCCCCGGAAGTACTCCTTCGTCTTCTTCACGTAGGTCTTGCAGGCCTTAATGTCGCCGCCGACGGTGCCGTTGATACCGTCCTTCGAGATCAGGATGCGGCCGGTCAGTCCCAGGCCCTCGCAGAGGTCGCGCTGCCAGAGGCGTACCGCGTCCGGGTCCGCGATGGGCTGGAACTTGTAATACAGGAGGATCTTGCTCGTCATGCCCACGAGTCTAGCGCTTGTGGTAGAGCCCCTTCTTCCAGTACTTCGGCTCCGAGGTCACCAGCACGCCCAGGTTACGGAAGATGCCCTCGTCGACGGAGCCGAGGATGGTGCTGGTGTGCGCGTCGCAGCCACGCAGGTTCTTCAGCTGCTCCAGCGCCGCCGCCGCATCACTACTTGTCGACGCCGACACCGACAACGCAATGAGCACCTCATCAGTATGCAGCCGCGGGTTCACGGACCCGAGGTGGCGCGTCTTCAGCGTCTGGATCGGCTCAATAGAATCCGGGGACAGCAGGTGGACAGAATCGTCGATGCCCGCGAGCACCTTCAGCGCATTGAGCAGCACCGCCGCCGACGGGCCCAACAGGTCCGTAGTCTTGCCGGTCACGATGGTGCCGTCCGGCAGCTCCAGCGCAGCGCCCGGCGAGCCGGTGGCTTGTGCGACCTCCAGGGCCGGAGCGACCACCACGCGGTCCTGCGGGGTCACCTCCGCCTTGCGCATGATGTTCAGGATCCGGTCGGAGACGGTGTGGTCGGTGTCGTCGCGACGCTCGTCCACGAGCGTCTTGTAGTACCGGCGCACGATCTCCTGCTTCGCGGCGTGGCGGCAGGCGGCGTCATCACTGATGCAGTAGCCAGCCATGTTCACGCCCATGTCCGTCGGTGACTGGTACGGCTCCTCCCCCGTCACCTCACGCAGCAACGCCTTGAGCAGCGGGAACACCTCAATGTCGCGGTTATAGCTGGTGACGGTCTCCCCGTAGGCGTCCAAGTGGTACTGGTCGATCACGTTGACGTCATCAAGGTCGGCCGTCGCGGCCTCGTAGGCCAGGTTCACCGGGTGCGACAGCGGCAGGTTCCAGATGGGGAACGTCTCAAACTTGGCGTAGCCAGCGTTAATACCGCGACGGTGCTCGTGGTAGATCTGGCTCAGGCACGTGGCCAGCTTGCCGGAGCCCGGGCCCGGTGCCGTCATCACGATCAGGTCGCGGGACGTCTCCACGTACTCGTTGCGGCCGAAGCCCTCCTCGGATACGATGCGCTGCGTATCATGCGGGTACCCGGCAATCATGTAGTGGCGCGACACCGTCAGGCCCAGACGCTGCAGCCTCTCGATGAACGCCTCCACCAGCGGGTTCTCACCCTCCAGCTGGGTCACCACCACATTCTCGACGAGGAACCCGCGTTCCCTAAACACGTCCACGAGGCGCAGCACGTCCTCCTCGTAGGAAATCCCGAGGTCCGCGCGCATCTTCTGGCGCACCACGTCACCCGCGTTGAACGCAATCACGATCTCGACCTCATCCTTAATGCGGTCCAACATCGCAATCTTGTTATCCGGCGTAAACCCCGGCAGAACGCGGGAGGCATGATTGTCGTCGAAGAGCTTGCCACCCATCTCTAGGTAGAGCTTTCCCCCAATTGCTTTTCGTCGGGCCGAAATGTGCTCCGACTGCATCGCAATGTACTTATCCCGATCAAATCCAACGCTATATGGCATGGAACCTGAAGTATACCGGGCCAGCGCGCGCATCTCTATTTGTGCACGTTGGGGCGGGTTGGTTCCCGTCGACCTCTTACGGTCGACCAACCCTGGTCAGCGCGAAATCAGGTTTTTGGCGTCGAAAAGCCCCAAATTGCCGTGACCTGCATTGGTCGACGCTAAGAGGTCGACCGGAGCGGAAGCGGGTGCGCACTGTACCTTAATCGGTGAGATATAAGGAGTAGCAGAGTCCAATGCCCGAAGGCCACGTCATCCACCGCCTCGCCCGCCACTTGAACGACACGTTTGCGGGGCAGCCCATCGAGATTTCCTCCCCGCAAGGACGTTTCGACGTCTCCCCGCTCGCTGGCGCCACCCTGACGGAGGCCCGCGCGGTGGGCAAGCACCTGTTCCTGGAGTTCTCCACGGCGACGGTGCATGTGCACCTGGGCCTGATTGGTTCCTTCCGTTTCGAACCGGCGGAGGACGTGTGGGGCCAGATCCGGCTGCGGCTGGCCAACGAGGACGTGGCGGCGAACCTGCGCGGCCCGCAGTACTGCCGCTACGTCTCCCCACCGGAGGAGCAGGCGATCCTGGACCGCAGCGGCGAGGATCCCCTCGATCCGGGCGCGGATCCGGAGGCGTTGTGGAAAAGGGTGCGGGCGTCGAGACGCACGATTGGGTCATTGATGATGGACCAGCAGTACTTCGCGGGCGTGGGCAATATCTATCGTGCGGAGCCGCTGTTCCGCCTGGGTATTTCGCCGTTTGTGCCGGGCTGCGCGTTGGACCATGGGGAGTTCCTGCGTCTATGGCAGGACGTGCGCGAGCTGATGGAGTACGGGATGGAGCACGGCCGGATAGATACTGTGCGCCCCGAGCACAGCCCCGAGGCGATGGACAGACCACCCCGGAAGGACGACCACGGCGGTGAGGTCTACGTATACCGCCGCGCCGGCGAGCCCTGCTTTGTGTGCGGCACGCCGATCGAGGTGCGCAAGTACGAGGGCCGCAATTTGTTCTGGTGCCCCTCCTGCCAGGCGGAATAGCGCGTAGAATAGCGGAATGTTTGCTGCACCGTTTGCGTATTCCGCCGCGGAGATTCGGGCCGCGGAAGCTCCCCTCCTTGCCGCCGAGGCGTCTCCTGACGCGTTGATGCAACGCGCCGCGCATGCTGTGGCGCGCGTGGCGCGCGCGATGTCGGGGCCGCGAGAGCGTGTGCTGCTGCTGGTGGGTCCGGGCGGCAACGGTGGGGATGCGCTTTACGCGGGCGCGGAGCTCGTCAGGGAGGGCTGGCACGTCGAGGCTTGGCTGCCGCTGGGCCGGGCGCAGCAGCGTGGGCTGGATGCGTTTGTGGGGGCCGGAGGTGGGGTCGTCGAGAAGCCTGGGGTGTGCGACCTCCTTATCGACGGCCTCTTCGGCCTCGGCGGCGCCGGCGACCTGCCCGACGCCGTCGCCGACATCGAGGCGAGCCAGGTGCTTGCCGTGGACGTGCCGAGCGGCGTGGATGCCGACACCGGCGAGGCCGGCCACAACGCCCTGCAGGCGGACGTGACGGTAACGTTCGGCGGGTGGCGCTACGCGCACGCCCTCTCGACGCGCTGCGGGAATGTACTGTGCGCGGACATTGGCCTACCGCTGCCGGAGAGCCACGTGCGGACGTACCGCGCGGTGCCCAACACGGGCCTGGACCTCGAGGGCATCAGGCCGATGGGCCCGGTGCCGGTGAGCGTCAAGGAGCCCGGCGCCGATGACGACAAATACACAGGCGGTGTGGTCGGCATCCACGCTGGCAGCGGTACGTATCCCGGCGCGGCGCTGCTGTGCACGGCTGGCGCGGTGACGGCGACACCGGCGATGGTGCGGTTTGCGGGCGCGCAGGCGCTCGAGGTGGTGCGGGCGCGACCGGAGGTTGTGGCAACCCGCGAGCTGGAGCAAGCCGGTCAGGTGCAGGCGTGGGTGTGCGGCCCTGGCATCGGGCTTGATGAGGAGGCGGATGCTGCCGTCGATTGGGTGCTGCGACAGGGTGTGCCGGTGGTGCTCGACGCGGATGCGCTCACCCTTGTGGCCCGCACACCGCGCAAGTTGGCGCGGGTTGTGGTGACCCCGCACGACGGTGAATTTTCACGCCTATATACAGGTATGACCAACGATCGCGTCGAGGAGACTGCCGACTGCGCACGGGCGCTCGGCTGCACGGTGGTCCGGAAGGGGCGTGCCACGGCCGTTTCAGACGGCCAGGAATCCATCCTTATCGACGCCGGCTCCTCCTGGGCCGCCACACCCGGCTCCGGCGATGTGCTTGCCGGGATTATTGGGGCTCGTGTGGCGCGCGACGGGATAGACGACGTCCTACTTTTGGCCCAGTCGGTTCAGGTACACGCGGTGGCTGCGTGGCTCGCTTCCCGGACACCGTACGGCCACGCACAGACTTCTGCTAGCGAAATTGCATCCAATGTGCGTAGCGCTACGGCGTGGTGCGCACGTTTTTAGCAAAAGCAGTGTATGTGGGTCTAAATTACACCGCTGTAATTTAATGCCGATGAACTGCATTTTCACCCTCCACACCCCCAGAAAGGGTTAGGTGGGGTATGGTCCCTTTGTTTGGTTTGTGGCTTCCTTAAATGTAGATGTTGAACAATCCCGCAAACACATGTCATGGACCTGCGAGTATGTGAATATTAAGGTTTATTTACGGTTTTTCCTGGATAAATACAGAAACACGCGTCAACGAGCGAATACGTTTCCGCAGCTCCCTCGGCTACACTCAGAAATATGTTCAACAATCGGAGACTCCAAGCAATCGCAATCGCGCTCTCGCTCGGCGCGTGCGCCATGGTCGCCCCTTCCGCTGAAGGCGCAACCGTTGGCGAGAATGTCTCCGGCGTATGCTCCATCCGCCTTAACGCCGAAGAGACAAAGCTTTATGAGCAGTCGAAAGGCAAGGCGGCAAGCTTCGACGTCGACAAGGCGTGGAAGCTCGCATTCGAGCAGGCTTTCCCAGCAGCCAAGATGCACGGCGAGAAGCTGTACAACGATCTGAAGTCGGACTTTGCGTACCAGCAGCAGTTCCAGCCAGATCCTCGCCCGAAGCTCGCTGAGCTCGCTAAGCAGGTCGCTGAGGACTCGGAACTGCCAGAGTCTGTCGCACTCGACTACGTCACCCACAAGTGGAGCGACGCAGTCGTGGCAGGCTTCGAGAACCCGGGTCGCCTCCCAGAGATCCTGGAGTACGACAAGTACTTCGAGAACGGCGAGATCCCAGCCTCGAAGCAGTCGTTCCGCGCACCGGAACCAGTCTTCCCGACCATCGGTGACCGCGACGCCCTGATCCAGGAGAAGAAGGACCAGTTCAAGGGCCTCACCGACGAACAGGCAGCTGCTTGGGTTGACCAGTTCGAGAACCAGGAAGGCGTCGCAGAGACCCGCACCATGGCGGAAGTCGAAGCAGCGCTGAACCAGTCGAAGGACAACTGCCGCGACGGCAAGTCCGGCATCGTGCTCTTCCCAACACAGCACTCCAACCCGGACGCAGTTTCGCAGGGTGCTGAGGGCACGGACCGTAACAAGGAACAGCAGCCAACCACCACGCCTTCCTCTCCGACCACCACGGTTTCCGTTGACGTTCAGGTCAACCCATTGAACGGGAAGACCACCGTGAACGATGAGCCTTCGAAGACAGTCGATACGAGCGATAACTCGGCTGCCCTCATCGGTGGCATTGTTGGCACCATCGTGATTGCAATCCTGGCAGTCCTCGGCCTGACGGCAGCCAAGATGCTGTAATCTCATCTCCATGGAGTCTCGGAGATTTTTCACTGGCGTTGTAGCCCTCGGGCTCAGCGCCAGTTTGTTGTCTCCAGTCGCGGACGCCGCCGTCATCGGCCCCCAAGATCCCGCAACGAAACTCTGCGCGTTCTACCTCTCCCCCGCCGAATACGCCCGCCTCATGAACGCAGCGCGCCTCCACTTCTCCGCGCCCGAAAAAGAGTACGCGCTGGACTATCAAACATTCCGGCAAGCATTTCCGGAGCTGGGGAAGGTCGAAGAGGACGTCTATAAGCGGATTAGGGAAGAGGAAGGGCGAGAGTTTCTCGCTCCCAGCAACTTCGCGCGGCCCGACTCGCTGCAGCACACGTACGCGGTTGAGGCCTTCACAGAGGCGGGGCTGCCCGCGAGTGTCGCCGAGTGGTACCTGTTCAAGTACAGTCCGCAGCGCACCACACCGCAGGCGTCGGCGGATGACGTGCTGACCTACCACTACTACGAACTCATGGGGCAATACCAGGTGCTCGGGCCAGGGCAACGCGCCCTGTTCCGGCCGGTCACCCAAGCCACTGAAACCCCAGACATCGCGCGCGAGCTCCAAACCCGCTTCCCCGGGCTCAGCGACGCCGCCGCAACCGCCTGGGCGCAGCAGTACGCAGACACGTTCTTCTACACCAACCTGCGGCGCGTCAAGGAATACGTCAGCCTACGGGAGCGGGCTGAGCAGCTCTGTGCCGCCGGCGGCGACGCCACCCTGGCGCTCCCGATCCCGCCGAACGCGGTGAATACGGTGGTGCCGCCGATCCCCGAGCCGACCACCAGCACCGCGGTTACGGTGGCGCCGAAGCCCTCGACGCCCGCTGCACAAGCGCCTGCGCCGACCGCAACGGCCACAACGAAGCCAGCCCCAACCACAACCACGCCCGCGCCCACAACCACGACCCCGACCGAGACCGAGGAAGAGAAGGAGCTCACGCCGCTCGCGATCGCCGGGATCGTGCTGGGTGTGCTGGGCGCGGTGCTAGCGGGAGGCACCCTTATCATGCAGGCTCTCAACCTGGGGGCGTTCGCCTAACACGCCCGGTGTAGGTTGTCACGTGTGAGTAAACAGTCGTCGCTTCCTATGCTGCCGTTGTCCGCGATGAGCTTCGCGGCGTTCGTCTACGTCACCTACGAGATGTTCGCGGTCGGCCTGATTCGACCCATGGCGCAGGACCTCGGGGTGACGGAAGGCCAGATCGGCCTCCTCATGAGCGTGTACGCCGGCCTGGTCGCCGTGGTGACCATCCCGCTGATGCACTTCACGCGCAACTGGGACCGCAGGCCCGTCTTCCTGGCCACGCTCGGCTTCCTCGCCGGGGGCGTGATCCTGCAGGGCATCGCGAACAGTTACGCGGTGCTCGTCGCTGCCCGCGTGACCGCGGCGTTTACGCACGGGCTGTTCTGGTCGCTGATCAACCCGATGGCGGCACGGCTGGCGCCGAAGGGAAGGACGGGCAAGGCGGTGGCGACGGTGTCGTTCGGGTCGACGATGTCGGCGGTGATCGGTACGCCGTTGACCACCATGCTCGGCGGGATGATCGGGTGGCGCGGCTCTACCTGGGTGTTGGGCGTCGCGGTGATTTTCTCGGTGGTGGCGTTGGTGGCGTCGCTACCCTCGATGCCGGCGAAGCACCCGGAGCCGGCAACGGGCACAAAGCGGACAAAGTCGGCGATACCGTCGCTGGTCCTCTTCCTGACATTCAACGTGACGGCCGTGTTCACCACCTTCACCTACCTGGCGCTGCTCATGACGACGACAGCCGGGCCGAAGCTGGTCCCGTTCGGGCTGTCCCTCTTCGGCATCTGCGGGGTGATTGGCGTGTTGACGGCGGGCAACACGGTGGACCGGCGCATGATCCGGGTCAACGGGTTCGTCGCCATGCTGTTGGTGGGGTCGGCGGTGCTGGGGCTGCTCGCGCTGGAGACGAAATCGGTGCTGCTCATTATCGCGATGATCATCGTGTTCGGGCTAGCAAACGGGGCGCTGCCACCGTCGGCAACCACGATCTTCCTGCACGCCGGGAAGCGCAACGAAGACCTGGCAAGCTCCATCTACGTGGTGACCTACCAGGTCGGGATCGCGGCCGGATCCGCGCTCGGCGCCGCAGTGGTGGACGCGGGCTTCCTGCCCGGCACGCTGTGCATGACGGCCGGACTGGCGGCCTGCGCGTTCATCACCTTGGCGCTTGGGTCGCGGCCGCGGCTACGCTAGCACCCGCTCGCGCGACACGTGGCCGTCGCGGACGCGGACAACCTCGTCGCTCTCGGAGATGAGGCTGGCGTTGTGGGTGACGAACCCGCAGGCGATATCGTGCTCCTCCACCAAGGTGCGCAGCAGCGCCACGATCTCGTGGGAGCGCTCGGAGTCAAGCGCCGCGGTCGGCTCGTCCGCGAGGATCAGCTTCGGCTCCCCCATCAGCGCGCGGGCGATGCCGACGCGCTGGCGTTGCCCGCCCGAAAGCTGCTGCATACTGCGGTCCCCGAGGCCGTCCAGGCCGACTTCCGCGAGCAGTTCGTTCGCGCGGTCCACGCGGGGCTTCACACCACGGATATGGTCGGTGACCAGCAGCTGATCCCGGACATTCAGCGCCCCGATCAGGTTGGCCTGCTGGAAAATCATCCCGATCTTCTGCAGACGGACTTCGTCGGAGACCGGAGTGGCGTCGACAAGAATGGTGCCACTGTCGGGCTTCAGTAGCCCAGCCGCTGCGGAGAGCAGCGTGGACTTGCCGGAGCCGGACTCGCCGATGATGAATGTGAGGTGGCCGGGGTTGGCGTCGAAACTGATGTTGTCCAGCGCCGTGAGTGTGTCCTCGCCGTCTTGGTACGTGACGGTGACATCCTTCATGTGCAACATTTACGCAATACCTCCCAGTGCGAGCTGCGGCTCAACTTTTGTAATTTGGCGCGTCGCGATGAACGCGCCCACCATCCCGATCGCCCAAATCGCGAGCGGCGGGCCGGCGACCGTGAGCACCGTCAGCGAGAACGGCGCCACCTTCGACGCCGCCAGGCCAATGCCCAGCGCGATCAGCGCGCCGACTGCCGCGCCGATGCCCAGCAGCACCGCCGCCTGGCCCAGTGCATCCTTGCGCAAGTAGCTATTCGACGCCCCAATCGCCTTCAAAATGGCCAGGTCACGGGTGCGCTGCATGGTCCACACCGTCAAGAAGGCCACGATGACCAGCGCCGCGATGGCGTACAGGAAGCCCAGGATCATGTTGAAGGACGCCTGCTCCGACTTGTATGCAGCCAGGCCGTCGAAGGAGTCCTTCATACTCATGCCGCGGTCATCGCTAGCGAGCAGCACCGTGCCGTCGGCGTCGGTGTGCATGGCGGCCTTCCAGTCCTCCGTGTTCACCCACAGGACCGCGGTGTGGGAGAAGTACAAGTCATCCGTGACGGCGTCGACGGTGATCGGGGTGCCGCCGACGGAGAGCTCGTCGCCAGGCGCGACGTGTAGCTCACGCGACGCGACCGCGCCGTCGCCGAGCACCTCGCCGCCTGGCAGCTCCGTGCCCTTCGGCAGACCCAGGATCGAGATGGACTCCTCCTTGCCGTTCTCGCGCAGCAGCAGCGTTTGGCCGGTGCCCAGCGGGACCGTGCCCTCCTCCGCAGTCACGCGCGACGTCATATAGGAAGGCTCATCCATGTCCTGGAAAACGACTGACTTTGCATCCAGTGCCTCCAGGGCCTCCGTGTTCTGCTTGCCCAACCCGTTGGTCAACCCGGTCAGCATCACCACGAGCAACGTGATCAACCCAACCGTGCCAACGATGAGGCCGAAGCGACCCTTGGCTTTCACAATTTCTCTCAATCCGACGAACATGCCCACATTGTGCGTGTGAGCAGGCACATTCCACATCGGGAGCGGGGTTGAACCTCGAATCAACCGTCCGGTTGATCCGCCCTCCATCGGATGTCGGGTGCACCGTCTAAGGTGAGCAACGTGAACACCACCAACCGGATCCTCACCTTCCTGCGCGTCAGCCTGCACGTGCTGGTCGCCGTGCTGCTGTTCGTCGGCATCGCCTCCAGCGGGTGGAACCCGCTGGCCATCTGCATGGCGGTCCCCTTCGCGTTGCTCTACCTGGCCGGGACCGTGGCCTACAACGAAGGCAAGCGCTTCCCCCGCGCTGCTATGTACACCTGGCTCGCCGCCGTCCTCGCGCTGTGGGTGGTCATGGCGCTGCACGCCGCCGAGTTCGTCTGGCTGGAGTTCCCGCTGGTCATCCTGGTCTCCGTGGTGCTGCCCACCTGGTCCGGTATCGCGGTGGCGGCGCTGCTGCTGGCATTCACGCTGTCGGTCACAGCGCCGGGCGCGGGAATCGGCGGGGTAGTCGGACCGCTGCTCGGCACCGTGCTGGCGCTACTGATCTACCACTCCTACCGGGCACTCCGCGCCGAAGCCGACCACTACAAACACCTCGCCTACGAACTCCAGGCCACCCACATGGAACTCGCCGCCGCCGAACACGCCTCCGGCGTCCTCGAGGAACGCGCCCGCCTTTCCCGCGAAGTCCACGACACCATCGCGCAAGGCCTCAGCTCCATCGTGCTGCTCGGCCGCACGCTCGACAAACAAATCACCGAGCCCGGCGCGAAACAGATCCTCGACACCATCCGCGCCACCGCCTCCGACAACCTCGCCGAGGCGCGCCGCTTCGTCGCCGTCAACGCCGGGCCCGCCGAACCCCTGCCACGCAGGCTGGAGGAGCTCGCGCGGGGAGCGGAGGGGCGTCAACAAGCACTCGGGCAGCGGCTCACGGTGGACCTCAACGTCGAAGACGTGCCCGAGCCCGCCGCCGGCGTCATCGAGCGAGTCGTGCGCGAGGGGCTCTCCAACATCGTGCGCCACGCCGGCGCCACCCGCGCCGTGGTCACGGTGGAACAGCTTGGGGACGTCGCCACCGTCGACGTCTTCGACAACGGCCGCGGCATCACCGGGCCCGAAGGCTACGGCCTGCGCGGGCTGCGGGCGCGCGTCGCGGAGGTCGGCGGCACCCTCAGCGTCGAAGGTAACGTACTAGCAGCAAGCATCCCCCTGGGAAAGGACACCCATGAGTGAGATCAACGTCATGCTTCTCGACGACCACCCCGTCGTCCGCGCCGGCCTCCGCGCAGTGCTCGACTCCTTCGGCGACATCACCGTTGTTGGCGAAGGCGCGGACGGGCGCGCCATCGAGCGGATGCCCGACAACGTCGACGTTGTGGTCACCGACATCCAGATGCCGCACGTGGACGGCATCGAAGTCACCCGGCGCCTCGGCGAAGCAGGCGGCCCGCCCGTGCTCATCCTGACCACCTACGACACCGAAGCCGACGTCGTCGCCGCCGTCGAAGCAGGCGCGCTCGGCTACCTGCTCAAAGACGCCCCCGAGGACGAACTCCACGACGCCATCATCGCCGCCGCCCAGCGCAAACGCGTCCTCTCCCAAGAAGTCGCCGGGGTCCTCGCCGAGCGCCTCATGCGCCCCGACGAAGCCCTAAGCGCCCGCGAAATCGAGATCCTGCGCGCCCTGCAGACCGGCGCCTCCAACCGCGCCATCGCCGACCGGCTCTTCATCTCGCAGGCCACGGTGAAAACCCACCTGATCCACATCTATAACAAACTCGGCGTGGACAACCGGACCGCCGCCGTGGACCGGGCAAGGGAGCGCAAGATTATTTAGGTGTTGGTTGGGCGCTAGATTGCTCGGCAGTGCTTGAGCTTGAATCCTTTTCCTTTCATCCTCCCCAGTTTATTATTTGCATCTCGCTGAGCGGCGCCCCTGTCCTTGCCTTTGCCAAAGATGTATTGCCCCGTTGCTTCATTCCGAAGATTTACGACAGCGCACTTCAGCGTGACGACTTTTCCTCGTGGAGGCTTTTTCTGCGCTAGGAAGACTTCTGATGCTGGCTTCGGTGCATAAGCACTAGCACTCGGCGCAACTGAAATTGCTGCCCCCGTTAAAGCTAGACTTACTATCCCGACTACTCATGAACGGAGTGGCTTTCGCATGACCAGTCCTTCTTCCTTGTCAAATGGTGAGCTGCAAGGCTTTTACGAAGACCTTTACGTGTATTGCTCTGAAAAAGATTCTTACGATATTGCAGAGCGTTTCCAGAAGGAACTCAAAGTTTCCTTCTCCGAAATTGACGCTCTTCCCGATTTCACAGTTGGTGAATGCGATGAAGACGAGTATGAACTCGCTGAAGAATTAGAACCTGGTAGCAATCAGGAGAGCTTTCGTCCATACGTGATTACCCAGCACTTCTTCTTGGAAGTCTTAAACCTAAGTGACCAGGTAATTGACCCTATTAGTGATGCTGTTTTCGCAGCCGTTCAACGAGCGACAGAAGATGTCCCATACTTCAGTTTCATGGGTTTTCTCACGGACAATCGCTCTGAGGATAAGTAGAACCGGGTCGAAATCGATAGCTATGGCAGGGCGTGCACCAAATTCCTGCTTTTGCGCTTTGGAAAGCGTGCCTAGGAATTTCCCCAGGTCGCGGCCCCTGCGCAAAGGAATTTGGTGTCATCGTGTTCGGCCCAAACACCAAATTCCAGCATTTGAAAAGCGGCCCCAGGATACCTGCACGCCACAGAAGTGCTAGATGTTTTTAGGCCTGGAATGTGGTGCAGCGCTACCCAAAAGCACTCCCAAAAGGGCCAGGCCGGCGCAGGTGAGGATGCCGGTGGCCATCGAGGCGGTCGGGTTGGACCCGAGCGCCACCAGGGGAGGGACCAGGCCGCCGATGATGAACTGGAAGAAGCCCATCGCGCCAGTGCCGGCGCCGATCCCGATGTCCCGGATCTCCTCCACGGCGAGCGCCGAGGCGTTGGCCATGATGAACCCGGCCATGGCGGACAGCGTGGCGATGAAGGGGAGCATCGTGAGGTTGGGACCGAGCTGGCTGTAAGCGAGCAGGATCAGCCCGGCGAGGATGTCAACAGATAACGCCACAACGAGCAGGGTGCGTGGCTGGTGGGTCTTGACCAGGCGCATGTTGATGGAGTTCGACAGCGGGATGAGCAGGGCGATGCCGCCGAAGATGAGGGAGAAGGCAGTCGGTGTAACGCCGAGCTGCACCTGCAGGACCAGCGGAGATGCCGAGATATAGGAGAACAGGGTGCCAAAACCGAGACCGGCGGCGAACATGTAGCCGAGGAAGACGGGGCGCCGCAGGCACTGGACCATGCGAGGGAAGATGGTGCGCAGTGTGCCGCGAGTCCGCTTGGCGGGTGGGAGGGTTTCGGGGACGAAGCGCCAGGCGATGAGGATCTGGGCGAGGTTGACGGCGGCGATGGTCCAGAAGACGCCTCGCCAGGTGAAGGTGGGGATGATCAGGCCGCCGAGGACTGGGGCGATGGCGGGCATGAAGCCGGAGATCGCCATCAGGCCCGACAGGCCGCGGGCGGCCTCGCGGCCGTGGGCGATGTCGGGGATGACGGCCCTCGTGACGACGACGGCACAGCCCCCGGCCAGGCCTTGCAGGAACCGGACGGCGATCAGGAAGGAGATCGTGGGGGCGACGGCGCAGGCCACCGACGCAGCGAGCGCCACCACCGAGGAGACCAGGATGGCGGGTTTGCGGCCCGTGCCGTCAGAGATGGCGCCGAAGACCAGGTTGCCGAGTGCCATCCCGAGCATGAACCCCGAGATGGTCAGTTGGGCGGAAGAGGGGGACGTCGATAATTGGGTGGCGAGCTCGGGCATGCCGGGCAAGTACATGTCGATGCCAAGCGGGCCCGCGGCGGTGAGCAGGGCGAGCGCGAACAGGAGGCCACCGGAAAGTTTCTGCACGCCGGTAGGATAGCCGCATGCGTGCGACTGTAGAAATCTGTTCGGCTGACGAGATACCAAAGAAAACCCAGGCGCTCACGGAGCGCGAGCCGTCCGGGTGGGTGGCGCTGCGCGCGGTGGACACCACGCCCGGCGGGAAGCTGCGCGTCTACGCGGGGCACCTGGCCGGGCAGGAGGTGCCGGGTCCCAAGGGGAGGCTTGCCGCGGAGCTGCGGGTGGCACCCGGCGCGCAGGTCACGCTCTGGGTCAACGAGGACTACGAGCACCACCTGCTTGCTCAGTCGGAGGGGCTGCGCCTGGAGGGGGTCGCGCTGGAGCGCGGCCAGGCCGGCAAGGTTGGGGCCGGGCACCTGGCGGTGACGGTCCGCAACACGGGGGAGGAAACGGGCCGTGCGCTGCTGTTCGGCGGCGTTGCGTAGTTGGCCAAACAGGCCTGGCGGGCTTAGCGTAGGTGCATGCAGTTGCCTAAGTATGGCCCCGCGTGGGCCGGGTCCCTGATGGGGACGTCGATCGCCTCTACACTGTCCGGGTTGCACGGGTTCCGCTTCGGCCAGATCGCGTTTGCACTGGTAGCGGCCGTGTTGTTGGCGGTGTATTCGCAACGAGCCGCCGCGGCACCAGAACATGGCGGCGTGGGGCATGTACACGATGGGGCTTTTGGCGTGCGGCTCTGCGTGGACGGCGCTGACCGGCAACGACATCTTCCAGCTGATCAGCTGGTGGATTGGCGCGCCGCTGTCGATCGCGGTGTGCCTGTGGCAGCTGTGGGGCTTCTGGAAGGTATCGGAGCACTACACCACCCCGGCGTTCCCGTGGGGTTTGGCGCCGGTCACGCCGATGGTCGCGGCGACGTCGGGCGGGCAGCTCGCCGCAGAGCACGGCATGTTCTACCATCACGCCGGCGTCGTGTGCTTCTTCTTCACGTTCATCCCGGCGATCCCACTGTTCGCCTATTGCTACTGGTCGCTGTGGCGGCGTCGCGAACGCCCGCGCGGCGCGGCGGCCGGCACAGCCTGGATTCCGCTCGGGGTTGTCGGCCAGTCGACGGCCGCCTCCACCTTCCTTTTCGACGCCCACCTCTACGGCATCATCATGTTCACCATCGGCGTGCCGTGCGTGCTTTTCGGCATGTACTGCTTCTACCAGGCGGTGTTCACCTGGGCGCCGTACGGGCCGGGCTGGTGGGGCTCCACATTCCCGGTGGGCACCTTGTGCCTGGGCTCCTGGACCGAGGGCTGGCACGCCCTTTCCTTCGGGCTGCTGCTCCTACTGCTGTTCCACTGGTGCGCGTGCGCACTCCGATTCCGTTCCTGGCAGCGTGAGCGCGTGTGAAAACCAGGACCAGCTATAGCCTGCCGCCAGCAGGGCCAGCGTGGGGCGGCAGCCTCATGGGGACCTCGCTGGTGGCGACGCTGCTGGTCATCAGCGGCCTCGACCCTCTGGCGTGGGTCGTGGCCTGCATCGGGGTAGCCATCCTGGTGGCGCTCGTCGTCGGGTTCATCATCTACCGCACGCCACGCTTCCACCAGGACATGATGGCGCCGTGGGCCATGACGTTCATCGGGATCATGTCGCTCGGCACCGCCTGGACCAACCTCACCGGCAACCTGACGTACATCCTCGTCGGGTTCTGGGTCGGGGCTCCCGCCTGCCTCGCCGTCTACGCCAACCAGCTCCGCGGCTTCCAAGGGCCACCGAACTTCGCGTGGGGGCTCGCGCTTGTCGGCCCCATCATGGCGTCCAACACGGCCGCCACCACCCACGTCAAAGGCGGCGGCGACATCTACTGGATACTCGGCGTGGGCTGCTTGGTGGCGTCGATAAGTGCGGCGTACCCGCTGTTTGCCAGAGTGTATGTGGCGGCGTGGCGTCGAAAAGTAGATCTGAGCGGGCCGAACGCCGCGACCGCCTGGATCCCCCTCGGCGTCGTCGGACAAACTGTCTCCGCCGTGGACCTGCTGTTCGGCAAGGACGCCGAGCTCGTCGTCGGTACCGTGCTCCTCATCATTGCGATCCCCATGATCGCCTTCGCCATGTGGCACTTCTACCCCGCCGTCGCGCACTGGGCCCGCTACTCCCCCGCCTGGTGGGCCTCCACCTTCCCCACCGGCACCATCAGCGTCGGCAGCCACCACCTCGCCGAAGTCTGGAACCTCGAATGGCTCACCATCATCGCCACCGCACTGCCAGCCCTCCTCGTCTTCCACTGGCTCCTCTGCGTCACCCGCTGCACATTCTGGGTAGTTCGCGAGCGCTAAAAGATACAAAACTATAGAGTGAACGACATGAACATCTCACTATTAATCACCGTAGAAAACTCCCGACCCGAGATTTCACGATGCATTAATGTTGACCACTCGATGTACCTGGGGGAACTCGCACTGATTATCGACGCCACCCTCGGCTTCTCGAGCGCAGCAACACACATGTTTTCGGGAACCATCAACGGCGAACAACGCGTCTACACCGCCCAACCAGCCGCCGGCGAATATGACGAAAACGACCTCACCGTCCAAGACATGCCCGAAACCATGAGCTACATCTACGACGCCGGTGCCAACTGGAACATCAACGTCCAAGTACTCGGACCATCCACCATCGCGGGGCCAACCCCCGTCCTCATCTCCGCGCTCGGCCCCGACGTCATCGAACACCTCAAAGGCCCCGCCATGATGACCGACCTCTACAACGAAGCCGTCCGCCTCGCAGCCGGCCAACCCGCCGACATGCACATCACGCCAACCCTGTTCTCCGCGATGCCCGTCATGTCGCCGGGCCACATGGTCGACAGGCTTACCAAGGCAGACCCGGTCAGTATCTCGAACCGCATGTACTACAGCGTCGAAACCATGGTTACCCGCCAAATGATGGACCCCAACGCCGGATCCGAAGAAGACGAACACGTCCGCGAAGCACTCCGCGAATACCTCGCAGGCCGCGACGACCTCAAAGACATCATGGCCATCGACCCCAACCCCGAAAGCAACCCCGCCGTCATGGCCGCCATCGGCGAATTCCTCGAAGACTACTACGGGCCCAACCCAACCTTCGACTCCCCCGTCTACACCGGCATCACCGAAAACCTCTACGACCTCATGGACGGCCTCCTCCCCGACGACCCCATCTGGCGCAGGCACCTCCACAACTTCTTCGTCGAATCGGGCTTCATGCGCGCCGAACAAACCGGGCGCTACACCATCACCAACGAGGGCGTCGAGCTGCTGAGTGGCGGCGACAACCCCTTCGACTTCGCAGAAAACATCGCCCGCGGGTTCTACGCGACCTTCGGCCGCGAAAACTGGAACCAGCTCATGTTCAACCTCATCTCCGACTCCCCCCACCTCCCGGACTCAACCATCTATAAAGAAGGCACCGCGATGCTCGAGGCCTTCGGGTTCGGCGAAGACGCCGGCGACGGGTTCGCCCTCAACGGGGACGGCTACGACATGCTGAAATGCATCGCGATCGACTTTTCTTCGTAGCCCTAGTGCCAAAGGACGCACTTCGTTTTGGTATAGATATTCATAGTGGCTGGTCAGAAAAGGGCTAGTTTTTCCTAGCTGCGCGATTTGGCACTGCACCCCACTGCAAGACACCAAATTCCTGGTTTTCGCACGCAGCCCGGCGCGTTTCCCCAGGTCGCGGATTCCTCGGGCAGGAAAAAGGTGCACAGAATCGGCAGCCAGTGCCAAAGGATGCAGCCAGGCTTGGCATAGATGTTCATAGTGCCTGGTCAGAAAAGGGCTGGTTTTCACTAGCTGCTTGGTTTGGCACTGCACCCCACTGCAAGACACCAAATTCCTGGTTTTCATGCAAAGCCCGGCGCGTTTGCCCAGGTCGCGGATTCCTCGGGTAGGAAAAAGGTACACACACCTAATGTGCAAGGACCAGCCACAGGCCCAACCCGCCCAAGGCCACCAGGGCAACGGCGGTGGCGAAGACGGAGATCGTGTTTGGTTGGGAGCGCTCCTGGGCAAGGTTGTGCGCTTCGGTGCGGTAGAGGCGTCGATATCTGGAGATGAGCACTGTCGCCAGCGTGAGTAGCAGACCGATGGCGCCGAAGACGGGCACGGGGTAGGCGTAGGACCAGCGCAGGAGCACCATCGAGCAGACGAGCATGGCCAGGGCGGTGCGGGTCCAGCTCAGGGCGGTGCGCTCGGGCTGGAGGCCGAGGTCCGGGACGGGGATGGTCACGAGAGCAGGCCTACCAGCACAACGATGGAGGCGACCAGGATGCCGACGCCGAGCAGCGGCGCGATCGCGGGGGCGGGCAGCGGGCGCCCGTGGCGCAGCGCTCGTTCGACGCGGACCCAGCGGATGGCGGCGCCGGCAGCGATAGCCATGCCGATCACGATCACGGTGGCGGCGGCGAAGGTTTGGGTCCCGGGGGTGATGCCGGTGACGTCGAAAGCGCCGAGGGCGATGCCGCCGGCGAGAAATGCGAGCGCGGTGCGGGTCCAGGCGAGGAATGTGCGCTCGTTAGCGAGGGTGAAGCGGGCGTCGGGTTCGTCGCCGTCCGGGAAGACGGTGCGGGTGAAGCTGGGCATGTGGACAAGTGTAGCGCCCAGGGCGCCGCCGGCGGTGTTGATGAGGAGGTCGTCGATATCTGAGTAGCCGGCGGCGAGCGCGTACTGGGCTACTTCGATGCTTAGGGACGCCACCATCGCCACGAGCGTGGCCTTCCAGACCTTGCCGAGCCGGAGGCGGGCCAGGTAGCCGACTGGGAGGAAGAGGACGATGTTGCCGATGAGGTTGAGCCACGGCCCCCACCAGACTCGGTAGTAGATGAAGGAGCCGAAGGGGATGAGGCGCAGGTGGCGGACCTCGTGCGAGGATGCTTCCCACACCCCGGGCAGGCCAACGTACGCCTTGCCGATGGTAAAAAAGAGCACGGCCGCGGCGGTCAGTGCCACGGCCGTGTAGTAGGTGCTGCGCTTAGGCAACGGCTACCTCGTGCGGGACGGGGCCTCCGGAAACCTGGCGGTAGGCGTATACCATCGCCAGGAGTGCTGGGGCGGCCAGCAGCGTGCCCAACACCAGCGAGACAAAAGCGGCCACGCCGGAGGCGGCGCCACTGCCGGAGACGGTGGCCATCAGGATCCCGCAGACGATCATCAGGCCGAGCAGACCACCGTAGTTGCGCCTCGCTGTGGTGAAGCCGGCCTTGAAGGCGTCGCCGAAAGTGCCGTTGTTGTCGGCTGCGTAGAACGACTGGAAGATGAAGAACGGCGAGATAAGCAACATGATCAGCACCGCGATGCCGATCCCAACGAATAGGGTCACGAACGCGGATGGGTCGATAGCGCTGAGATCACCGCTCGAGGCGGTCAGGAGCGCCTCCGGGTCCGCGCCGGCGAAACCAGCGACGAACCCGATCACCATGAGCAGGGCGAAGATCAGAGTCGTGATGATGCCGACGACCACCGACATGCCCAAGGTCTTGCCGTAGGCAGCCGACTTGATGTCCTTCAGGACGAACTGCTTCGGGCCGACCAGGGTCTGCTGCAGCGCGGCGGCCAGGAACAGCGGCGTGACGAAGAATAGGGCCAGCATGCCCAGGGCGCTGACCGTGTCGCTCTGGAAGACGGCCCCGATGTTGTTCAGCAGCGCGTACACAAACGCGAGCACCAGCCAGGTGCCCGGGTTGGAGTAGGCGGTTTTGAAACCGTACTTCAGCGCGGCGCCGACGGACAGCTTCCCGGTGCCCAGCCCGTGGGCGACGCCGTTGGCGGCCGGGTTGCTGATCGGGTGCGGGGTGACGCCGTCGCCGTACTGGGCGGGCGTGATGCCGACGAAGCCGTCGTCGTTAGCAAGCATGGCTGCTGCGGGGCTCGTCGGGACGGCGAGCTGGGCGCCGTGGTAGCGCAACGCGCTCTGCCCGGACGCCTGCGCGGCCGAGTTGACGTCAAACGCACCGAAATCGGCCTGCTCCTCAGAGAACTGCTCCCCGTAGGGCTGTCCCGAGGACTGGCCGTATGGCGACGCGCCGTATTCCGGGTAGGACGGGATGCCGCCCGGGTTCTGCGGATCGTTGTTAGGTGTATTTGGTTCAGTCATGGTGCCCAACAGTACACACAAACGCTCCGCAGCACCTACACGTTTCCTGAACGTTTACTTAACGACCAGGTTCACCATTCGGCCCGGCACCACAATCACCTTGACCACGTTCTTCCCGTCGGTGAGCTCCTTGACCCGCTCGTCAGCTAGGGCGAGGGACTCGGTGTCCTCCTTGGAGGCGTCCGTCGGGACGTTGATCCGGGCCTTCACCTTGCCGTTGATCTGGACGGGTAGTTCGATGGTGGCGTCGACAAGGAATGATTCCTCGAAGGTCGGGAACGGCTCGAACGTGATCGTGTCGGCGTGGCCGAGCTTCGCCCAGAGTTCCTCGGCGATGTGCGGGGCGAGCGGCGCGACCATCTGCACCAGCGGAGTGACCGCCGCGCGCGGGGCGCCCGACGGGTACGTCTTGGTCAGGTAGTTCGTGAACTCAATCAGCTTTGCGACGACCGTGTTGTCCCGCAGGTGCTCGTAATCGTCGCGGACACCGGCGATGGTGCGGTGCAGCTGCTTGTTGTCATCCTCGGTGAGCGCGGCGTCGGTGACGGTGACCTCGCCGGACTCCTCGTCCACAACCAGGCGCCACAGGCGCTGCAGGAAACGGTGCGCGCCGACGACGTCCTTCGTCGCCCACGGGCGCGACGTGTCCAGCGGGCCCATCGACATCTCGTAGACGCGCAGGGTATCCGCACCGTAATCGCGGCAGATGTCATCCGGGGCGACGGCGTTCTTCAGGGACTTGCCCATCTTGCCGTACTCGCGGTTGACCTCCTCGCCGTTGCGGTAGAACTTGCCGTCCTTCTCCTCCACCTCGGCGGCCGGGACGTACACGCCACGCGAATCCGTGTAGGCGTACGCCTGGATGTAGCCCTGGTTAAACAGGCGGCGGTACGGCTCCTTCGAAGAAACAAAGCCCAGGTCATAGAGCACCTTGTGCCAGAAACGGGCGTAGAGCAGGTGCAGCACCGCGTGCTCCACACCGCCGACGTAGAGGTCTACGCCGCCCGGGTCGTTCTCGCCGCGCGGGCCCGTCCAGTAGCGCTCGTTCTCGATGTCGCAGAACGCGTCCTGGTTCGTCGGATCGATGTAGCGCAGCTGGTACCAGGAGGAACCCGCCCACTGCGGCATCACGTTCGTGTCGCGCCAGTACTTCTTCGTGCCCTCACCCAGGTCGAGCTCCACCTCAACCCAGTCCGTGGCCTTCGCCAGCGGCGGCGCCGGCTCAGAATCCGCGTCCTCCGGGTCGAAGGACACCGGGTTGTAGTCCTCCACCTGCGGCAACTCGACCGGCAGCATGTCTTCCGGCAGGCCGTGCGCCTGGCCGTTCTCGTCGTACACGATCGGGAACGGCTCGCCCCAATAGCGCTGGCGGGCAAAGAGCCAGTCGCGAAGCTTGTACTGGATCTTCTCCTCACCAGCACCGTTCGCGGCCAGCCACTCAATCGCCTTCGCGATACCCTCGTCCTTGCCCAGGCCGTTGAGGTCCAGACCCTGCTCATTCGCAGAGTTGATGTGCGGCGCGTCGCCCGTGAACGCGGTTTCTGCGACGTCGCCGTCGAGCACCGGCACGATCGGCAGACCAAAGACAGTCGCGAACTCGTAGTCGCGCTCGTCGTGCGCCGGCACCGCCATAATCGCGCCCGTACCATAACCGGTCAGCACGTAATCCGCGATGAAGATCGGCACCTGCTCGCCGCTCACCGGGTTCGTCGCAAACGAACCCAGGAACACGCCAGTCTTCTCCTTATTCTCCTGACGCTCCAAGTCACTCTTGGCAGCAATCGCCGCCCGATACTTCTCGACGGCCACCTTCGGCGACTCCGCCCCATTCGTCCAACGCTCATCCGTGTCGGCCGGGAAGGCATCGGCGGTGAGGGCGTCGACAAGCGGGTGCTCAGGCGCGAGCACCATATAGGTAGCGCCGAACAACGTATCCGGACGCGTCGTAAAGACCTCGAGCGGGCCCGCCTCCGACGCGAACGCCACCTGCGCACCACGCGAACGACCAATCCAATTACGTTGCATCGCCTTGACCTTCTCCGGCCAATCCAGCAGATCAAGGTCATCGAGCAGGCGATCCGAGTAGTCAGTAATACGCATCATCCACTGACGCAGCCGCTTGCGGAACACCGGGAAGTTCCCGCGCTCCGAACGGCCCTCCGCCGTGACCTCCTCATTCGCCAGCACCGTGCCCAAACCAGGGCACCAGTTCACCATCGAATCGGACAAGTAGACCAAGCGGAACTCATCAATCGCCTTGTGTTTCTCCGCGTGCGTCAAGTCGCGGAAGTTACGACCGTCCTTGGTCAGGCGCGCGCCCGTGAGCAGGTCACGGACCAGCTCCTCAATCGGACGAGCCTTCTGCAGCTCCTCATCAAACCAAGCGTTATAAATCTGCAGGAAAATCCACTGCGTCCACTTATAAAATTCCGGGTCGGTCGTCGCCACCGAACGACGCGGATCATGCCCCAGACCCAACTGGCCCAACTGACGCTTCATATTCTGGATATTCGCCTCAGTCGTCGTACGCGGATGCGTACCCGTCTGAATCGCGTACTGCTCCGCCGGAAGACCAAACGCGTCATAGCCCAACGTGTGCAGCACGTTCTTGCCCAACATGCGGTTATAGCGGGCAAACACGTCCGTCGCGATGTAGCCAAGCGGGTGGCCCACATGCAGCCCTGCCCCCGACGGGTACGGGAACATGTCCTGTACATTCAGTTTGTCCTCGGGCAGTGGGTCGCCCGTGGCGAGGTCGCCGACCGGGTTCGGCGCGTTAAACGTGCCGTTGTCCTTCCAGAACGTCTGCCACTTCTGCTCAATCTGATTTGCCAGGCCAGCGCCGTAACGGTGCGCTGGGGATTCGCTCGCGTTAGTCATGGATACACAGTGTAGTGGGTGGGGCCCGGAGGTGGGGTGTGTGGTGGTGTTGGCGGGTGGGATATGTCCTCTCGATTTTGTTCGAGATTTCGTGAACAGAATTGCATGGGGTCCATACCATTTGCCTGTCGACCGGCGAGACGTTCCGGTCGACCTCTTAGCGTTGACCAATGCAGGTCGGCGTGAGATGGAGGAATTGGCGTCGAAAAGCTTCGAAATCTGCTCGGTCAACGGAAGTTTTGAAAGCCCAGGTGTAGACCGTTCGGGGGTAGAAGCTTGCGGAAAGCGTATGGCTGACTGAATATGATAAGTGATTCTTAACAGTTCACTGTCAACGCAAGGAGCGTCCCCTGTGAAGAAGTTTGCAACCGCAGCCGTAGCTGCAACTATGACCCTCGGCCTGCTCGTCCCGGCGGCTGGAGCCGCAGAAGACAAGGGCAGCAGCCTTGACGACGCCTACTCGGTGACCACCGTTGTCTCCGGCAACAAGTGCACGATCACCTACTCGAGCGGCTTTAAAGAAGTACTAACGCGAACCGAAGCTGCTGCAAAACTGCGGAATACCTCTATGGTTGACAATCAGCTTCAAGCCCGCAAGGACTTTCTGCAAGGTACCAAGGATTCAACACGCTCCGACTTCGAGCGCGGAGAAGGCAAGCTCGCGCTGCAGGCTTGCGCGAATGGCCAGAACTACACCACTGGCTTCGAAAACAGGCTTTCTTCGATGATCGAGCCACACGAGGGCCGCGCGGCAGCGTACTGGCTTTCGGTCATCGTTCCTACACTCCTGGGTATCGCTGCACTTGGTGCAGCCTTCTCGCCTGAGTTCCGCCACATGCTGCCAGCACCGGTGCTGAACTTCCTGACCGAGTACTTCAAGTAAGTACCCCAACCCCATTGGAGCTCCGCCCACCGCGGAGCTTTTGCATACGAAAAGGACGCAATCATGAAAAAGATCACCGCTACCGTCGTCGCTACTGCGATGGCTGCCTCCATGCTCGCGCCGACTGCCGATGCTGCGTCGAACACGATGAGCCACAAGAACTACCAGCCGCACTGCACGCTGAAGTTCGACAGCGCCAACATGACCAAGAACAACGGCACGCACACCCAGAACGAGGTCAGGATTTGGGTTGCACAGCAAGCGGATGCCAAGAAGCTGGCGGAGGCAGACCTGACCAAGCTGCAGCAGTCGTCGCAGGTCAGTGAGGCGTTTGGCTCCTCGATTGCTGAGGACACCGCAGCCATCAATGACGGCATGGCGCTCCAGGCATGCCTGCAGGGCAAGGATTTCAAGGCTGAGCCGATGGATGACGGCACGAAAGCCGGCATCATTATCGGCGTCGTGTTTACGGTGCTGGCCGGTATCGCAGGCCTGGCAAAGCAGGCCGGTTTGATCCGCTAGCTGTTGTCGCGCACCCAGGCCTCGACGGGGGCGAGGCGGGTGAAGTCGACGCGGTCGACGTCCTTGTTATAGGTGTCAATCATCATGCGGTCGTTCGCGGACTTGCGCGGTTTGAGCCGCAAAGCGCCGACGACGCCCGCCATCGTGGCGGCGTGAGCAGCGGATAGTTCGGAATAGTTCATGCGCCCGGGCAGGTAAAAGCGGGTGACGCTGTCCGCGCGGCTGCCCAAAAGTTTCGCGGAAAAGTCCTTATCGACGGCCACTTCGTCCAGGCTCATGCCGACGGTGACGAGGGAGACGGAGTGGGCGTCGAAAAGTGGGTCGGGGAGCTTGCGGATGAAGCTGGCACCGGGGTTGTTCGGGCCGTGGATGGGGGCGAGAACTACGATGGGGCCTTCGGGGTTGAAGTCGGCGTCGGGGATTGGCTCGGCGGTGGTGCTGAGGCGTTTCGCCAGCTCATCGGCGTATTCTTTGGTGGATCCGTAGAACGAGGCGTACAGGATAGTGCAGGCAGTCATACAACTATTGTTGCATGTTGCGGCTAGACTGTGGCGACGATGCGATACGTGTACATGATTGTGGGGCTGGTGGCGCTCGCTCTGGGCGCGGTCGGCGTGTGGGTGCCGATCCTGCCCACGACGCCGTTTCTGCTGCTTGCGCTGGTGTGCTTCACGCGGAGCTCGCCACGGTTGGAGCGCTACCTGCTGCGCCATGACACGTTCGGCCCCTTCATTATTGACTACTACTCAGGACAGCTGACGCGGGCGCAGAAGCTGCGGATTCTGGGGCTGCTGTGGTTGGGGATGGGCGCCTCCATATGGGTGGTGATAGTGGTGGTCGGGCTGTGGCCGGTGGCGGTGCTGCTCGCTGCGATCGGCGCCGCGGTGAGCGCACACATCTGGCGACTACGGCCACGCCCCGAGCGCGCCGCCGAACTACGCCAGCGCGCTGGACTGCCTACCGACCACGCACGTTGAAGCCGATGACGCCGGGGTTGACCAAGGGGGCGTCGCCAAGAAGGGCGTGGATGTTGCCCTCCCTCTCGACGGCACTGGTGACCGCTTTGGGGCGTTGCTTCTTGTCATCTTTGCCGCGGCCCTGCGACATTGGCGCACCCATGAAGCCGCCTCGCTGCCCTTGCTGACCTGCGGTGTTGGCGGCAGAACCTGAGGCACCCGCTGCGCCTGCTGAGGAGCCGAAGCTGCCTGTGGACCCGGCACCCGGCCGACCGGCGAATCCTCCCGCGCCGCCGCCGGCGAGGCCAGCGTTGGAGCCGAATCCTGAGGCTGTGGGTGAGCCTGCCCCTGCGCCTGCTGAGGAGCCGAAACCTGGCGCCTGCTGGTGCAGCGACCCGGCGCGATGGCGGCCACCACCGCCTGCGCCACCCATCGGCATGCCACCGAATGCGCCTTGGCCTGCGCCTACGCCGGAGCCCGCTGCGGAGGCGGCGCTGGTCGTCGCACCGCCGAGCCCACCTGCACCAGAGGCGAGACCGCCATGGAGGCCAGCGCCCGGCGCGACATTCGCTGCTGGAGCGTTCAGCGCACTTGGCGGAGGAAGCGTCGGGGCCTGCGCCGAGGCGACCTGGGTCGGGGTGGCGCCGGACGCGATGGCGTTGAGCATGTCCGGGTTCGGCTTCCCGAACTGCTGCAACACATCCTGCGGGCCACGCGCGTTGGCGAGATCTGTGTAACCGTTGTTCGCAAAGATGCTGGCAAGCCCCGCCGGCATTGGTGCGTCCGCGAACTCGGGAGCGGTCGGGCTCGGCGGGCCGCTGATGGAGAAGTCGGAACCGGTGACGTCGGTGAGGTCCGGCAGCAGCTTGACGAAGGTCGGGTTCGTCGCCGGCAGGTACGAGTTGACGTACATCGGGTAGGAGCTGACGAAGGCCTCCTTCACAGCCTTCACGGCGGCCGGCGAGACGGCCTCAGCAGCTAGGGCCGCAGCCTGAGCTGCCGCCGCCATAAGTTGCGACGACGACGCCAACGCCGCCAATCCCGTGTTATTCCCCGCAAGCGCCGCCGAGTTGGCTGCGTACTCGGAACCCGCCGCCTGAATCAGCTGGAGACGCGCAATCGCCTGGGCGACGAACTCGGTCTCCGCCGAAGATTCGAGGGACGCAATGGCCGGGGCGATGGCCTCCACCATCTCGTAAATACGCTGCGCATTCGACGTCCAATTCGACGCCAACCCCGACGGAATCGCTGTGTTCGTGGTCAGGATGTTGCTCACCAGCGACTCGAAGCTCCCATCCGTCGACGCATACACCGAACTGTTATTGAACGGCTGCGTCTTGTAACTCTTCGCGACAGCCGCCGCCGACGACATCCCCAGATTGGAACCCAGCCCACTCAACCCAGGCGTTCCACTAAGCCCGACCGCGTTCACAATCCCCGCAATCGAATCGTCCGCCATCACCGTATTGTCCAGGCAGACCTTCAACACCTTTGCCGACGACTTCACATTCCCTGTGAACGCGTCCGTCGCAAGTGGAGCGTGCTCCGAGTAGATCGCCCCGTGTTTCTCCCCTGCCTCGCGGAGGCCGGAGACGGCGGAGAAGGTGGAGGCTGGCATTACTGCAAAACCCGCCCCACCCGCAGCAGACTGCACAACAGAGAAAAGTTCATTAACTGCCCCGTTGATGTCATCAACTTCAATAACTATTTTTGTCATAGTTCCCCCAATATCCTTAATTAGTTTTTAATGGACGCTTCGTAGAGTGATTCCAAGTTCTGAATGGCAATTTCGCAATACTCGTCAAGATCGACACTTTCATCCATTGTTTGGAAGAAAGTTCCAATCGCACCCCGCTCTGTGTCAATCTGAGCAACGCATGGTGTCATCGCAGCGTATTCAACCCCATCGTTATATACATAGATTTCTGGAAGCAGTTTTGAGAAATGACCGTTAAGGATTTCTCGGTGCTGACTAACCTGCTCCCGCGCGCTATCAACCATTGCTAGTCCGATTGTCGTAAAATCCTCCGAGTTTGAGAACGTACAAACCGAAGTCCCATGCGGCGAGTCAATCTCCCCGTCCGTGCTCCGCTTGATTTCCCCAGTGAAGCCCGCACGGCGGAATTCGTCCTCGGTGATGTCGTTGCAGGGGTCGAAGTAGTCCTCGGGTGCGAGAGTGAATGGGTCGAAGTCGCCGATGGGGACGGTGCCGGATTCGAAGACAAAGGCTCTTTGACCAGCAGAATCCGAGGGAGGGGCGTTGGAGGGGACGGAGGGGGCGTCGGTAAGGGTGGTGCTGGAGCAGCCAGCGAGAAGTGTGGCGACGAGCAGTGGTGCCAAGGTATAGGTGCGCAATGTGTCCCCCCGTTTTTCAAAGTGTTTCTACACAACCTAGTGCATTTCACGCGATTGTAAAGGGTTTTGTGTACACCATGGTGGACATCCGGTTTTCAAAAACCGCCAGCGGGGCGCCACCCAGCGTCCTAATATAAGGCCCTATGAAACGACTCCGTACTCGTTACTTCGCGCAGGCGAAGGCAGAAGGCCGCAAATTTACGGCGCTGACCAGCTACGACACCATGACCGCCCAGATCTTCGACGAAGCCGGGATCGACTTCCTGCTCGTTGGGGATTCGGCGGCCAACGTGGTGCTCGGCCACACCACTACCCTGCCGATTACGCTCGACGAGATGATCACGTTCGCCGCCGCCGTCGTGCGCTCGACGCAGCGTGCGTTTGTGGTGGTTGATCTGCCGTTCGGCACGTATGAGGAGTCGCCGGCGCAGGCGCTCGCCGCGGCGGTGCGCGTCATGAAGGAGACCGGGGCGCAGGCAGTGAAGCTGGAGGGCGGCGTCGAGATGGCGCCGACGATCAAAACGCTTGTCGACGCCGGCATTCCCGTCTGCGGGCACATCGGGTTCACGCCGCAGTCCGAGCACGCTCTCGGCGGCTACGTTGTCCAGGGTCGTGGTGACGCGGCCCAGCAACTACTTGACGACGCCACCGCCGTCGCAACTGCGGGCGCCTTCGCGGTCGTGCTGGAGATGGTGCCTTCGGAGATCGCGACGCGGGTCACACAGGAGGTTCCGATCCCGACCATCGGCATCGGCGCAGGTAACGGCACTGACGGGCAGGTGCTCGTGTGGCAGGACGCGTTCGGGTTCCGCGCCGGCGGAAAAACGCCGCGGTTTGTACGTCAGTATGCGGACCTGGGCGCGCAGCTGCTGGAGGGCGCGCGGAGGTACCGGGAGGACGTCGAAAAGGGGGACTTCCCTGCTGCTGCCGAATCGTTCGAGGACTAAGGAAGGCCACCATGCGAGTCATTACCACTGTTGAAGAACTGCGCGCGGCGCGCGCCGAAGCAACCGGGACCGTCGGGCTGGTGCCGACGATGGGCGCCCTGCACTCGGGGCACGGCACGCTCATCGAGCGTGCGCGGCGAGAGGTCGATACGCTGATTACCAGCGTGTTCCTCAACCCACTGCAGTTCACCGACCTCGGCGACACCGACGACTACCGCAACTACCCACGCGATATTGAGGCCGACTCAACGTTTTGCGAGAGCCTCGGCGTGGACATCGTGTTCGCGCCCAGCGTCGAGGAAATGTACCCAGGCGGGGTCCCGCAGATCTGGGTCCGCACCGGTGAGATGGGCACCGTCCTGGAAGGCGCGTCGCGGCCTGGGCACTTCGACGGCGTAGCGACCGTCGTGAACAAGCTGTTCAACCTAGCCAAACCGGACGTGGCCTACTTCGGGCAGAAGGACGCGCAGCAGGTCGCGGTGCTGCGCCGAATGGTTCGCGACCTGAACCACGACGTGGAGATCCGCACCCTGCCCATCGCGCGCGCCGCTGACGGACTGGCGCAGTCTTCCCGCAACGTGCGCCTCTCCGAGGCGGGGCGTTCGCAGGCGTTGGCGCTGTCGCGTTCACTGCGGACGCTGCAGGAGCAGGCCGAGGCGGGCGCGTTGGACGTGGATGCCGTGCGCGCGGAGCTCGCGGCTTCGGAGGGCGTGACGCTGGACTACCTGGTGGTCGTTGATCCAGATACGCTGCAGCCGACGTCCGGGCCCGGCCTGGCGCTGGTTGCGGCGACGGTGGACGGCGTGCGGCTCATCGATAACGCGCTGTTGGGGTAGCCCGGGGCTGCTGGTTCGGTGTTTTTCGGCGTTCCGTGTTTTCGGGGGTGGAAGGTGTGCTGAAAAGGTTGCTCGGGATTTTGTGAACAAAATTGCACCTGCGCCACAAGCCGAATACAGCTGCCTAATCGTCCAAGGTTTCCCCAAAAACACCGAAACCTTGGGAGATTAGGCACCTCTATTCAAACAATCGCAGGTCGGAAGCCTAAGTCGAGTTTGCGTTTCCGCTACGGTAGTTAATATGTCAATCGAATATTGGAATGATCAGGCCCCGACTTGGGCACGCAACCTGGAAGAAGGGCCCGACCTTCTCCTCGAGGTGTTGGATGAATTCGACGTGCTCACACCGGATTCCACGGTGCTGGACATCGGCTGTGGGCCGGGGTGGCACCTCGGCAAGATGGCACCGCATATTGCTGAGGGCTACGGGTTCGATATTTCGCCGGCGATGATTGGGGCTACACCGACGTCGAAAAACCTCACCTTTTACACACACGACTGGTCCGCCGGAATCCCCGAACCGCTCACGGGCCGTACGTTTTCCGCGGTGATCGCGAATAGGAGCCCGGGCGTTAACACTATTGATGACGTTGCTGCGCTGATGCGGTTGTCGTCGCGGTGGTGTGTCGTCAATAAGCCAACGTACCGCAGTACGAGTTTACTTGAGCAAGCATTGCGTGACGCGGGTGTCGTGGCGAAACCCTTCGGCGGATCGCTGCACGTCGACTGGTTAATATCCCAAGGTTACCTGCCGCAACTGCGCTACCAGACGCGTGTGCGATCCCGAAAGTACGACGCCCACGATGTCTCTTACGAAGCCGAACGCGCGAGGGCGCAGTATGGGGATGAGGTTGCAGAGAGGATGCTCGCTGCGTTGCCGGGCGAAGGCGTCGATAAGCGTATTGACGTCACTCTCACGATGGCGTACGCGCTCGCAATTTGGCGCGTGGACGAACGCCAACCATAAAATACTGTATCATTCAATTGAATGTATTTTTGAGTAGGGGTCAACCCAAGGAGAGTGCGTTGTTCAAGAAGATATTGCTGTCGGTCGGTGCTGCGGTCACGCTGACGCTCACAGGCTGCTCGAGTCCCGCGGAAGATACAGCCGCGCCGACGACAACCGCCAGCGATGCCACCATCACCGTGACGGACAATATGGGCCGCGAAGTGACCATCCCAGAACAGGTCAATAGCGTCGTCGCGGTCGGGTCGATGGGGCCGCGCATCGCCGCCTACATGGACCTGGTGGACATGCTCGTCGGCTCGGAGCAGACCGACCAATCCGGCCCACGCGCAACGTACGACTACAGCAACGTGTACGCGGACAAGCTTGGGAAACTACCCGTCATCGGTAAAGGCGGCGGCTCCGGCGAAAACAATGCCTTCCCGGAAGAAATTCTCACCGCGAACCCCGACGTCATCCTCGCCGGCTTCAACGCAGAAGCCGCTGACGAACTGCAAAAACAAACCGGCATTCCCGTCGTCAGCATCCGCTACCTCTCTAAGGGATTTATTGACGACGACTTCGCCACCACCCTCGAAATGGTCGGAAAAGTGACCGGCAAGGAAGACCGTGCCAAGGAAATCAACGACTACATCGCCACCGCGAAGAAAGACCTCAAGGACCGCGTCGCGGGCGTCGCTGAAGAAGACAAACAGAAGGTCTACACAGGTGCCGTCACCTTCAACGGCGCACACGGGTTCGCCTACACCTACGTGGACTTCCCAGCATTCGACGCGATCGACGCCCACAACGTCGCTGACGTGCTGAAAGAAACGCAGACGTTCGAGAACGGCCGTAACGGCGCCGAGGTCGACTGGGAAGTCATCCCCGAGTGGGATCCCGACGTCATCTTCCTCGACCCAGGCAACCTTGACCTGGTCCGCGACGAATACAAGCTGCGCCCCGACTACTTCAACGGGCTACGCGCTGTCCAAAACGGCCAGGTGTACACAATGCCGGCAACCAACGCAGCCGGGCCAAACATCACCTACCTGCTGATCAACGCCTACCACGCCGGAAAGGTGCTCTACCCCGAGCAGTTCGCAGACATCGATCTGGAAGAGAAGGCCGAAGAAATCATGCAGGTCATGCTGGGCAAGAGCTTCTTCGACGAAATGGAAGCCGGTGGCCTGTACTACGGAAAGATCGACCTCAGTGACCAAGCCAACGGCTAAGCCACAACGGCCCGCCAGTACTGCCGACTACCATCGGCACACACTGCGCAAATACGCAGTCTTACTGGCGGCGTTCCTGTTGCTATGCCTCTGTTTCCTTGGCTCGCTCAAGGCCGGATCGGCAGAGATGGGGATGGGCGACGTCCTGCGGGCACTCCTGCATCCGAGCGGGGAGCGCGACTCACTCATCGTATGGAACATCCGCCTGCCCCGAGCATGCATCACAGTCACAGTTGGAATGTGCTTAGCCATGTGTGGTGCGATCATGCAAAACGTGCTGCGCAACCCCCTCGCCTCATCCTCAACGCTCGGGGTGTCCCAAGGCGCCGCGTTTGGTGCGGCAGTTGCCATCGTCTACTTCGGCGCGGGCGCCCAGGTCAATAACGTCAGCGGCGACGCCGCCGTCAGCATTAGCAACCCCGCCCTCGTGACGGCATTCGCGTTCCTCGGAGGCATGGGCACCACCCTCGTGATCATGTTCATTTCGCGCGCACTCAACGCTGGCCCCGCAGTACTCGTACTCGCAGGCGTGGCGCTGAGCGCAATGTTTAGCGCCGGCACTTCGCTCGTCCAATACTTCGCCGACGACATCAAAGTCGCCTCAGTCGTCTACTGGACCTTCGGCTCCCTCGGCCGCGCAAGCTGGACACAAATCTTCTTCACCGCAGGCATCGCCGCAGCAGCATTCGCCTACTTCATGTACAACCGCTGGAACTACAACGCCTTCGAGGCCGGTACCGACGCCGCCAAAAGCCTCGGCGTACCCGTCGCAGTGCTCGTACCCATCAGCCTGCTCGTCTGCGCCCTGATCTCCGCAGTCTCTGTCGCCTTCGTGGGCGTCATCAGCTTCATCGGACTCGTCGCCTCACACATCATTCGACGCCTCGTCGGCAACGACATGCGCTTTCTCCTCCCAGGCACCGCCCTCTGCGGCGCCACCCTCCTCCTCCTCGCCGACATCGCCGCCCGCACCATCATTAGCCCAGTCGTGCTCCCCATCGGCGCAGTAACCTCCATCGTCGGCGCGCCCATCTTCCTCTTCCTCCTACTCAAACGGAGAGTCCGCGCATGAAGCCACACAGCGCACCCATGATTACATGCAACAACCTCCACTTCTCGTACGGCACCAACCACGTCCTACGCGGAGTCAGCTTCGAAGTCGCGCGCGGCGAATGCATGGCCGTCCTCGGACGCAACGGAGAAGGCAAGTCCACCCTCGTCAAAAACCTCATCAAACTCCTCACCCCACACACCGGAGAAATCACCCTCAACGGAACCCCCACCACCGCGCTCAACAGGCAAGACATGGCAAAACTTGCCGCCTACGTAGCCCAACACTCCGAAGCCACCCAAATGACCGCCTTCGACTACGTCCTCCTCGGCAGAAAACCACACATCCAATGGGCAGTCGGCGAATCAGACCTCCAAATGTGCGCCGACATGCTGGAACTCGTCGGAATGGCAGACAAACAACTCCATGACATCAGCACCCTCTCCGGAGGTGAGCGTCAAAAAGTCATACTCGCACGCGCGCTCGTCCAAGAACCATCAATCCTCATTCTCGACGAACCAACCAGCAACCTTGACCCCCGCAACCAATACGAAATGCTCGGTCTCGTCCGCCAACTCGCAGTTGAGCGCGACATCGCCGTCATCGCCGTACTTCACGACCTCAACGTAGCACTACGCCACTGCGACCAATTTCTCTTTCTTCACGACGGCACCAGCTACGCCAACATCAGCCGCGACGAAGTCACCGCCGACATCATCTCGCACGTCTACGAAGTCACCGCCGACATCATCGAACACAACGGCCACAAACTCGTCGCAATCGACGTCTAACCAGCGCGCTACCACGGCACCGACGAGCTCTTCATCGAAGGACAGGTACCGAAAGCTGCTCTGATTGTTGCGGCGGCTACAGGTTTCTGGGTGGCAGGTGTGATGAAAAGCTTGCTCGGGAATTTGTGAACAGAATTGCACCTGCCATCGCGCGCGGGCGACAGCCTTGACAAATGACGAGGGGGGGGGGGGGGCTTGAATATACAAGAACCTGATTTTCCCCTGTCACTCAAAGGAGTTTTCACTGTGAAGAAGATTGCAGCCGCGGCCCTCGCCGCAACCATCACCGTCGGAGCGCTCGCGCCGACAGCGGGCGCCCAAATAACTAACCAAGGGTTTGTATTCCCCGTAACGAATACAATGGTCGGTGGCACCTGTCTGATCAAGGGTGTACCAGGCTCCCCAGCCCCATACACGCCAGATCAAGCAGCTGCACAGATCCCGATATTTGCCGAAGACGCATCCAAAACCGACAACGGCCAATCCACAAGTCCCAGAGAGCTCCGCGCCAAGTTTTTCGCCGGAGTTTTGAGTGGCAACGAGGCAGCCATAAATGAATACAGCGTCGGACTGGCAGAATACGTGCGCGCCCTGGAGGCTTGCGCTGCAAAGAAGGACTACAAATCGGACGCAGTCATCACCCAGTCATCGAAGATGACTCCCTCTGAGCGTGCAGCGGCGTTCTGGACTCCGCTGGCCGTGAGCATCGTTGCTCTCCTCGGCACGGTCGCGTTGCCGGCACTCAAGCCGATGCTGCCAGCCAACATCGCTGCAATGCTGCCGTAACACCATCACGGCCCCGAGCAGCACGAGCCGAATGTGAGTACCTAATCTCCTAAGGTTTCTCGGAATCTGAAAAACCTTGGTAGATTAGGCACCTTTATTCTCGTAATTGCTGGTCAGGGCCATGATTTACCACGGCACCGACGAGCCAGCCGGGACCTCCCAGTGCTTCGGGATCACGCTCTTGATCTCGGGCGGGGTCTGCGGCGGCAGCAGGTCCACGACTCGGCGGCCACCGCTCAGCCCCGGAAGCAGCGAGGTATCGACGGCACGCTGCGCATCAACCGTGTTCGCATGCGCATCACCGTACGTGAGCACCGCGACCGCGAACCCGTTGCCGTAACTGACCGTCGCGGTAGAGCTGCGGCGGTCGTCGGCCCAGCCGAACTTCGTGCCCTGGACACCGGGCAGTCTCGAGGTGCCGTAGTTCTGCGGGAAGCCATCCGCGGCGACGGGTGCCGCGTGCGCCATGCCACGCAGCAGTGGCGCGGCCACCGGATCGTGCCTGATGGCCTGCACAAACCTCGCGACGTCCACCGCCGACGTACTCGCCACTCCCCAATTGCCACGCCTTTGAGTAGCGCTCAATTTGAAGTCGCGCGCGATCGCATCAATCGCCTGCGGGTACGCAGCATCCAGCGTGCTCGCAATGCCATCGTTCGAGGTGCGCACCATCTCCCCCACCAGCGCCCGATGCTGCGGCGCCCCATGGTACAGCACCCAATAGCCCAGGTAGAGCTTGCTCAGGCTCAGCGCAGGTCGCGGCTCCCACCCATTTCTCGACGCCTCCACCGCCCCACCCGCATGCACCACAGCGACCGCGGACCTGGGCGAGGCGGCGTCGCCACGCACGGAGATCGCCGAAGCACTCGGCGCTGCCAAGATTGCGAGCACGAACGCCACAAACAGGGCAATGAACTTCTTCACAGGGGCCTCCTGAAAATGCTATTTCCAGGAAGTGTAGCCAGAAGAGTCAGAAAAATGTGAACAGATCTGCATATGCAAATCTGTTCACAAAATCTCTAAGGGCCTTTTGCGGCACCTTCTACCCGTGAGTTAGACGTCGCGGGCGATCAAGTCGTCGAGGGCGACCGGGGACAGCAAGTACGGCGGAACCTCCAGCACCGTGTAGGCGCCGGACTTCCCGTCCTCCGCGAGGCGGGCAGCCGCACGCGCGTACGCGACGGCGACGGCGCCGGTGAAGTCGGGGTTGCTGGAGAGTTCCAGGGTGTACTCGACAAGCTGGTGGTTCTCGCCGACGCCACCAGTGGTGATCACGTGGCCGCCGTGCGGCATGCCGGAATGTTCGCGGACGAAGGTGGCGTCGTCAATAAAGTTGACCTCGACCTCGTAGCCGACGAAGTAGTCCGGCATCGTGCGGATGGTGTGCTCGATGGCGGCGGTGTCGGCGCCATCCTCCGGCACGATGTAAACGACGCGCTTGTGGGCGGACTTGCCGTCGAGACCCTCGGTCTCGCCGCGGCGCGCGCGATCCAACGCATCCGGCGCAGGAATCGTGTACTGCACACCCTTCGCGACGCCCTCAATCCTGCGCACCGCATCCGAATGCCCCTGCGACAAGCCCGGGCCCCAGAACGTGTGCTGCTGCGCGTTCGGCAGAATTGCCTCCGCCATCGCGCGGTTCAACGAGAACATGCCCGGGTCCCAACCAGTGGAAACGATGGACACCGTGTTGTGCTCGCGCGCGACCTCGTCCATCGCCTTGCGGTGACGTGGGATGTCACGGTGGTTATCGTAGGTGTCCACGGTAGGCACGTACTTCGCGAACTCCGGCGCCTGCTCCGGAATATCCGTCGCAGAGCCCAGGCACAGAATCGCGACGTCAATCTCGTCCTTGTACTGGCCAAACTCCGCCACCGGCAACACGCGGGTGTCCGTGTCCAGCTTGCTGCGGCGCGAGAAGATCGCCGACAACTCCATATCCGGCTGCAGCTTCACCAGCTGCTCCACGCTCTTGCCCAAGTTTCCATAGCCGACAATGCCAACACGCATAATGCGCCTCCCTTTCCTCGTGGCCCTTTGGGCTCGTGGCTTCTGGGCTGTTTGCCCATAAATTACGGGCCTACTTTACTCGCACATCGGTTGTGAGGGAATGCGCAAGACGGGTTGGTGGCAGGTTGGTGGCAGGTTGGTGGCTTGCTGGTGGCTTGCTGGTGGCTTGCTGGTGGCTTGGTCACAGGGAGCGAGTGCCAAAGGACGCAATTTCGGTTTTAGAAACGTGTGTTTTCCCAGGTCGTAAATTTTCGGGTGCGTCCTTTGGCACTGGCTCCGCTGGCGATAGTGTTTCTGGCAGTTTGCTGTGCACCAGAACCCGGGTTTTTGGCGGGGCTGGAGGATAAAAGGCCAGGTCGCTGATTGTGCGAGATGGAATTTGGTGCACCCGGCGCCCTCACACCGAAAGATATAGAAAGAGATAGAAAGATATAGAAACAATTCGTTGACCTGCACGAACGTTCAGAACTACACTTTCCCAGCACCCGATACCTTTCCGATATCTTTCAACTCCCAAAATTGGCTCCGAAAAGAATTACCTGGGGAATGTACAATCTGCCACATGGTCACGGAATCAGCTTGGGACGCGCTCCCCTCGTATGTTCGTTTAGCGCTGGAGGCGATTCATGATGGAGCGACGGCGGACTCGCAAGAGTCGCTGATTTTGGAATTCAAGGAAGATCCCACTGCTCGTGAGGGGAAGGGCGGGAGGGCGAAGCTCGTCGAGAAGCTGTTGAATGAGGCTATTTGTATGGCCAACAGCGAGGCGGCGACGGGACACATTGTTGTCGGCGTTGCGGACCGGACTCCTGGCGCGGGCGCATTCACTGGCACTGAGCTGGGCGAGGAGGACATTGCCCGGCGGATCTTCAATGGCACGAAGCCGAACATGAATGTGCAGGTGACAGCGGTGCATGCGTGGGGTGCTCGGCTTGTAGTGATTCACGTGCCGGAAGCTCGTGCGCTGTACACGCGGGGTGATGGTGCGGCGAAAAGGCGGACGGCGGACTCGCAGTTCTCGTGTCAGCCGATGACGGAGGAGCTACGCCGAGCGATTGATGCCGCGCGGCGAGATCCTGACTATTCGAACGACCCAGCCGATATCACTGTCGATGACCTGCAACTTCCCGTCATCGAGGAGGCTCGGCGGATGCTGCGGGAGCATCGCCGCTCGCGGGGCTCAGACGCGGCAGTCCCGCAGACCACCACTGGCCTGCTTCGAGAGCTCGGGCTCATGCGTGACGACGGTCAACTCAAGCGCGCCGCCGAAATCCTCCTCGCCCAACCAAACCCGACAGACGTGGTGGTCCGCCACCTGTGGCGCAGCATCCCAGGGCAAGAACCGCAGGCCACGCTCATTTCAGACCCTCTGCTGCTGGCGTTGCCACGCCTGCGACGTCTGATTGCAGAAAATGGTGACCGCGAGATTGAGCGCGTGCAGTTTGAGGATGGTGAGGAAGTCGCCATCAGTAGGTTCCCGTCGCAAGCAGTCGATGAGGCCGTCTCTAATGCGTTCATTCACCGCGACTGGCGCCTGCCCGGCCCAGTAGTGGTCGAGCAAACGAACCGCACGCTCAAGATCACTTCTCCGGGACCTCTCCCACCAGGCGTAACGGTTGACACATTATTATCGACGCCCTCAGTGCCACGAAACAACCGGCTCATGGCGGCGATGCGGACCCTTGGCCTCGCCGAGGAAAGCTCGCGCGGTTTCGACCGCATGTGGGCCACCATGATCCGCACCGGCCGCAGCGCCCCGGAGGTAACCGCGACCGAGGCAAACGTGCAGGTGGTGCTAGCAGCGCAGCAGCCAGATACCAACTTCATCAAGGGCTTGCGGAAGCTCTCGGAGCGTTTCGGCGAGGAGGTCGTCGATAGTGTTGCGGCGCTGATTGTGCTCTGGCACCTCAACTCCGCGCCGCTCATTACAGCAACAACGGCTGCACAGAAAACCCAGCTCACTACCCTCGAGGTACATGAGCTTATGGACGACCTCGTCGCCCGCGGCCTTCTCGACCCCGTCACCGACGCCGACGAGTGGACCCTCAGCGGTGAAGCCCGGAAACTCCTCAACCTGGGACAACCCGGCGACCTGGCCACCGTGAGCGTCCAGGAATGGATCGAGGCCAAACTCCACGACGGTGCCGCACTCCAATCCGCCGACATCGCCGACCAGACCGGCGTCAGCGTCGCCGAAGCAGGCCGGATCCTTCGACACTTACGCAGCCTCGGGCGCGCGAAGATCGACCCGGATGGTCCTCCGCGCGGCCGCGGCACCCGTTGGATTCGGGCGTAGAAAGAGATAGAAAGATATCGAAACAATTCTCTGACCTGCACGAACGGCCAGAATTGCCACTTCTCGGCGCGTGATATCTTTCCGATATCTTTCAGAGCCTTAAAATGGTCCTAAAAAGAATTACCTGGGGTTTTACCTACCGGGGTGGAGGAGCGATTCTGAAACGTCCAGGTCGCAAACAGTCCACAATGGAATTTGCTGCACGGCACCAACCGTGCCCACTATCTTAAAACCGAATCAATAGCCGTTGCGAAATTCGGACAGCCCGAGCGCTCTAGCATTACGGCAGTTATCGGCCGGTCCGCCGCTTTGACGCCCTTTACCTTCTCCCAATAAGCCTCGTTTTCCTGCGCTACCCTCTTACAAAGCCCTGGGAACGCCTCAAAAATGTGGCAAAAGAAATCATCCGGAGTCAGCACGTCAAACAGAAACTGCTGTGAGTCGACATAGTCAACGAGTCCCCTGTCGCTGGTGACGACGCACTGGACGTTGCCAGCCACGGCAGCGCTGAGAACGTGATGATCATGAATGTCCGCGTACCCATAATTACCAACAACAAAACCGGAGATTTCCCATTCCGCCAACGCACCGCGAATTCGCTTGAAGCGTTTTGAAATAGCACCCTCGGGAGCGTGTGGGTTATTTCTGCGCAAATGATACTGAGCTTCGGCGATAATATCCTCGGTCCACACTGGAAAGAATGGTGGCTCGACATCTTTATCAGAGCCCAGGAAGAGAAGGAAGCACCAGTCGGTGAGAGTGCGCGAGTACCAGACGTTAGCGCCAAAAAGGACTGGAATACTCACAGGCCTTCGATCTCATTATCCAGCTCTCGAATCGCATCGAACTCGTGACGTGCGCGCGCACGGCACCGCTGCAAGTATGCGACGACGTCTTCCCTGCGAAGCCGCGTGTGTGACCCGGCTTTGAAGTAATCGATTTCGCCTTCTCGAATCCGTTTCATCAGAGTCGGCCGAGAGATCCCGAGATACTCAGCGGCCTCAGTGGTGGTGAGTATCTCGGAGGGGCGGGAAAGCGCGACGCTCTCTCCGCGCGCGACCCTGGCCAAGATGGACTCGATAAATGAGGCTAATGCAGGTGGAAACGTACCGCGCACGGCATCATGAAACGTTTCGGGGTTAGCCACGACCTGGCTGGCCTGCTGCTCGACAGCTTGAGTGACCTCAATTGCCGGATTAGTTTTCGTTGTCACAGCGCTTCACCTCCAGAGGGTTTACACTTATAACTGTAACATCCACACCATAAACGTGCAACCCGCCGTACTACGCCACCATTTGCCAGACCGTGACACAAATAATCACGATGCCCAGACCGAACACGAAGATCGCCTCCGGCTGGTTCGCGTAGTGGCGGAAGGCCGTCGCGTGGCGGAACAGGAGCATCGGCACGATGTAGACCAGCAAAGTAATGAAGATGCCGCCCACGACCGAGATCAAATCAAGGATTGACGGGTTGAAGATGGCGACAGCGACCGTCGATACGAAGACGAAGATGTAGATGCCCGCGCGGACCGCACGCGGATTCCACTTCTCCGTCGCATTCGGCGCCACCGCACGCAACAGGTACTGCGTGCCCTCCTCCGTGCCAAGCATGTGCCCAAAGTACGACGACGCAATCGCACACAGCGCGACCACCGGAGTCACCACCGCCATGAACGGGGCATTCGTCGTGTTGGCGAAGTAGGAGAGGACCGGAATGTTCTCCTCGCGCACGGCGGACATGCCATCCGCGCCGAGGGCGAGCGTGCAGGACCAGACGAAGAACATCGTGAAGCTGACCAGGAGGGTGCAGGTGATCAACTCAATCTTGGACACCTCCTTCTCCGTACCGGCCACATCACCGTCATGCGACTTCTGCACATCCAACGCCGACTGCGACACCGCCGCCATATGCGAAAAGGAAAACACCAGCACAGGCAGCACAAACAGCATCGCCTTCCACAGCGGCACGTCCGACTTGTACGCCATGAAACTCTCCAGATCCCAGTACGGGATCAAGTACAGAGAGACGGCAGCGAGCGCCACGATCAGCGGATACACCAGCAGATTCGCGAACCACAGCGTCGCCTTCTTGCCGAGGGCGTACGCGCCCGTCATCACGCCGACGCAAATCGTGGCCAGCAGCCAACGGTCCACGTGCGGGCCGCCCATCTGGTTCACGATGAAACTGTCCATCGTGTTCGTCACCGAAACGCCGTAAATCAGCACAATCGGGTAGATCGCCAGCCAGTACATCAGCGCCGTTGCCAGGCCGCGCTTCCGGCCGGCCAGGGACGTGATGACCTGCAGCACGTCCAGGCCCTTCACCGGCGACGCCGACACAATCCTCGAATACATCCGATGCGAGAAAAACACCATTGGCCCAACCAGGATCGTCGCAAGGAGGAGGGGCCAGAAGCCGAAGGAGCCGGCGTCGATAGGCAGGAAGAGGATTCCGGCGCCGACCGCGGTACCGAACAGCGTAATCGCCCACGACCAGGTACTACCGTCCGGAGACGGGGCTCGCCGCGTGCGGCGGATCTCGCGCTTGTCCGCCGGTGTGAGGTTCTCCAGCTCGAACTCGTCAGCGGCAACCTCCTGGTGCTCGCTGCTGAAAGGTACGGGGTCCGTGGCGCGCTCGCTCATGAAATCCTCTCTCGCTCGACAATAATGTGACCCCACACACCTTAGCCGATGAATGAAATTGAGCTAACTTATCGACGGCCAGCTGCGCGCGGGGTGGACGCTTGGGGTGGAAGGTTTGGGGTGGAAGGTTTGGGGCGGAAGGTGTCGAAAACTCTCCTTAGCGATTTTGTGAACAGAATTGCGCCTGGCTAGCGCAGCGCCTCCGGAACGTGCTGCACCGCCACCACATCCAAACCAAGCACAGCCAACACAGCCTCAACCTTATCCAGCCGGACAGAACGTTTTCCCTGCTCAAACTCTCGAATGAACCGTTCCGACACCATCGACAGGTCGGCCACGTCCGCCTGCGTCAGGCGCATGGCGCGGCGTTGCTCGCGAGCCTGCTCGCCGAGACTGCGGGGCGTGGGGGACATGGGGCCTTTCAGTGTTGCGGTTCTGTAGGGCTTGGAACTGGATGGAGTTTCGGCACGATCGTGCCGTTTTGAAGTATATTGTGCGGAATAGTGGTGCGCAAGAGGCAGTTTCGGCACGATCGTGCCGGTTTGGGGTACTGGTGGCGTGGTGGGTTGCGACGGCTTCACGGAGTTTGGTCAGCATCGCATTCACGAAGAAAATCCAGAAACATATCGCACAGTCGTTCTATATCGTTTGGGGGTGGCAGGCTCCATTTGTCTTTTGCAAAGTTAAGATAAAGGCATATAGTTCATTTTCAATTTTCACTTGCCCTACCCGAAAGGAGCGATCATGACCGCCCCGCTCGTTGAAAATCTGTCGAAAGAAGCTGCACGTCATGAGCTTGCTGAACTCAAAAAGTCGATCGAATCCCTTTCTGGGGACTCGTTCGAAGAGTTTGAAGAGCGTGCGGACAACTACAATCTCACGCCCCGTGAATTCGCCGTGTGGGAGCGTATTTCGGAACTACGCTGGCTCCTTGGCGATGACTAAAAACGCTGAGCAATTACAGGCCCTGGTCGCCGAGTTCAGCGAAGACCTGGCCGCCACTGTGGAGGCGTTCACCGGACAGCATTTTGAGTTTAGTAGCAAAATAGTTGACAACGGCAGCATTTCGATCCGCCTAAAGCAGATAGAGGACCGTGTAGGCATCATTCCTCTATCTTGGAACGGGCACATAATACTCGGATTGCGTCCGACGTTTAAATGCACCTGGGATTCAACTCACAGTTTCTTGGCCGTGGAGAACTCCAGCTTCGCTGTTCACGCTCAAGCAAAATCAAACGACGAACCGCTTTTCAGAGTTGAGTACGACCGCAACAAAAGCAACAGACCGAGTTCGCACTTCCACGTTCACGCGCATCGGGACGAAGTAGCCCACCTTCTAGGCCTAACAAAGAAGTTGGATTCAACGAACGATCAGAAGATAAAGAAATTTACTTCGGAATTCCCTCGACTCTCAAAAATCCATTTCCCTACTGGTGGGCACCGTTTCCGCCCGTCATTGGAAGATGTCTTAGAGAGCCTCCGCCAGGAGTTCAACCTCGATACCGATCTAGGCAGATGGAAAGCGCACCTAAATAAGTCACGCTTGAAATGGCGAAAGATCCAAACAGCAGCCGTTATACGCGACTGCCCTCAAACGGCATACGAGATACTCGTGAATGAGTTCCAAATGCCCGTGCCCGAAAATTGGGAATGTCCGTCGGATAACGACGCCAAAATCGTTCGAGATTGAACGGAAGAGGTTAGAGGGCGGGGCGTCGGTAAATGAACTCGTGGTCGCGGTGGTTGCCGACCTTGAAGAAGTACTCGCCGGCCTTGGAGAAGCCGTAGCGGTGATAGAAGCGCTGCGCACCAAAGTTCTGTGACCACACGCCGAGCCACGCGGTACGCGGACCAATCCAGTCGAGGACGAGCTCGATGAGGGTGGAGCCGAGGCCGGACTTTTGGTGATCGGCAAGGAGGTAGAGGCGTTTGAGCTCGCGGTCCTCGGGGAGGACGTCGGGGTGGGGGAGACTGCAGGGGCCGGCCAGAGCGTAGCCCACGGGAGCACCGTCATCCTCGACGAGCCAGACGGCATGGTCCGGATCGGCGAGGAGGGTTTTGTGTTTCTGCAGGTCATAGGCTTCGGTAAGGAAGGCCACGAGGTCGGCGGGGTCGTAGAGGTGGCCGAAGGTCTGCGTGAACGTGGCGGTGGACAGTTCGACGAGGGCTTCGGCGTCGTCGGGCCTGGCGCGGCGGATCGTAGGCATGGGAACAGGATAGGGGAAGGGATAGGCGTCACGAGCAGAGTCGGGAATTTGTGAACAGAATTGCAGATGGGAGTAATCCGGGCTTACGGGACATTAGGGCACAGCGGAAGACGTTTGGTGGGACAGTGGGGCGTCGATAAGCAAGAGTCCCTGCGGTACCGTGGGCTGCGTGACTGATGCACTTGCGCCCAAGCCTGAAGACCTCTCGATCGACGCGCCGTCGGAGCTGCGCGCGCAGCTGACGCACCGCACGAACGCAAGGACGAATCGCTGCAGGCCGCCCGTTGGCAAGGCTTCGTGATCTAGGAGGATTATGCGAATTTACACACTCGGGTTTTCACACAAGAGCGCGGAGGAGTTCTTCGACATTCTGCGCGAGTCCGGCGTGCGGCGCGTGGTGGATATTCGCCGCTCGAACACGAACCAGCTCGCCGGGTTTACCAAGAAGGACGACCTGCGCTACTTCCTGCGGGTCATCCTGGACATGCCGTATACGCATGAGCTGGCTCTCGCGCCGTCGGCGGATCTGATGCGCGCGTATCGGCATGACGAGGTTGGCTTCGATGAGTTTTCGAAACAGCTGCGCGAGGAGTACGACGCTGGGGAGGTTTCGTCGCTCGATCGGTCGCTTTTTGACGACGCCGTGCTCCTCTGCTCCGAAGCAGATCCCTCCACCTGTCATCGGTTAGTTGCCGCCGAGTACCTCGCCGAAGTTTGGGACGACGTGGAGATCGTGCACCTTTAGGGTTGTGTTTGGGCTTAGCTGTCTTGCTCGCCGTGGCGTTCGCCGGTGAGCATGCTGAGCAGCAAAATGTTGCCCTGCGACAGGGCATCATCCGGGCAGTAGACCGCGTGCGGCACGTACGCGCGCAGGTGGACGACTTCTCCCTGCTTGAGCGGGAAACGCTCGCCACCGCACTCGAACTCGAGGGACCCGTTGAGGCACTGCACGGTGATCGGGTGGGCCGCCTTGTGATCCGGCAGCGTCTGGCCAGGGCAGAAATTGAAGACGATGAGGTTCGCGCCGTCGCCCTGCAGTAGTCGCTTGACCCCTGGCCGCGCGTTGTCCGGCCTTGGGGCGACGGCGTTGATCGTCTGGATGCAGGTGGCGTGGTCAGTCGAGTCTGCCGAGGCGGCAGCACCAAACACTTCGGGGCGGTTGACAGGTAGGTCGTCTTTTGGCTGAGACATCGTTGATCCAATCTGTGGGGTATCGGGGGTGGTGGCGTCTGGGCGTTTACGCACCATTTTATCGGCTCAGTCCGCAGCGTGTGGCGTACGCAGGATGACTCGTTAGCGGGGCTGACGTTTGGTCAGTGGGTGCATCTTCTCCCCAAGCCTCATGCGGGAGAACGCAATGCTCGCGTAATTCTTTGGAATGAGGCGCTTGAGCCGAACCTCTCATCCTATGGCCAAAACTCCACTAATCGCAGGCGTTTCCACGGCCAGGCACTTGCAGTCAAAGAATTACGCAACCGAGCTACTCATCGACGCCCGCTAGTCAAAATTGAGTCAACACGACCCACCGTAGGTGATGATGGGGCCGAATCGCGCCAACTGCACTGCGATCAACCGGATTCTACGGCGCATGGCGACGACTACGCTCACCCGCCCCAAACCGTGCTCCCCACCGAAGCGATGTGGACTCAAGCGAGTTCACCGTGCGGTGGATCGTTGGCCTCACTATGTTGCATGCCGCGATTATCGACGGCACGCTCGCCCAGTGGGTGCGGAGGCTGGAGGCCTTCTGAAGTAGTTGCCTCCAGCGGAGTCGGGAATTTGTGAACAGAATTGCAGATGGGCGTAATGGGGTTGAGGCACTACACAGTCGCCGCTCAATTCAGTTCACTGATATCCCGTTTCCGGTTGGAGCAGGACAGCGGGGATTAGCGGTTCCGGTTCAGGAAACGCTCCGCGGCACTGCTGCCCTCAATGGCGGTGAAGGCTTTGCCGGGCTCGGAGGAGCACCAGTCGTAAAGGATGGCGGAGGCGGCAGCTAAACCGAAGATCACTGCGGCGACCGTGCCGATACGCTGCACGTTCGGGTCGGAAGCAATCTCCTGGAACCTCCGGTTCGCGTCCGCGATTTGGGCGCGGAGGGCGGAGGAGGGGTCGTCGTTACGCGGGGTGCGACCATCGCGACCGCGATCTGGCGAATCCTGCTGGAACGCAGCCTGAATATCCGCATTGATGCGTGCGAGCTGCTCATTCAGCGCACCGGCGTACGGGCGGGCGAGCTCGCCGCCAACCGCCACAAGCACACCAACCGGCACCAGGTAAAACAGCGGCGACGCAATCGCGTTGGCGAAGCAGCGCTCGGCAGTCTTGCCAGGCGCGGTCGGGGTCGACGTTGCGGGGACGGTCGGGGTGGGCTCCTGCGGGTCCACCGGGGTAGCCGGGGTCGTGGTGACCGTGGTCGTGACGGTCTCCGTGGCCTTTTCGGTCGCTGTGGTGGTCGCCGTAGTGGTCTCGGTGGCTGTGGCCATTACGGTGGTCGGGGTGGTCTCCTTCGTAACGGTGGTCGGGATGGCCTCCTTGGTGGTCGCCGTGGTGGTTTCGGTGGCCGTGACCATTACGGTGGTCGGGGTGGTCTCCTTCGTAACGGTGGTCGGGATGGCCTCCTTGGTGGTCACCGTGATGGTTTCGGTGGTCGGCTCAGAGGTCTTCTCCGTCGTCGTCGCGGTCTCAGTCACCGTCGTTGGAGAGCAATCGCAGTCCGCCGTCGTCGTCGCGGTCGTCGTCGAGGTGGTAGTCGCCGTAGTAGTTACGGTTGTCGTTGGCGTCGTCGTCGAGGTGGTAGTCGTCACTGTCGTGGTCGACACAGTGGGCTCAGTTGGCTCAGTGGGCGGGGTTGTCGGTTTGACCTGGACGGTGGTTGCAGCTGTGGCACGGTTGATGGGGTTGATAATCACGCCACCGACGTAGCTGCTGTAGATGTCCGACGGGTATTCCGCTCCTGGTGTACAAAGCCGGTTGTCGTCATACACTGGTTGCTCGATCATGACGCGGCTGCCGCTGCGGAGGAAGACATCGCCAACCGTGTTGTTGAGGACCTTGTTATCTGGTGTGATTCCCCAGTCGTAAGTTTGCAGCCAGCGCGTATTAGGGAATTCCTTATCACGCTTATCCAAGGTGGCTTGGGCCGTTTGTCGCGATTCGGCGTCAAAAGCCCCGAGGGCAGCTTCGTCGGCGAGGTCCTTTCCGCTTGGGTCGAAAATTGAAATGCTAGCCTTGCCGAGCCTGACGGTATCGGGTTGGGTCACCCCGAGGAAGATTTCGCTGAGCCATGCCCCATATTCGCCCCCTTGAAGTTGGTACTGGGTCTTGGCTACCCAGGTGCAACGCCCGTCGACCATTTGCGCTTCAACGTGAGAATGGTCGGTGTCCCGCACGAACTTAAACTCTGGCGTAATCAGTGCTTGTGCCGCAGCTTTGAATGAAGCCTCACTCTCCGAGACGTCTTCACTGACCTTGGCGGGAAGCGTCAGCGTGAAGTCCCCACCAGTGCCCGCTGCCCCGAGGTCCGCTTCGTACGTTGTGATGTCGGGATCAGTGGATTCAATGGTTTTCAACGGGATGTCCTCAAACGTCTGCGTCCCCCACACGAGCTTCGTTCCTTTTTGGAGAGCGAAAGTGCTCGGCAGTGAGAACTCAATGGACAACCCAGTGATGTCTGACTCTCCTGGCGCCGCGCTCGCCCCTGTTACTGGGTGAGGGGCCTTGACAGAACCTGTCACCGTAGCTGTGACCGTATCCCCGGCCTCGACATCTTTCTTATCCGTTTCAACCTTCACGTCCACGGCCGGAATCTTCGTCGGGTTAGTCACATCGGGGCTCGCCTCCATTCCCTTTGTGTCTTGCTTCACCACATACGCGCCCGCGGTCGGCCCATCCACCGCAGTAATTGACCCGCACGCAATAGCAACTGCGCTGCACACGGCAAGTAGCTTTTTCTGGTTCATTCTCTATTTCTCCACAAATCTGTACAACGCCGAACACAGGCGACTTACACAGATAACAGTAACCCTTTCCTGATGGTTTTCCTAGCGTTTTAATTATCGACGCCCCTCCGCATACCGGGTGCCCCTACACCTCCGGGAGGATGTCGGAGGGCTCGCCGTGGGTGGTGACGAGGAGGGCGTCACGGGCGCGGGAGGCGGCGACGTAGAGGAGGGAGCGCTCTTGCCGGAGGGCGTGTGCCACTTCGGCGTCGGCAAGTCCGCGGAGACGGAAGCGCTGAGGGAGGAGGATGCCAACGACAGCGTTCACCCCGCCCCAAACCGTGCTCCCCACCGAAGTGATGGGGGACTCAGGCGACTTCACCGGGCGGTGGATCGTTGGATTCAAATACCAAGACTTCTCCAAAACAGTAGAGAGCTGGGTAGACATGGTTGTTGTTCACCGACCTGTTCGTAGGCGCGCTGTAGTGAGCAGGACTCCAAGCAGACCATTTCAATGATCTTATGGACCGCCTTCCTCTTAAACTCGACGGAATACTTTCTGGACATAGTGCCTGATCTTTCCTTACCTGAGGTAGGAACTAAATCCAGGACGCTTAACAATTTTGATTGAGTGGTCCTAAAACCGGTGGCTGCTAAACTCTCAGGACAGGCCCTGAGCAGGACTTTGTTATATTTAATTATACATGTTTAGAAATAATGCTTCTTTGAGGGGATGGAATTTTGGCTACTGATTTAAGTGAAGAAATCGTTACCTGGCTCAAGGCGAGAAAAGGACCAGAATGGCAAACTGCACTGCTCCAAAAAATTGCGCACGGAGAGCTAGTCACTAACGAAGACATCGATAACTTTGTGAGCCACTCCATTAATGACGAAATTAAAAAGGTCAAATGCTGGTTTGAAACACCGTCTTTCGACACTTCGGAGCTTTCGAATCAGCTGAGTGTTGATGATTTTGGAGTTCGAACTGAAGCCGACGATCCAATCTCGCTAAAGGAAATAACGCACGTCAGAGGTGTGAATGCCCTGAAACCTGGAGCATCCCTCTTACTTTCTGAATCTGGACTGAATATTGTTTTCGGACACAACGGATCTGGAAAATCTGGCTTTACGCGGATTATGAAGCAGTTTGCGGCCTCACGAGGCCCGGAGACTGTTCTCCCTAATGCTTTAGGTGAATCTACAGAAACTAAGGCAAACGTCACATTTTGCACAGGAGACGACACCGCGACATCCGAATGGACTGGAGGGGAAGCGTTAGTAACAGGAAGCCTTAACCGGGTGAGGGTTTTCGATTCGGTTTCAGCCAGAAGTCATATCAGTGAGAGCAACGAAGTAGCTTATGTGCCCCCACAACTAGAGGTTCTTTCTTCTATGGTGGATTTGCTGGGGCGAGTAAAACAGGCGATTGAAGATCGCCAACTAGGCCTCAAACCACCGCCCGCAAGCTGGAACGCCGTAGGCGATCAGGAATTCAACGACCTGGTGGAAATCCTAGGGACCGACGAAAGTAAAAAGATAATCGAAGAAATACTAGAGTTTACAGACGAGGATTCTGACCGGTTAGCGAAGCTTGAAGCGGATCTGGCAAAGCTAAAAACATCCTCCCCTCAGAAGCTTGCAACGCAACTTTCTTTACATGCAAAACAAATCACCGAGATAGCGAAGACTTTAGAGACCGGCGATCAAAGACTTTCGCTGGACAATGAGAAACAGCTGGTCAGCTTGATCACTCGAAAAGAGTCGGCTTCGAGAAAACTTGAAGAACAAGCCAAAAGCCTACGCTCTTATGACTTGATAGATGGTCTTTCGGAGCCCAGCTGGGGTGTGCTTTGGGAGTCTGCCGTAAAATTCCACAGCTCGATAAGCGGCGCATCTGGTAAGCAATCCGACTTACATAAGGCTGATCGCTGCCCGTTATGCCAGCAAAACTTTTCCGATGAGGCTAAAGACAGAATCAAAGCCTTCCAAGATTTCAAGAAGGGAGAGCTTTCTGTTCAACTAGAACAAGCGACGAAAGCACTTGTTGATTTCAAGGAGATTGTCAATTCGGTACAAACTCGTTCCGACGAGGAACTGGAAGATGTATTAGACCTTATCAGTGCTTACGCAAAAGAGGATGGTGACGATTCCGAAATGTTAGCCCTAGAGGGGTTAATCGTAGCGAGCCACCGGGAAATTGAAGATAGAAAAATCAGATTCCTGGATTTGATTGCTAGCGCGCAAGCAACAAAAGCGGGGGATGAAATAGCACCTTCTGCTCGCGAGCAAGCCGATAACCCCAGTTCTTCCATTGCAAGAACGATTTCGTTGCTTGGCGAGCTATTAGACAGAATCAATGACGAAGCCGCTAAGAATCGTGCTCTTGCGGAATCTGATTCGGCCGAGACGAACGTTGCAAAAGAAATCGAAGTACTCACGCGAAAGAAGCTTTTTGCAGAGGAAAGGGCTGCTTTAAGAGAGCAACACGACGAAGAAGCGCTGAAGAAAGCTATGAAAAAGGCGCTTGGTCGGTGCTCGAGCCAGGCGTACACAAAGCTCATTAAGAATCTATCCTCGGATTATGTCAACGAAATCGGAAGTGTATTCCAGGCCGAACTAAAGGAGCTTGGTCTAGACCCGTCAATTCCTGTCAAATTGCAGTTTGATAAAGCCAAAAAGGGAATTAATCACATCCAGGTTGTCTACAACGATACGAAGAGCCATTCCGTTGGCAACATTCTCAGTGAAGGAGAGCAGAGGATTATCTCGATCGCAGGTTTCTATGCCGACCTGACGAGCACAGGAGACTTTTCCACTCTCATATTCGACGATCCGGTGTCAAGTCTCGACCAGAGGTTTCGAAAAGCAGTAGCGCTGCGCTTAGTTAAAGAGTCGACAAAGCGTCAAGTGCTGGTTTTTACCCACGACAACGTATTTGTGCGACTATTAGAAGAAGCGAGGGGAGATATCAACCTCGATTTAGCAGCGAAGGGCCAAGACAGACTCCCTGAGTTTTCTGAAATAGAAATTGTACGGACAGAGGAAGGTGCTGGTGTCCATCCGCCAGTTGACTGGCGCAGAAGAAATTTGAAGGCTCAAATTGGACAGCTTAAAGATATGGCCCAATCCATAAGGTCAAAAGAAAAGTCTGATCCAGATAATTACCCGCAGAATGCAAAAGTCTTGATGTCTGCAGTCCGTGAAACTTGGGAGCGGGTAGTCGAGGAAAGGCTACTAAATGGCGTCGTATCCCGCTTCGGCCGCGATATCCAGACGAAACGCCTTAAGCCTCTGCATGATATTTCCCCTCAAGATATTGCCAAAGTTAATTTGGGGATGACGATAGAATCCCGGCTTATGACTGGTCACTCAACCCCGCTGTCTGTATCTGCAGAAACCTACCCCACGGCAGATAAAATATCCCAGGAGGTACAGAATCTCGATGACTTCTATAAAGAGCTGGGGCGTAGGGGGCGATCCTAAAAACTCCCGAGACTAAATCTTTGTGTTTCATCCCGTCACGTCCAGAAGTAGCTCAAATGAGCCCACTTTCCGGCCTCTAGAGAGGGTGATCAATCTCTCTCATTTACTGAGGCTGGGGGTCAAGTCCGTGTATGTCTCTCCTGAGAATGATATGGGTTTTCCAGTCGGGTGGAGGCTGTTATCGCTATGGAGCTAGTTTCCAAAAGACCAACGACCACCGCCCCGGTGCTCTAGGTGTCTAGCTAGTGGCCAATTCCAGTAGGCAAAAACCGGCCAAGCCGGGCGTGTCGTTGCCTCGGCCGTCTCGGTTGTCGGCGATGACCACACCGCCGCCGTAGTGCCGGGCATCAATGCGTGCCCGGTAGTGTAAAGGTCATCGTTTGAGCCCACGGCGGTAGCCGAGCGCACCTCGTCTAGGCGCCACCGCTCGGGCTTAGACGTGTCGTCGGCGGTCGCCTGTTCGCGGCTTACCGCGCCGCGCCCCAGTCACCGAGGGCGTCCATGTCGTCACTGTGACCGTAGACCCGCCCGCCGCGTGTGTCGGCATCGGTCGTGGCGTCATGTCCGTAGATACAAGCACCAAATCGGTCAAGGTTGAAGCTTCCTGAGCTGCGGCAAAGGGGCGTCGGAAAGTTTTGTCCTCGGCCTTGAGTAGACTGCACCTGGATTACTCACACGCGACCTCAAGGAGCCCTACATGACACAGGCGCAACGACCTTTGGCCCCAATTTTGAAGTGGGTCGGCGGCAAGCGGCAACTGCTGCCGGAGATAGCGAAGCATGTGCCGGACAGCTACTCGCTATACGTCGAACCGTTCCTCGGGGGAGCCGCCGTGCTGCTGCACGAGCAGCCCGCGAAAGCACGTGTAAATGACTCGAATGCAGAGCTCATCAACGTGTACAAGTGTGTGAAGGAGTCAGCATCAGAGCTCATAGAAACACTAGAAGAACACGCCCAACGCAACGCCGAGCAAGGCAGCGAGTACTACTACTCCGTGCGCGCACTCGACCGGAGTGAAAAATACCGCGAGCTTAGTGACGTCCAGCGAGCCGCCCGCATCCTTTACCTGAATAAAACCTGCTTCAACGGACTCTTTCGCGTGAACTCCGCAGGCCAGCTCAATGTGCCGTATGGGAAATATAAGAACCCGAACATCGTCAACCGCGAGCAGATTTTGGCGCTAGAGGAATATCTGAACGAAGCGGAGGTCGATATGCGTTGCGGCGATTACAAAGACTGCCTCGTAAACCTGCCAAAGGACAGTTTCGTGTATCTAGACCCGCCATACATGCCGCTAAGCCAAACCTCCTCCTTTACTGGGTACACCCAAGAGGGGTTTGGTTACCAAGATCAGGTCACGTTGCGTGACGAGTGCCTTAAACTGCGAGAGCAAGGAATCGCATTTCTACAGTCCAACAGTGACTGCGAAGCGATTCGAGAGCTCTACAAAGACTTTGAAATTCGCTCGGTGAGCGCTCGCCGTGCGGTCAATTCTAACGCAGCCAAACGCGGTTCAATTACGGAGGTACTCATTCGTGGCTAGTACAGAAAGCAAAACAAACACGGCGTGGAACGCACTGCTGGAAAAGTATCCCATTGAGGAAACCGTCGAGACCGAAGGACTCTACCACATCACTGCAGCCGCGATTAAAGAATTCCGCGAACCGCGCCTCATGACGAAATTCGACACTTCCGAATCCGTCGCAGCTCCGCTGAAAGAGAAGAAACTCAACGTCCTACCCACGAGCCGGAGCTCATACGTCATCGGTAAGTTCAACCTCTACCAGGAATTCCCAGAAAGCAGCGACCGCACGCCCACAGCCATCCCGCTGCCAGAGCTCGAAACCCTACGAATCGACAACCTCACCAGCGAATCTAACGCTATTAACGCGCTCGTCGTCTCAGGCGCCCTCAACGACTTCCTCGGCGAAGAACAGGGCGCCCTCATCGAGACTTTCAACGGACGAATGGGCACTGGTAAATTCGACTTTCGCGTGAATCTGCACAGCCCCACGACTCTTGGGGAGAGTTCACCTCTCGAGCATGCCTTGAACGAGCAGGTTCGTATCAACGTGAACAAAGCACAACTTGAGATCGACGGTGGCTTCGAATCTCCAGGCTCCGTGGTGATCATGGAAGCTAAGAACGTCATCAACGACGACTTCAACGTCCGACAACTTTACTTCCCATACCGCCTTTATAAGTCCCGCGTACACAAACCAATCCGACTCGTCTTCTCCCAATTCACTAACCTGACCTACCACCTGTACGAATACACCTTCACCGACCCTGAGAATTTCTCTTCAATTAAACTGATAAAACGCAAGGCCTACAGCTTCGAAGACCAAGGCATCACCGTCGAAGACCTACTGTCCGTGGTACGTGGGACCCTCGTCACCAAATACGACACCCCAGGCAGCTCCGACATCCCATTCATCCAAGCTGATCGCTTCGACCGGGTCCTTTCCCTTATCGAATTCCTCTCCAACCAACCCGACTACGAAGCCACTTCCTCAGAAATCACCAACTTCATGGGCCTCGTCGTCCGACAAACCGCCTACTACACCGCGGCGGCACGCTACCTTGGGGTCGTCGATAGGGTCGGGCCCGGGAAGTACGTTCTCAACGAACAAGGCAACGACATTCTCAACTTCGGATACAAACAACGCCAACTCGCCTACGTCCGTCTCTTCAGCCAGCACCACATCTTCAACACCCTCTTGCGAACCGCGCTCACCACCGGTTGTGTACCCAGCATCGACATCATCACGGACGAAATGCGCCAACACAATATCTGCATCGAAGAATCCACCATCACTCGACGCGCACACTCTGTCGCTAGCTGGATAGGCTGGGTCCTGGCACTCGTGGAGTAGGGGCAGAGAAGCCGCTGAAAAAGTCTTTCCAACTACGGAAACTCCATCGCTTCATTCAGAGAACAAGGTGTGCCACCCATCGAGAGCTCGTGTTTCCAGTGCTACGGGTCCTCTACGAGATGGGGGCTCTGCAGCCTCGCGGGACATCATCACGCAAGTTGCCGAGAACTATGCCGATGATGAAAGGCTACGCCAAATTACGTGCCCCGCCAGACCAAAGGTTAGAGTTCTCGAGTATAAACCTCACGGGTGACTACAGCTCCAGGGCTATGCCTCCAGGGCTATGCCAAGACTCGAATGACCCAAGATAAGTCTCGCTACGACGGCATCCTCACCGATGGTCGCACATGGTGGCTCAGGCCACCTGTCGCGGCGTCGTGAAACGCTAAACTCGTTTTGAGGAAGCGCAAATCTGGTTAGGTCACGTTGACGCGTCGTTCAGTACGGGCCGTTTGGCTCAGTGGGTGGCTGCATACCAAAGAACCGCGATTCCCACGGCGAGGAACCCGCCGTAGAAGGGGAAGATCGACCACGAGAACCAGACTCTAGGATCAAAGAAGAACCAACCGCAGAAGGCTATCCACAAATTCTTCCAGAATCCTAGCCCATTGTCATCCTTGTCCTGCGATGATGGATCGCCATCCGCGTCTGGGATATTTCGGTCGATATCATGCGGGTCGAGCGAGAGTTCGGGAACTCTTTTTCCCGCAACGACGGCATTGTAAAGTCGCCTATACGCTCGCTCTTGCCGCAGGTAACTCGCATCCATGTAGCCGAAGAGTAGAATGGCTGCGATTCCAAGTATTGCCACAGTTTCTGATCGTTGGGTAAGCGCGTATCCGAATGTCGCGGTGACCACAGGCAGGAGCCAGCTCTTCGCCTGCGTCGAGGAGTGGGCCATCCGAGAAACGACGCTTTGAACATAGTCAAGGTGCTTTAGCCAAACGGTTTCGCTCGTGGCCCTGGTCTTCGGCCCGTCTCGCTCCGTCACGGCCGAAGCTTTCTGCAAGCGTCGCGGAGCGCGTCCCAAGTTTCATCTTTCGCGTGTTCAGAGTAGTGAGTCTCCGGAGGCCAGATGCGTCCGATAGCATCGTCCTTCCATCTCGGGACGAGGTGGACGTGAACGTGGTTGACACTCTGCGTGGCGACTTCGCCGTTCGACTGAATAACGTTAAGCCCTTCGGCCCCGATGGCTTCCACGATTACCCGTGACATGCGCGAGATTAGTAGACCGATGTGCTCGGCGTCGTCGTCGCGCAACTCCCAAATAAACGGGACATGCGCGCGCGGGACGATCATGGTGTGGCCCAGTACGGCTGGTTCCGTGGGAAAGAATGCCACTGCCCGATCGTCCCGATACACCTCGCGCGCATCAGGATCGTTCCGTTGCACAATTGTGCAAAACGGGCAACTGGGTTCAGCCGTCACAGACGAGTCTTGCCCTGCGTTGCCCATGTCGTCAAATGATCCTTCAAGTAGTTGTAGGTGGCTTTGGAATCGATCTTCCCTGTCCAGTCGGTCTGTGTCGGATCAAAGATCGGAACTCCTGAGACGCCTGAGACTCTGTCAAAAGGGTTGGGGCCCGATGAATCGACACTTCCCATTGAGGACAGGCCATGGATCCGAATACCGAGAAGAGGCTTCTTGTCATCCCATGCCTTCTGGATCTCATAGCGGACCCATTCACGCGACGCAGTTTCTTTGCCGACAAGAACGATGACGGCTGACTTCCACTTCATCTTGTCAGAGATCCATTCTTTGATGGCATTGTCGCCACCGCTCTTGACAGTCTCCCATTCTTGATGATTAAGGATGGGTTGTCCTTCGAGTGCTCCCATCTGTTCGATGAGTTGCACTCGATGAACATCTCGGTCGTAGTGGAAAGAGTAAAAAACGGCCATGTCCTTCTCCTTTGAACTCGTTCTCGGAGAGAAGCTCGCTCTCCTTCGTTAGTATATCCGAACTCCAGGGCCCACACCCTAGCTTCTGAGAGCGTGCCGGCTGTCGACAGCCGACCTACAGGCCCTGTGTCGGCCCGTCGCGCCGCGGGTCGCTTCGGTGCCGACCGTACTCGAACGGATCTCTGATCTGCCGCTCCCGCTTCGCCACTTGCCGTCGCTGTTGCTCTTGATCGGCACGTTTGGCCTCGAGCAGGCGTACAACCTCGTTCACTGGGAGATTGCAGAGTTCGTCGGCCTCGGCGCGGAGCATGGCGACCTGGTTCTTGGCGTCTCGCGCCACACGGTGCGAGTTGGGCGCGGGGTGGCTTCGATCCGTTCCGCGACTCGCGCGCGTTGCTGCACCCACATGACCTTATCGATGAGCCCGTTGTAATGGTCATCGTTGAGTTGCGCTAGGCGCTCTCGGTCCGCGTCGAGCGTCGCAGCAAGCCCGACCCGCGCAGTCAAGTCACCGCCGGTTGCTTGGCGTGTGGTAGGGTTCAGGAGGATCTGCTCGAACGTTGCCAGCACCGCCTCCTCCACGAGTTTGGAGATTTCGGCGGAGCGGACCGACCGGTGACACCCGCCGTGCGCCGACTGAATGCACCAATAGACGGGACCTCAGTGAATCATCGCAGTTCCACATGTCGAGGAGCTGATCAGACCTGATAACGAGTCAAGCCTGAGCACCTCTATCAAATCCAGTCTTACGTACTTGCACACGCAGCAGTACTTGCTGAGACGGAAAAATCCGGCCGGTCGCAGGCGCGATGGTTTATGCAACTCTGGGCGCACCGACAGCAGCTTTTGACCGGCATCAACATTTTCGTATTCATGGCCACGATTTTGCGTTTACCGCTTTAGACTTGAGTGGTCACACAAGCACAGTGCGGGATGAGGCGCTTGCTGCGCTTGGAGTAGAAGTCCCCATAGCATCGGCAGCTCACGCGGCGCTTTATGCCGTGAGTCCAGCTGAACCTACTTCTTAAGCCCAGCGCAGTGCTGTTAGCGACGGTCGAACTCGATCGAGCCGGTATTCGGGAACACGTCGTAGACATCCTGGACGGAGGTGAGGCGGCATTCATCAAACGACGCCAAAAGTACAACCTGTAATGAGCAGTATTTGGGTGTTCCAGAAGTAAATGTCCGCTTCTATCCACGCGCCACCATAAGTACATGCACCGATCTCACGCCCGGTTGCATGTCTGTCGAATAACACCCTCACTTATTCTGATGGAGCGTTTGCGCTCTGTGGAGGATTCGCCTTTTCCGCGATACGTACGCGGAGTGAGCAGGGGAGAAATCGCTAAGGGCGACACCCAATCCCTTGGGTGTCGCCCTTCGAAGCTCTGGCTATTAGTCGAAGTAATGCTCGACGTCGATAGAGCCGCCGGCGGCTTCGAATTCGTCCTTCACTGCCTTGCGCAGGTCAGCGTCGGTCAGGAAGTCCAGCGCGACTTGGGCTAGGCCGTATGCGCCGTCGACTGCACCGCGGTCACCCTTTTCCGTGCCGACGGATGCTTCGAACTCGCGGGTATGCAGAGCCTGATCCTCGTTCGCGACCTTGATCAGCGGGTGGATGCCCGGCACGCGGTACGACACGTTGCCGAAGTCCGTTGATGCAGCAAGGATCTCGGACACGACGCCGCGCGGAAGTGGATCGCGGCCACGACGACGCTGCGCCTCAACCCAGCGGGAAACCAGTTGATCGTTCGCGCGAACACCGAGGGTTGCGGGGCTGTAGTCCCATTCGATGTCGACGCCACAATCGGTCATCTGCGCGGCACCCCTCACTACGTTCTCAACACGTCGCGAAAGGTCCTTCAGCGTGTCTGGGTACTTGGAGCGGACGTAGAACTTCATCTCCGCTTCCTCAGTAATGATCGATTGGCGGGTGCCGCCCTTCGTGATGATCGCGTGGATCCTATCTGATGGCGGTACCTGCTGACGCAGCACAGCAAGACCTTGGTACGTCATCGCCGCGGCGTCGAGCGCGTTTCGGCCCATGAACGGCTGCGAGGAAGCGTGGGCGGCAACGCCATGGAAGGTGACGTTCAGGACGCGGCGTCCGAGCCAGACCTGGTCTGCAAGGTCGTAGCCGTAGGAGTGGACCATGATGCACGCGTCCATATCCTCTGGCTTGAATGCGCCACCGCGGGCCATGACCTCCTTACCCGACGAGCCCTCCTCAGCTGGGGTGCCGATGTACTTCACGGTGCCCTTGAACGCATCCGGGTTCTCGCGGACGAGTGCTGCCAGGGCAAGGTAGGCGCCCAGGCCGGTTGCAGCCATCACGTTGTGGCCGCAAGCGTGCCCGATCTCGGGGAGGGCGTCGTACTCGGACAGGATCGCGATCGTTGGGCCGTCCCCGTTGACGAGGTGGGATTCAAACGCGGTCTCTACTCCGTAGACACCGACCTCGACATCGAGGTCGTGCTCCTTCAGGATTTCAGCGATGCGCTTGACCGAACCGTATTCTTCAAATGCGGTTTCTGGGTTCGCGTGGAGGTATTGAGACAGACCGATGATGGTGTCGGAGTGGGCGTCGACAAGCTCTTCGAGCCGATCGCACAGCTCCTTCGGCGCACCTTCAGCCGTCGGCGCATGGTAGCGCATCGTCTCCTTCGCGATCTGCGTCTCTGCAGCGAGATGCTGCGTAAATGCGGGATTCGGGGGAGTTGGTTCGTGCATATCGCACATAATGATTCCTTTCTTTTAACCAAATATGGAGCCAAGTGCCATGCCTGTCGCGACAGCGGCGACGATCGCCACTACGCCCGGCAGCATGAACGAGTGATTGAATACAAACTTTCCGATTCGGGTCGTACCAGTGCGGTCGAAGTTGATCGCCGCAACAATCGTGCCGTACGTCGGCAGGAAGAATGCGCCATTGACCGCTGGCCACATACCAGCCAACAGACCCGGCGCGAGCCCAAGCGAAAGACCAAGCGGCATCAACGTACGCGTTGTCGACGCCTGCGAGAACAGCACAATCGAGCACGCAAACAGGGCGATAGCGAACATCCACGGATACTGCGAAACAAGACCCTCCAGGCCACCGACGATAAAGTCTTCGTTCGCCTCAATAACTGTGAGGCCCAGCCACGCGAGGCCGAAAATACCCACAATCGCGATCAAACCGGTCTTCGCAATCGAGGAAGTAGCAACCGCGCCGACCTTCACGTGCGTCACCGCAACCATGATCGCCGCCGCCGACAGCATCAGAATCTGCAACAGCACCGCAATACTCAGCGGCTTTCCTTCTTCCCCTGGAGGACGAAGCTCTGGAATTGCGCCGAAGATCACGACGAGCACGACAGTGACCAAGAAGATCGCGGCAGTGATCCGCGGGGAACCAGGCCGTGCACCATTCTTCTCAGCAGTGATGTCCTCCTCGAGGCGGCCGTCAGCACCAATACTTGCCGACGCCCCCTCCGTCTCCTCGAGCAACGCCACGGAACCCTTGGAGGAAGCCAAAATCTGATCCTTCGCCTGCTCAACCGAGATCTTCTCCCGCTTTGCCTTACGCTGCGCCTTCACAAGAAGCGGAATGTCCTCGACCTCACCAGCCGCCACACGGCGCTGGAACTCCGGATCATCCTCCAACTCCTTGCCATAACGCAACATCACAAGCGACGCGACCAGCACACCAACGATCGTCGCCGGCACCGCAATCAACATGATCTTCGGAAGCGAATAGCCAGCACCCTCAACCACCACGATGAACGCAGCCATCGCAGCCGACACAGGGGAAGCAGTGATGCCCTGCAAACTTGCAACAACACTGACCGAAATCGGGCGCTCAGGGCGAATACCGTTACGCAGCGCCGTATCGTGAATAACCGGCAACAGCGGGTACAAAATGTGGCCAGTACCAGCAGCAAACGTGAAAATATACGCCACCATCGGCGCAATAAAGGTGATGCGCTCCGGGTAACGCTTAATGATCTTCTCCGCCATCCGGACGAAGAAATCAATACCACCAGCAGCCTGCATCGTCGCCGTCGCGCACGTGACTGCCAGAATAATCAGCATCACGTCCACAGGCGGCTTCGCCGGTGTCTCTCGAAAAACAAAAGTCAGAATGAGAAGGCCGATACCTCCCCAGAAGCCGAGGGCGATGCCACCGTGCCGTGAACCCAACCAGATGCACGCCAGCATTACCGCAAGTTCGGCAAGCAAAATCCATGCCATAAGAATCTCCTTAGCGGTGTGTCATATATTTATCCATCTTAAGTTTGATATAGGTAAAATAAATATTTATTCGGAAACTAACCACATGAGATAAGTCACGCCAATAGCGGTCTGGCGTGTGGTATTTTGCGCGCGCATGTGGGGGTGGGGGTATCTTTGGGCTCGGCCGCTGACCGGCCGAAACTTGACAAATGATGAGGGGGGGGGGGGCTTGAATGGTCCTGAATTTTGTTTTTCTCCACCGACTAGGGAGTAACCATGACTCAACCTATCCCAACGCCTGAGCAGTCAATGCCCATGTACGCGCAGCCCGCGCAGCCGGCACCGACGAAGAACACGCTGGGCCTCATTGCGCTTATCGTCGCGATCCTCGGGCTCATTCTTTCGTTCGTGAAGGGCGCGCTGATCGCGGGCTGGGTCCTGCTGCCGATCGGGTTCATCCTGGGCATCGTATCCCTGTTCATGAAGAACAAAAAGAAGGGCATGGGCATCGGGGCGATCGTGGTCTCGGTGGTGGGTGCGATCGTAGCGCCGGTCATGTTCCTGGCCTACATTGGCGACGCCGCCGACGAAGCACTCAACGCACCTCCCGCTCAGACCGGCCCAGAAGGCACAACCATCGAGAACAAGGGGAAGGACGCGCAGGGCACAAGCCGCGACAACCCGCTTCCGATGGGCTCCAGCGTCGAGTCCAAGGAGTGGTCCTACACCATCAACAGCGTCGACCTCAACGCCACCGACGCCGTCATGGCCGAAAACCCATTTAACGACGCCCCGGCCGACGGCCAGCAGTACATCCTGATCAACGTCACCGCCACCTACACCGGCAACGACCCAGAAGGATCCATCCCACTCGGCTCGGTTGCGTACGTATCCGCTGACGGCAACACCTTCTCCTCGCACGATAACCTCGCCGTCGCGCCAGATGACTTCGACCAGCTTGGCACCCTGTACGAAGGCGCAAGCACCACCGGCAACATTGCTATCGCGGTACCTTCGGAAGGAATCGAGAACGGTGTGCTGGCGGTCTCGCCAGACATGTTCTCCGGAAAGTCCTTCGTGGCGGTGCAGTAGTTAGTTTCTTGGGCTCCCCTCCAGGTTGCTGGTAGGGGAGTTTTTTCGTGTCTGGTCGAGGGGCTTAGTCGGCGGGCGCGGGCGGGCGCACCAAAATCCGGGTTTTCTGTTTGCCTCGTTTGTGTTTCCCCAGGTCGCCGCTGTCTCGTGCTGGATTGTGGTGCACAGCTAACGTTCAGGAAGCGCCTTTAGTTGCTTGTGCTCCTCTGGCGCCCTCTCGAGCCGGGTTAAAAGCGTGGGCTTTAAGGAGTGCGACGCTGGTCGGCGAAAATCGGCCGGGCTGGGTGAGAAAGCACGACCTGCATCGCACGCTTCGAAGCGAACGCTTTGAGTGCACAGGGGCGTGCTGCCCGGAGAACCAGGTCGGGACCGTTGCGCTTGGTCTCGGTCGTGCCGTTCCTGTTTGTGGGGTTGCCGGGGTGAGCTGCCAGGGGTGAGCTACCCCTTGAACGCCCGCACCGCGTCGGCGAGTACGACTGCCGACCAGGCGCGGATGCGGGCAGTCAGGCTCACGCTGATGTCCGGGGTGAGCTCGCGACGAAACACTTCCAGGTTCCGTGGACCAGGACGACCAGATGGCTGCGCATACGTACAAGCCACGATGTATTCGGGACGATCGGTAGCCTGCAGATTGGCAAACACGCTGAAGTTTGCGGTCACTTGGGAGCCGGAAGATGAGGTTGGCGTGAGGGAGAAAGAAAAGCCGTCAGCGTCGGTCCAGGTTGGGGTGGTGCAGGTGCGGGCGATGGTGGCGTCGAAAAGTGGGTGGTGTTGCAGTGCCTCAAACTGGCGCTCGAGCTCCGTGAACACCATGTCCGCGAGGCGGAGTGCGGAGGCATCGCCGAGGTCGGCGAGGGCGGAATCGACGTCATTTGTGCCGCCGAGTTCGAGCATCGCGACGTTCATCGTGTCAATCGCCCGCTGCTCAATGAAATCAATGAACGGGCGGAACACACCCGCATCGGCGCTCTCGAGGGCGTCGTAGTAGTGGTGCTTCTGGTCGTCGAAAATTACAAGGGGGATGCCCGGATCCCGATACAAAAACACCGACGCCAACGCGCGCGCCACACGCCCATTGCCATCAGCAAACGGGTGCACGCACACAAACGCATAATGCACATACGACGCCTGCACCACCGGATGCGCCGCCACAAACTCATCCGAACGACACTGCTCCACCAGGCGCTGCATCTCACTCGGCGTCTCCTCCGGGGACGCGTACACGTGCTGCGAACCATCCGGACGCACCGGGGAATTCTGCTGCGACTTATACACGCCACGCTGCAGCGGCTGCTTCTGTCGACGAACCTCACCAGCAATCAGCACCCTGACCTCATACTCGTCCTGGCTCGCCATGATCGTTTCGTGCAGGCGACGGATCAACGACTCCGTCAACGGCCAACGGCCCGTAGCCACATCAAGCGCCAGGTTGTAGCCGTCCATCGCCGCTTCAAACGACGGCCGCGCATGGACACCGCGCTCCTCCATCGCAGATTCCCAACCATGCGCCTGCTTCGCCACCGAATACGTAAAACCACGATCCGAACGAAACACCCCCTCAATCGCATTCGTATCGACGGCAGCAAAGCGCGTCGACTCACGCGAATAGCGAGCACGCTGCTCCGCCCCAAAACACCGAAACTCGGCAGCAAGCCGCTCAAACGACCCGTGCCCGTTCGCTTGGTCGGACCACTCAGCAAACGTCGGAAACGGAACGTACGCAGCGGAATCGTTCACGGTACACCTCCCCAACCTCGGCGTGTCCTCATTGGCACAGACTCTAACACGAACACACCCCCACGCCAGCCCCAGAAGGTGAACAACCGGCGGACGGGCTGGGAAAAGGCCTGGTGGGAGGTGAACAATAGGTAAAAAGTGGAAAAGAGTTTTATTCCGCGCTGGGGAGGAGAATAATGCCAGGTTGTGAGTATCACTATCCTTCTGATTCTGATTATCGCCGTGGCGCTGTTCTTCGACTTCACGAACGGTTTTCACGACACGGCGAACGCGATGGCCACATCCATCGCGACGGGGGCGCTCAAGCCGAAAACGGCGGTGGCGCTCGCGGGCGTCCTTAATCTCATAGGGGCGTTCCTGTCGGTGGCGGTGGCGAAGACGGTGGCGAGTGGCATCGTGAAGTTGGATGGGTTCGACCTGACCGACACCATCGAATCCGAAAAGCTGCTGCTCGTGGTGTTCGCCGGGCTGACCGGTGCCATCATGTGGAACCTGTTCACGTGGCTGTACGGGATTCCATCATCGTCCTCGCACGCGCTGTTCGGCGGGCTGATCGGCGCGGCGATCGCAGCAATCGGGTGGGGAGGTGTCGTGTGGGAAGGCGTCCTGGACAAAATCATCCTGCCCGCAGTATTCGCGCCGTTCGTCGCGGGGATCATTGCGGCCGTCGCGACGTGGCTGGTGTACCGACTCACCGCCAACGCCGAACACGAACACCGCGACACCTACTTCCGCTGGGGACAGGTCGGGACCGCGTCGCTCGTCGCGCTCGCGCACGGCACGTCCGACGCCCAAAAAACGATGGGCGTCATCTTCCTCGCCATGGTCGCCGCCGGGCAATTCGACGCCGACCACACCATGCCCTTCTGGATCCAAGCAGCGTGCGCCCTGGCCATCGCCATCGGCACCTACTCGGGCGGGTTCCGCGTCATCCGCACACTGGGCAAAGGGCTCGTCGAGATCCACCCGCCACAAGGCCTCGCCGCGGAAACATCGTCCGCAGCAATCATCCTGACCTCCTCCCACCTCGGCATGGCACTATCGACGACCCACGTCGCCACCGGCTCCATCATGGGCTCCGGGCTCACGGGCCCAAAGGGTGAAGTGCGCTGGGGAGTCGCCGGAAGGATGGCGCTCGCCTGGATCACCACACTGCCGATCGCGGCAGCCATCTCCTTCGTCACGTGGTGGGTGGCGAAGTGGGCGTCGACAATTGGAGGCGACCTCGTCTGGGGAGGCATCCTCCTCACCGTCATCCTCGCAATTGGCGGCGGCTACATGTTCTACCGCGCGCAACTGCAGCCTGTGCACCGCGACAACGTCAACGACGACTGGGACCCAATCGACGGCCCCGAAGGCCCCCAAACCGGACCGACCGGGCCCGCGCACATCGTCGACACCACCCACGGACTCAACCACCACCTGGGCAAATAGGAGACACCAATGCTGAAATCACTACTCATGGTCCTCGGCGTAGGCATGCTCCTCGGCGCCGGACTGCCGACTCTGTTCTCCATGGCCATCCACTTCCTCTCCCCGGACGAAGACGGCACGGCGGCGAGCGGAGTGCGGCGTTTCGTTGGGTGGGCCTTTTTGGCCGTTGTGCTCGTGGCCGTGGTGGCCGCCATTTTGCTGATCGCGCGCGAACGGATCGAATACTTCACCGGGTGGGACCCGTACCCGTTCCTGTAGGTTTTCGTTCCGGTCGAGGTGTTAAAGGGCAGGGCCATGCTGGTAGCCAGAAACCGTCCTTGGCCAGTGCGAATGCGCGACCTGCATCGCACGCTTCTAATCCCACGCTTTAAATGGGTTGGGAGGTACTTCTGCGGTTCAGCCGTAGATCCTGACTGCACGAGAATGAGGGAAGGTCCGGAAAGCAATCGGTGCGATTACGATCCGGACCTTTATGGCGTTAGTGGCCAACTCGCTAGTCTCACGAAGCCCTTCACTTTGCTTGCCGGCGGGTGAGGGGCTTCGCCTTTACGCTGACATGGAGGCGTTGGGCGACTTCATGTCATACCCCATTATAGACGAGTTGTTGCCCTTCGGTTCAAGCCTGGGGAAATGAGTGTGCTGGCCACCGGGACTCGTTCCAGAAATACCTGCGACACGCCAATAGTGGGTGTTGACAAACTAATTTTGTGGCCCTAGAGTTACCTCAACGTGAACAGAAGGTTAACAACCTTCACACTTTGAAAGGAGGGACCCACATGATGCAGTTGATCAACCAAATCCGCACGTGGTTCCGCGACGAGAACAACGGCGTTGCCACCGGCTTCGACGTACTACCGCTCGCAGTCCTTCCACGGGCATAATTGCAAATGGGTTTGAGCCCGCACCCCTAGCTTTCGTGGCTGGGGGTGCGGGTTTTTGCGTTGGTGAGGGAGTGCGCACCAGATTCCAGGATTTTGGGAGGGCACCTGGGCAAAAGACCAGGTCGCAGGTTGGGCGGGAGGGAATGTGGTGTCCCCCCAACCGAGTGAGTGCCAAAGGACGCAACCCCTTTTTCGCGACCTGGGCTTTTGCCGGATCTGGCAGATGGAATTGCGTCCTTTGGCACTACTGCGAGGAGGCGCGCACCAAATTCCAGGATTTTGGGAAAGCGCCGGGGTAAAAGCCCAGGTCGCCGCAACGTCCAAAGGGAATGTGGTGCACAGGCCATGCACAGGCAGCACACAGGCAGGCGCGGGAAGAAAAAAGGGCCCCACGAGGGACCCTCAAGAACCCAAAACTAGTGGGCGACGGTGTGGCCGGCCTCGCGTTCGTTGGAGGAGCTCGTCATGGAGGCGAGGACTTCGCTGATGTGGAGGTCGCCGATGGGGGCTTGCTCGGGGTCGTCGAAGAGTTGGTCGCCGAGGATGTTGTAGACGTAGTCGAGGTCCTTGTCGCCGCGGCCGGACAGGTTGACCAGCAGGTTGAGCTCGTGGCCGTCGGCGTCGGCGACTTCGGCGAGCTTCAGGGCGTAGGCCAGGGCGTGGGACGACTCGAGGGCGGGAATGATGCCCTCGTAGCGGGAGAGCAGGCGGAAGGCCTGGAGGGCGTCCTCGTCGGTGACGGCGACGTATTGGGCGCGGCCGATCTCGCGGAGGTAGGCGTGCTCGGGGCCGACGCCTGGGTAGTCCAGGCCCGCGGAGACGGAGAAGGACTCAGGGAGGACTTCGCCGTCCTGACCTGTGACGATGTAGGAGCGGGAGCCGTGCAGGATGCCCAGCTTGCCGTGGTTGAGTGGTGCGCCGTGGCGGTCGGTGTCCAGGCCTTCGCCGGCGGGTTCGACGCCGATGAGTTTGACGTCGGCGTTGCCGGGCTCGTCCTTCAGGTATTCGGCGAAGGCGCCGATGGCGTTGGAGCCGCCGCCGACGGCGGCGATGACGGCGTCGGGAAGTCGGCCGGTGTCCTCGAGCATCTGCTGGCGGGACTCGCGCGAAATGACGGCCTGGAACTCCTTGACCAGGGTCGGGAAGGGGTGGGGGCCGCACGCGGAGCCGAGGACGTAGTGGGTGGAGTCAATGTTTTCGACCCAGTCCTGCAGGGCGATGTCGATGGCGTTGGACATGGAGCCGCCGGTGTCGTTGGTGACGGGGACGACGGTGGCGCCCATCAGGCGCATACGGCGCACGTTCGGCTGCTGGCGGGCGACGTCCTGCGCGCCCATGTAGATCGTGCACTCCATACCCATCAGTGCTGCGACCATGGCGGTGGCGGTGCCGTGCTGGCCGGCGCCGGTTTCGGCGATGAGGCGGTTCTTGCCCAGCCGCTTCGCGATCAGCGCCTGCGCCAGCACCTGGTTGCCCTTGTGGGCGCCGCCATGCGCGAGGTCTTCACGCTTCAGGAAAATTTTCGACGACCCAACCCTCGGCAGGTTGGCACATTCGTAGACCGGGGTCGGCCGGCCGAGGAACTTCGCTTGGAGGCGCGAGAGCTCGTCGAGAAACTCCTTGTCCTCGCGGGCCTCGACGAAGGCGCGCTCCAACTGATCGAGCACCGGGTAGAGCGGCTCGGGAACGTACTGCCCGCCGAACTCTCCGAAATATGCAGGTAGAAGCGTGTCGCGCTCAATCTTTTCCACATCGGTCATGGTGAATTTCCTCCGCGTTTGTGAACCTTTGTTGTGCGACACTCTACCTCCAAAACGGGTACGGTGGGGGCTTTCTGAACCCGAACGAAGGAGCAATCATGAAACGCACACTGACAGTCTTGGCCGCGGCGGCACTGCTCGCAGGCTGCTCGAACGGCACGGACGAGGCACCAGCGACGAAGACCGTGACGGAGGCTCCGGAGACCACGGTGGCGACGACGACCACGGCTGCGGCGTCTGAAAGCGCGGGCGAGGCCACCAACGACGCCGCGTACGACGCGATTGAGGCGGCGCGACCATTCGGCACCGTCATTGCCATCGACCGCGAGGACAACACCAACGCCTTCGAGGTCAAGGTCGCGGCAGAGGACAAGATCGTTGAGCTGCATGTCGACGGCAACCACGTGATGGAAAAGGAGTCCGAGCAGGACGCGGAGGACGTCGCGAAGGCGGGCCAGGCAACCGTGGCGATCGAGGACGCGATCAAGGAGGCACTGGGCCAGCACGACGGCATCCTGGACTCGGCGGAGCTCGACGAAGACAATGGCGCGCTGCAGTGGGAGATCAGCATCGATAACCCGGACGGCTCTGACCTGGCGGAACTGAACGTCCCGGCGAAGTAGGGATTACCGCTACTGGGGGTCAAACCCGGGCGGGTGCAACAACGCACCCGCCCGGGTTTTTGCGTTGATGGGGGAGGAGGGGCGTCGATAATTAGTTTGAGCATATAGGCCCGACAACATCCAACGCGTAATGTGTGCCGCGTCACTAATTGGAGTTGAAGGGAGTGAACATGGGCATCGTTGCGTTGATAGTGTTCATCGCGATCACGGTTGTGTTCAATGTTTTGCTAAAGCGCAATATTGCAGAAGCGCTGCTGATCGGCCTGGTGGGCGTGGCACTCGTCGGCGGAACGAGGGCGCCAGAACTGCTGTGGCTGGGAATTAAAAAGGCCGTCTCCTCGGAGGTCACGTTCGCCGGTATGGCGTTCGTGTTCATGGGGATCATTGTGCAGTCGACGGGCTTGATTGACAGGCTAATTACCATCCTGAACTCGATCTTCGGCCGGCTGCGCGGCGGGGCGGGCTACGTGTCCACCCTGGCCTCGGCGATGATGGGACTCATCGCGGGATCGACCGCTGGCAACTCCGCCACAGTCGGCTCCGTGACCATCCCGTGGATGAAGCAGACCGGCTTCTCCTCCAACAGGGCAGCGACCCTTGTCGCAGGTAACTCCGGCCTGGGCGTGGCGCTGCCGCCGAACTCCACCATGTTCATCATTCTGGCGATGCCGGCGGCTGCGGCGTCGTCGGCAAGTCAGGTGTACGTCGCGCTGGCCTGCGCCGGTGCGTATGCGGTGCTCTACCGCCTGGCGGTCGTGTTCTTCTGGACCAAGAAGGACCGCATCCCCAAGACCCCGAAGGACCAGATCGTGCCGTTCGGGCAGGCGTGGGCGCAGGGGTGGCGCTCGCCGTCGATCTTCCTCGGCATCATCATCCCGGTGCTGCTCACCATCGGCCCGCTGGCCAACTGGTTCAAAAACTCCACCGGCGTCGGCGAGGACGGCATCAAGGCCATCTCCATCATCGTGTGGGTGCCGGTGCTGATCACGCTCATCGCGCTCATCGAAGGTGCGGGCCGCATCCGCCGCAACAACGCCCAGTTCAGGGCGCAGATCGTCCGGGACCTGCCGAGCTTCGCCACCGTGGGCATCTCGCTGTTCGCAGCGCTCGCGGCCGCGTCCATCATGGAGGAACTCGGCGTGGGCGACCAGCTCTCCAACACGCTCGGGGCGATGGACCTGCCGAAGTGGGTCATGATCCTCGTCGTCGGCGTGCTCGCCGTCGTCGTGGCAACCCCGCTGTCTTCCACTGCGACGGCAGCCGCCATCGGCGCCCCGGCAGTCGCGGCGCTCACCACGGTGGGCATCGACCCGACGGTGGCGATCGTCGTCACCCTGCTGTGCACCTCGACGGAGGGGGCGTCGCCACCCGTGGGCGCGCCGATCTACCTCTCGGCCGCGATGGCGGAAGCCAACCCGACCAAGATGTTCATCCCGCTCATCATCTACTTTGTCCTGCCGATGATCCTGCTGGCGTGGCTCGTCGGCATGGGACTGGTCCCCGTCTACGTACCAGGAGCGTAAACCATGAACCCAATCTTCAAGCTCTTCTATTTCCTGTTCTACGTCTTCCTCGCCGCGTTCCTCCTCGGCGGGCTCGCGCTCGTCGGCATTCAGGCGGTCGGCCTTGTCACCGGCAGCGGCGACACCATCACCGGCGCCAAAGCGGCGCTCGCGCCATGGGTCTTCGGCGCAGCTACACTTTGTGCAGTATCCGCATTCGTGCTCGGCTACCGCCCAGAAGCGCTCCGAGCACAACGCGAACAACGCAAACGCGACAAAGAAGTGCAGTTCCACGAGCACCGCGACGAAAACAGCGCAGAATAACAGAGGACACGCATGAACACCACGCCACACGCCATCCGGGCCAAGCTCCGCAAAGACATGCCGACCCGGGCCGCCTACTCCTCTGACGCATCACTCTTCCGACGCGTCCCGGCGGCAGTACTCGAACCCAGCAGCGCACAAGACGTGCTCGACGGCATCGCCTACGCACGCGAACGCGGCTGGTCCATCGTAGGGCGTGGTGGTGGATCCTCCGTGGCTGGCAACGCCATCGGCGACGGCCTCGTCATCGACACCTCCCGCTACTTCAACCGCATCCTCGACATCGACCCGGATGCCAAAACGGCCACCGTGGAACCCGGCGTCATCTGCGACCAACTCCGCGACGCCGCCGCACCCCACGGCCTGACCTACGGTCCCGACCCCTCCACCCACTCCCGTTGCACCATCGGCGGCATGGTGGCCAATAACGCCTGCGGCTCCCACTCGGTGGCCTACGGTACCTCCGCCGACAACCTCGTCGACATCACGCTCGCACTCGCCGACGGCAGGGAAGTCACCTTCAGCGCCGACGGCTGCGACGACCCCACGCTTCACGACGCCCTCTCCGCCCTCTACACCCGAAACCAGGAACTGATCCAGCGGGAACTCGGGCGCTTCCCGCGCCAAGTCTCCGGGTACGGACTGCACTACCTGGGCACCGACATGGCCAAAGCCATCGCCGGGTCCGAAGGCACCCTCGGGGTGATTACGCGGATGACCGTGAGGCTCGTCGATAAGCCGAAGTACACCGCACTGGCCGTGCTGTCCTTCGCCGACGTCTTCGCCGCCGCCGACGCCGCCCCCAAACTGCGCCAACCCGGTGTGGCCACCATCGAAGGCATGGGCGGCGACCTCCTCGACGCCCTGCGCAGCAAAAACGGGCAAGAACACGCCGGCGAGAACCTCCCCGGCCAACCCCACGCCGGCGGCTGGCTCTACTGCGAAACCGAAGGCAACACCCTCGAGGAAGCCATCGCCGCCGCCGAGGCGCTCACCACCACCGTCGAACACACCGGGGCCGTCGTGGTCAGCGACCACACCGAAGCCCGCGCGCTGTGGCGCATCCGCGAAGCATCCGCAGGCACCGTCACCCGCCTCCCCGACGGCGGCGAAGCCTGGCCCAACTGGGAAGACTCCGCCGTACCGCCCGAAAACCTGGCCAGCTACCTGCGCGGACTCTACGACCTCATGGACACCTACGGCTACCGCGGCATCCCATTTGGCCACTTCGGCGAAGGCTGCGTCCACGTCCGCATCAGTTTTGACTTCCACTCAACAGAGGGCATCACCAACTTCAACAACTTCATGAACGACGCCGCCACACTCGTCACCAAGCACGGCGGGTCCCTGTCCGGCGAACACGGCGACGGCCGCGCACGCTCATCCCTGCTGCACACCATGTACAGCCCCGAAATGCGCGCCATCTTCGAAGAATTCAAACTGCTCTTCGACCCGCAACGCATCATGAACCCCGGTGTCCTCGTCTGGGCCGACGCCGTCACCGACGGCCTGCGCATGGAACCCGCCCAACGCACCCACGAAATCACACCCGTCCAACTCTTCCCACGCGACAACGGCAGCTTCACCGACGCCGTCAACCGCTGCGTCGGCGTCTCCGCCTGCCGCTCCATGGACGGCTCCATGTGCCCCTCCTTCCAAATCACCCACGACGAAATCCACTCCACCCGCGGCCGCGCCCGCATCCTCTCCGAACTCTTCCGCGGCGAAACCATCACCGGCGACGACGCCGAATCCGCCCTCGACCTGTGCCTCTCCTGCAAAGCGTGCGCCTCCGAATGCCCCGTCAACGTGGACATGGCCACCTACAAAGCAGAGTTCCTCAACGACCACTACGCCGGCCGCGTCCGCCCACGCGTCCACTACCTCATGGGCTGGCTGCCAATCCTCAGCCACATCGCCCACAAACTCCCGCTCGTGCCACGCATCACGAACTGGGCCCTCCACGCCCCCGGCGTATCGACGGCCGTCGCGAAACTCGGCGGCGTCGACACCGGGCGGCCGCTCATCAGCTTCGCGCCGGAGTCGCTGCAGAAGTGGGCGCGGAAGCGTTCGGGTGCTGCTGGTTCGGGAGCTTCGCGTGAGCGGATTGTGCTGTGGCCAGACAGCTTCAACAACAAACTCAACACCGGCCCGGCGCGAGCGGCCGTCGAAACGCTGGAGATGCTCGGCTACGAGGTCATCATCCCCGACGGCTTCGTGTGCTGCGGCCTGACCTGGCACTCCACCGGCCAACTCGCGATGACGCGGCGCGTGCTCGAGCACTCCGCGCACGTGCTCAAGCCGTACCTGGACCAAGGGCTGCAGGTTGTCGCGCTGGAGCCGTCGTGCACCGTCATGCTGCAACACGACGCCACCACCCAAACCGCCGACCCCGCCGTACGCGAACTCGCCGAAGCCACCCACACCTTCGCCGAAATCGTCGCCCCGAAGATCCAGGCGCTCGTCGCCGAGGGCAAGGTACGCAAGCACAGCGGCAGCATCCTCACCCAAGTGCACTGCCACGAGAAGTCACTCGGCGACCCGCAACAGTCCTCCCTGATCCTGGCGGCGCTCGGCTACGACGAGGAACAGATCCAAACCGGGTGCTGCGGCCTCGCCGGCAACTGGGGCTTCGAAGACGGCCACGCCGAAATGTCCCTGGAGCTGGGAGAACGCGAGCTGTTCCCGCGCGTGAGGGAACACGACGGGCCCGTCGTCGCCGACGGATTCTCCTGCCGCACCCAAGTCGAGCAGGGCACGGGCACCCAGGCGCAGCACGTCGCCGAAATCGTGCGCGATGTGCTTCGGGAGGAGCTCGGGTAGCCGATTTCAAGTACCGTGTGGGCATGAACCACACCATCGAACACCAGCTACAGCACAGGACGATCCGCGAGTTTGAGCGGAGGGGCGTCGATAAGGAGGTGCTGGACCAGCTCTTCGAGGTCGCGATGCGCACAGCGAGCTCGCGCGGCCTGCAGCAAGCCAGCATCATCCACGTCACCGATACCGACCTCCAGCGAAAGCTGGCGGAGATCGGGCAGCAGGAATACGTCGGGCGCGCGCCCGTCTACCTGCTCTTCATCGTCGACACCGCGCGCAACGCGGCGCTGCTGGAGGAGCCTTCGGCGGCCGGGCACACCCGTCCATTCGTCGAAGGGTTTACCGACGCCTGCCTCATGGCTCAAAACGTTGTCAACGCGGCGGAATCGCTCGGGATGGGAGCCAACTACCTCGGCAACATCCACAACGACCTCCAAGCCGTCGTTGACCTGCTGGAACTGCCACGCTTTACCTTCCCGGTCGTCGGGCTGACCCTGGGCTGGCCCGCCCAAGACCCACAACTCAAACCACGCATCCCGGCGCGGCTTCGCGTCATGGAAAACACCTACCAGGCCCCCGCGAGCTGGTCCGAGGCGCTGGGGGAGTACGACCAGGAGATGACCACCTACTACGACCTCCGAGACGCCAACCGCAGGTCCGACAACTTCTTCCGCCAAGTCCGCGCAGGGTTGCCGACGCACGCCGTGCCGCAGGACGGGTCCCTCGACGTGGCGAGGCGACAGGGGTTCGAGATCTGGTTTTTTGGGAGCGAGTGCCAATAGACGCAATTCCTGTTGGGGGAGGGGGTAAAAGCCCAGGTCGTGAAAAGGGGGTTGCGTCCTTTGGCACTGGGGTGAGGGGGAGCGCACCAAATTCCCCCTCGTGGAGTTGGCGAACTGGGGAAACGCCGAGGGGGTCTGGCGGAAAACGGGAATGTGGTGTCCCATCGGGAGGGAGTGAGTGAGGCTAGAGGCCTGTTTGTGCGCTGAGGATCTCGTCGCGCAAGCGCTCGAAGGACTCGCACCCCTCCAAGAAGCTCACATTGGTGAGTGCCTCGACCCAACGGGACCGGTCCGTCGTGAAGCGGGAATCGTGCTTTCGCTTTCGGCGCCCGCGGGTGGCGAAGTGGGCGTCGTGAAGCTGTTTTAGCCGATCCTTCGCCGCAATATTCGGGATAGTTTTCCTGGCTGGCAGATCCTTCGCAGGAATGTTGATCCCCAGCTGTGCCTGATACTGCGGACTGTGCAGTGCGTGGAGCACCCACGCCTCAGTCATTTTCACCGGCACAACGGGAACAACCGCGAACTCCGGGCTGACCTCTTCGGACGCCTGGTGGACTTCAAGCGCACGGCGCTCATAGCCGTCATTGTCTGCATCCCGATGGACAAAAACAATGTCAGGCGTCTGGCCCTCATCCATGATGAGCTGAAGGACATCAGCCGTGCGCTTCGACCCCGCGAAAGACTGAGGCAAGATTTGAGAATCAGCCCCAAAGCCGAGATCAATGAGCAGCGCCTTGAGCGGGCTCATTAGGCCGTTATCGCTAGAGCCCTCGCGAACTAGCAGACAGTACAGTGGCCTACTCATCGATCCCCCTCATGATCTGCCGCAAAGAGCTCCCGGAAGTTGAGCTCCGGGAAGGACTCGCGAAGAAGCTCCTCAACGTTCGCAGCCGACGCCTTCACCTTCGACTTCCTCCAGCTCCCCTCCGCCACCACCGGGGTAAGGACGAGCGAGCCATCCATCGGATCCTTCGACCCCAGCAGTAGCTCATCGAAATTGTCTTTGTGCAGCGCTAAAAATGCTGGTGAATGGGTATTCACGATGACCTGACGAAGCGGATTCTCCAACCCGATTGCTTCCTCAGGGTCCACGCTCAAATCGTGCAACAGCCAATACATCGCCTGAATCTTCAACGGGTGAATGCCGTTCTCGGGCTCTTCGAAGCAGATCAGGCGACTGCCCTCTGAGTCCAACAAGATCGTCCCCAGGACTAGGAAGCGCAACGTCCCGTCAGAAAGAGAACGGGCAGACACCACACCGCCATTACCGACCTGCGCCTGCAGCGTAAACACCTGGCGTGCCTCGTCAAAGTCCACCGTAACGCTGCGTACATCGACAAGATCTCCGACGACATCAGCAAGCTCCGCAAGCACATCATGATCCGGCGACTGCCCCACAAGACGGTCCAGCGTCTTCGGCAGGTTCCCGCCCTTCGCACTAATAAAGTCGGGAGCCAACGCCTCGCTCGGCGCGCGCATGGCACTCGGCTCAAGGGAAAGGTACATCCACGCATCCAGCTCCCGGCGCGCCGCCATAATCACCGGATACTGGTCCTGCTGCCCATACACCGACAGCGCAGTACGGGCCGGCGCATCCCCGCTCAGCGACACCAACGACGGCCTTCCCTGACTTCCATGCCGCACATGGATTTGTCGTTCCTGCTCACTCGTCTCAATAAACGCTTTTCGACGTCCGCCCATGATCGCAGACTCAACAAAGCTTTTCTTTGCCCAACCCAGCTTCTCTCGAGCATCCGCCTTCGTGAGCGGTTTTAGCTCCTCACGGGTGACAACAATGCTGGAAACATTCCTATTGTTGCCAACAGTCACGTACCGCAGCTCAAGATCAACCTCATACCGGAGATACGTCTGATCAGCAGTAATCGACTTGCCGAAGGAATCCTCAAACTCCTTCTCCGTAATCATCTCCGCAGAAAACGACATCTTGCCACCCGGCGCGAAAATATCGCGCACGTCGCCGCCATTGCCCCGGATCTTGATGGCAGCCTCATTCAACGTCCGCGACCCAGTGAGCGCTAGGAACTGGAGGGCGTCGAAAAGATTAGATTTACCAATAGCATTCGCCCCGGCGACACAGGTGTATGGGCCGAGGTCGATAGCTAGGTTGCGCAGGTTCTTAAACCCATCAACTTCAAAGCGGGTAAGCATACCGAAATACTAACCCACGCCTAGCTAGTCAAAGACGCGATGGAACCAAAGCGCGCGACGCAGCGTCAAACTCTTGAAGAACCTGAACCATCAGGTTCCCCGACAGGAAAGGACACCACATGAAGCGAATCATTACTTCCGCAACCGCCGTAGCCCTGTTGGCTACGACCGCAACACCAGCACACGCAGCGAACGTTGAGTACCGGAATGGCACCTGCACGTTCACCCTGTTCGACGACGAACTTCCCAGCCTCAAAGCAAGCACCATCGCACCCAAGAAAGCACTTTCGGAGGATGGGTTACGCGAGGCATTCGCGCTGGTAACGCCACAAGAAGCATCCGAAAAGCTGGCGCTCCTCGATCAGGAGGTCACCGCACTCACCAAGCAGCGCTCCGAACTTCTCGACGCCACCACCATCGGCACAGCCGACGAACAACAACTTAAACAGCTCAACTCCCAGCTCAAGTTCCTTCGCGCTTTCGAGCCTGCCCTGAAAGCCTGCTCTCAGCGCGAAAATCACGGGAAATGGACAGTTAAGACCACAAGCCCACGGCCAAAGCAAACTGCACCAAAGCAGACCGGGTCAATCGGCAACAGCGAAGGAAGTAGCATTAAAGATGTGAGCCCAGCAGAGATGCGCGATTGGCTCAGCGTCGCTGGCCCACTCGCCGGGATCTTCCTCGCAGTAGTGCTCGGCGCGGCCGCACTCGTGACCGTGGTATTCCCAACATTGGCGCCGAAGCTGCCGTTCTAGGCGCACCTATTTCGGGGGTAGTTAGGGGATGAACTCCAAACATTTATCGAAAAACTGTTTCCCGAATAGTGGGGATTCAATATATTTTCGAGCTAGGTAGTTCACCTAAAGCCCCTTATTTCTTACCCCTGAAAAGAGGTTCACATGAAGAAGATCATCACCGCCGCAGTTGCTTCGGCAGTCATCGCTGGTGGCCTGGCCGCTCCAGCACAGGCAGCTGACAACCAGCCACAGGAGACCAAGTGCAAGATCACCTACCCGGTTGCCAAGGAAGGCGACAAGGCCGAAACGAAGGAATTCACCAAGGCTGAGGCTGACGCACGGCTGAAGAAGGACATCGAGGCTTCGGCCAAACTGGTCAAGGAGCGCGCTGAGGTCGAGGCACAGCTCAAGGACAAGAAGATCAAGCAGGAAGACGCCGACAAGAAGTTCAAGGAGATCGACGCAAAGCTCGCCACCCTGAACGCCACCGCCCCAGCACTTCGCGCTTGCGCAGCTGGCAAGGACCTCTCCCCATCCAGCTCCAAGATCGAGTCCACCCTCAGCTCCATTGACGGCAAGCTGAACAACTACGGCATCGGTGCCGTAGCTGGTGGCTCCGTTCTCGCGCTGATCGCCCTGATCGCAGTGGCCCTGCCACAGGTTGCACCGATGCTGCCACCAGCAGTGCGCGACGCGCTTCCTTTCTAAGAAGCATCTCACCGATAGATGTGGGCGACCCATGTGGGTCGCCCATTTTTTATGCGCTTGGGCTAGAAGCCTAGGGGGCGCGCACCAAATTCCAGGATTTTCGCAGGCGGGTTTGGAAAAGACCAGGTCAGCTAGGGCGCGGGAGGGAATGTGGTGTCCCATCGGGGGTGCCAGTGCCAAAGGACGCAATTCCTGGTGGGGGTGAGGGCAAAAGCCCAGGTCGTGAAAAGGGGGTTGCGTGCTTTGGCACTGGGGTGAGGGGGAGCGCACCAAATTCCCCCTCGTGGAGTTGGCGACCTGGGGAAACGCCGAGGGGGTCTGGCGGAAAACGGGAATGTGGTGTCTGGGCGGGGGACACGCGCACCAGATTCCTGGTTTTTCGGCGGCCAGGTTTGGAAAAGCCTAGGTCGGCGGGGGTACGGGAGGGAATGTGGTGCGCGCGACAGGGGAGTGAGTGCCAAAGGACGCAATTCCTCGTGGGGGTGAGATCAAAAGCTCAGGTCGGCTGCGAACCGGAAGGGAAGTAGGCGCGCAGTTCAGGCAGTGGGGGTGAACTTTCGGGCGAAAAGCACCCGAGAACTATACAAAGTGTGGGCCAGGCCACTAACCTGCCCGATATGACACACAGCACATTCACTGCCCAGAGTGGGTCGGGCAATAGCTCCAGTGAAGCCATGATTGACCTAGCGGGCGTACAGAAGCACTTCGGCGACTACCACGCGCTCCGAGACATCAACCTTACTGTGCCGAAAGGCCAGGTAGTGGTGGTGCTCGGGCCGTCGGGGTCGGGGAAGTCGACGCTGTGCCGCACGATCAACAGGCTCGAAACGATTGACGAAGGCACCATCACCATTGACGGGGTCCCGCTGCCAGAGGAGGGCAAGGCCCTTGCGAAGTTGCGGGCGGACGTCGGGATGGTGTTCCAATCCTTCAACCTGTTCCCGCACCTGACCATCAAGGACAACGTGACGCTTGGTCCGTTGAAGGTGCGGAAGCAGGGGAAGGGGGACGTCGAGAAGCGGGCGATTGAGCTGCTGGACCGCGTGGGCATCGCGAATCAGGCGGACAAGTACCCGGCGCAACTGTCGGGTGGGCAGCAGCAGCGCGTCGCGATTGCGCGGGCGCTCGCCATGTCACCCAAAGTCATGCTTTTCGACGAGCCCACCTCCGCCCTCGACCCCGAAATGGTCAATGAAGTGCTTGATGTCATGGCCAACCTCGCCAACGAGGGGATGACGATGCTCGTGGTCACACACGAAATGGGCTTCGCCCGGCGCGTCGCCGACCGCATCATCTTCATGGCAGACGGCGCGATCATCGAAGACGCCACACCCGAAGAGTTCTTCACCAACCCGAAGACCGACAGGGCGAAAGACTTCCTGGCCAAAATCCTGGCCCACTAACCGAAAGGACAACACCATGAACATCCGTTACGCCGCACTCACCGCCGCGCTCTCCGCTGCTGCCGCAACCCTCGTCGCCTGTGGCGGCGGTGCCGGCGAAGGCACCGACCTCCTCGGCCAGATCGAATCCGGCCAGGTCACCCTGGGCACCAAGTATGACCAGCCGGGCCTCGGCCTGCGCAACCCGGACGGCACCATGTCCGGCCTCGACGTCGACGTGGCGACGTACGTGGTCAACCACATCGCGAAGGCGAACGGCTGGGCAGAACCGACCATCACCTGGCGCGAAAGTCCATCCGCACAGCGTGAAACCCTCATCCAGAACGGCGAGGTCGGCGCCATCGCGGCGACCTACTCCATCAACAAGGGCCGCTCCGAATCCGTCAACTTCGGCGGACCATACCTGGTCACGCACCAGGCGCTCCTGGTCAGCAACGACAACACCGACATCAAGGGCCTCGAGGACCTCGACGGCAAGATCCTCTGCTCCGTCACCGGCTCCACCCCAGCCCAGAAGGTCAAGGACGCCCTGCCAGGCGTGCAGCTGCAGGAGTACGACACCTACTCCTCCTGCGTCGAAGCACTCCGCCAAGGCAACATCGACGCCATGACCACCGACGCCACCATCCTGCTCGGCTACTCCGCCCAAACCCCAGGCGACTTCAAAGTCGTCGAAATGACCAAGGACGGCAAACCATTCACCGACGAGTACTACGGCATCGGCCTGGCAAAGGGCGACACCGCAGGCACCGACGCCATCAACAACGCGCTCAAGGAACTGCAAACGTCCGGAGAGTTCGACGCCCTCGTCGATAAGAACCTTGGCGGCGACGACGCAGTCGACGCCGGCACCCCTGGCGACCTCTCCTTCATCGAACAGTAAGACCCCCTAAGGCAGGAACATCATGTCCACACTCTGGTCCGACCTGGGCCCGCAGCTCTGGGCAGCCTTCTGGCTGACCATCAAGCTCACCATCTACTCCGCAATCGGCTCCATGATTGTGGGCACGATCCTCACCGCGATGCGAGTCGCACCCATCCCCGTGCTGCGCGCGATGTCCACGTTCTACATCAACGTCGTGCGCAACACACCCCTGACCCTCATCATCATCTTCTGCTCCTTCGGGCTCTACCAAAACCTCGGCATCACCCTCGCCGATAGAGAGTCCGCGACGTTCCTGGTAGACAACAACTTCCGCCTCGCCGTACTCGGGTTCATCATTTACACCTCGGCGTTCGTCGCGGAATCGCTGCGCTCCGGCATCAACACCGTCCACTTCGGGCAAGCCGAAGCCGCCCGATCCCTCGGACTCAGCTTCGGCCAAACATTCAGCAACATCATCTTCCCCCAAGCCGTCCGCGCAGCCATCGTACCGCTCGGCAACACGCTCATCGCGCTGACGAAAAACACCACCATCGCATCCGCAATCGGTGTCGCCGAAGCATCCCTCCTGATGAAATCCACCATCGAAAACCACGCCAACATGCTCTTCCCCATCTTCGGGATCTTCGCACTCGGCTTCATCATCCTCACCCTGCCAACCGGCCTCGCCCTTGGCGCCCTCTCCGAACGCATGGCGGTGAAAAAATAATGAGCGTCCGCGCAACAGTACTTTACGACGTCCCCGGCCCCAACGGCCGCCGCACCAACCGCATCCTCACCGGCATCAGCCTCGCCGTCTGCCTCGGCATTGCCGCATGGGTCTTCTGGAAACTGCAGGCCAACGGACAACTCGCCGCCGCGAAATGGACTCCGTTCCTCAACTCCCAAACCTGGACCACCTACATCCTCCCCGGCCTCATGGGCACCCTCAAAGCCGCGGTGGCATCCATCCTGCTCGCGCTGGCCGTCGGCATCCTCCTCGGCCTCGGCAGGCTGTCCCGCAATCGTTTTGTTCGTTGGGTGTGTGGCGTCATCGTCGAGATCTTCCGAGCCATCCCAGTGCTCCTCCTCATGATCTTCGCCTACCAACTCTTCGCCATCTACCACCTCGCCCCGCCAAAGCACCTGGCGTTCGCCGCCGTCGTCTTCGGGCTCACCATGTACAACGGGTCCGTCATCGCCGAAATCCTCCGCTCCGGCATCAAAAGCCTCCCCAAAGGCCAAACCGAAGCCGCCGAAGCACTCGGCCTCACCTACCCGCAAACCATGCGGACCATCCTGCTGCCCCAAGCCATCGCCGCCATGCTGCCAGCCCTGATCGCCCAAATGATCATCGCGCTCAAAGACTCCGCACTCGGCTACCAGATCGGCTACGTCGAAGTCGTCCGCTCCGGCATCCAAAGCGCATCCGCCAACCAGAACTTCCTGGCATCGCTGGCCGTCGTGGCCATCATCATGATCCTCATCAACTGGGGACTCACCGTCCTCGCCCAACGCGTCGAACGCCAACTGCGCGCCGGCCGCGCCCGCCGCAACATCTTCGCCAAGGTGCCCGAACTCGCTGACCAGGGGTTGGACACCAAGGACAACGTCAACGTCGACTGGCACGACCCCGACTACGTGGAGATCCGGAACCCGGACGAATAGTTGCTGAGGACTCCAGTGCCAAAGGACGCAATTCCTGTTGGGGGAGGGGCTAAAAGCCCTGGTCGTGAAAAGGGGGATGCGTCCTTTGGCACTGGGGTGAGGGGGAGTGCACCAGATTCCCCCTCGTGGAGTTGACGACCTGGGGAAACGCGGAGGCGCCCTCTCAAAAAACGGGAATGTGGTGCGTGGCTAGGAGAGGAGGGCGTCAACCAGGTCGAGGGCGCCCTCGACGGAAAACTCCTCGGGTCGGTTCGCTTTGTGGGTGGAGTAGGCGTCGATAATCTGGCGCCACCTGCGAGGAATCCCATCCTCCCCGTACACCGCGCCCAGGAACGCGCCGGCGATCGCGGCGTTTGTGTCCGTGTCGCCGCCCATCCCGACAATCGCGACGAGGTCCTCCTCGAAAGACGAACCGTTCGCGACGAAATAACACACAATATTCCAGGCGAACTGCACGTACCCCATGCGATGGCTATAAACATCCACGGGAAGGTACTGCATGAACTCCCTAATTGTCGACGCCTCATCCCCAGCCGCCGCGAGCAGCGCCTCGCGAGGATCCTCACCGCTGATCGTGCGGGCGAGCGCCTCACAGTACATACCGTTGATGGCCACCGGGTACTCGTTGGGGTGAGTCAGGCGGGCGTCGGTGCGGGCGTGGTCGCCGGCGAGCTGCGGGTCGTGCGCGTACGCGATGCCGATCGGGCTGACCCGCATCAACGCACCATTCGACTTGCTAGCCGCATTCGGCGCAAACGGTGGCCGAAGCGCAGCCGCACACGTATTGCCGATATCCGGCGGGAACGACGCCGCCCACCGCACATACGACTCGAACACGTCCTTTTCTTCGTACCCGCCGCAGCGCACCATGCTGCGGGCAAGCGCCAGCGCCAGCTCAGAGTCGTCGGTGGCCTGGCCCGGCGCGACATTGAACGGGCCGCCACCAGTCAGCTCGCGGACACCGTCCGGGAACCGGGAGCGAATCTGTGCGGGGGAAGAGAACTCGACTAGCGCGCCGAGGTTATCGCCAATGATCTGGCCGTACATGGCGCCTCGGGCCCGCGCGCGTAATGACTGATCCATGATGGGTTCCTTTCTCTGGTGGTTGCAACCATCAGGATACGAACGGGACCCGACACGGCAGGCACGTGAGGCGAAACTATGTTCGAGGTTGGGGTGCCAGTGCCAAAGGACGCAATTCTTGCTGAGGGAGAAGGTAAAAGCCCAGGTCGCGAAAAGGGGCGTGCGTCCTTTGTCACTGAGGCAGCGCTAAGATGTCAAGAATGAAGCCAATGATAGGGAGTGCGATTGAGGCGGTGGTGGGGCGTCGAAAAGTGAGGAGGTGCCAGGACATCACTGATGAGCAGGTGTTGGCACACGAGATTCGCACGCCACTGTCGCTGATTCAGGGGGCGGCGGAACTGCTGGCGGACGAGGAGGATGAGGGAAAGAGGCGTCGATTGGTGGGGACGATTCAGACGAACTCGGCGAGGGCGATTCAGATTGCGGAGTCGCTGCTGTTGCAAGCGAAACTCCATAATGGTACCTATAACCTGCAGAAACAGGCGGTTGATGTGCGGGCGCTGCTGCGGGAGACAGCGCAGGAAATGCGGGCGATTAGCCAAGTACCGATCGTTGTGGATGACCCGGGCGACCCCCTCACGGTTGAGGCGGACCCGCAGCTGCTGCGGCACGCACTGTGGAACGTGCTGAACAACGCTGCACGCTACGCGGGCGGGGACCACGATATTGTGGTCCACTCGGAGGCCAGCGCGACCAAGGTGATTATTACTGTGGCGGACTTCGGGCCAGGCATGTCGACGAAGCAGCGTAAGCAGCTGTTCGTGCCGTTCTCGCAGTTCAATACCCGTGGTGGCAACCAGCGGGTGCCGACGGGTGCCGGGCTGGGGATGGTGATCATGGCCGATATCGTGGGACGGCACGGTGGGGAAGTGTTGGTGGATTCGAGTGCGGACCACGGGACGTCGGTGCTCATGACGCTGCCGAAGGGCACGATGGCAGGGGGCGAGGATGACAAGTAGGCACGTGCTGATCGTCGATGATGAGCCGCAGATGGTGCAGATCGTCGGCTACGCGATGGAGATGGAGGGGTGGCGGACGTCGAGCGCGGGGACGGCCCGGGAGGGCTGGCAGATACTCAACGAACAGCACTGCGACCTGGTTATTCTCGACGTGATGTTGCCGGACATGTCCGGCACCGCCCTGTGCCAACGCATCCGGGCTGCGGGCGAGTTCGCCGACACACCCGTGATTATGCTGACCGCGCTCGGCGAAACCGAGAAGCGCGTCGCCGGGCTGGAGGCGGGGGCGGACGACTACCTGGCGAAGCCGTTTTCCCCACGCGAGTTGGTGCTGCGCGCCCGGGCGTTGCTGCGACGCAGCGGCGTGTCACAAGAGATCACTGCCAAACCGATTGTGGTGGGTGAGGTTTCGGTGCACCCGCTAAGTCACGCGGTGGAGGTGCACGGGAGGGCCGTCGATATGACGGAGACGGAGAGCAAACTTCTGCGGGCGCTGCTTGTGCGGCCCGGGGAAGTGGTGGGGGTTCGCCAGCTGCTGAACGAGGTATGGGAAACCAGCGCGACGCAGGGCGGTAGGAACATGGTGAAGTCCACCATGTATCGGCTACGGAAGAAGCTTGAGGACGCCGGCATGCCCCCGGACGCCATCGCATCCATTCGAGGCAAAGGCTACGTCTGGGCGGCGGCAGAGCCCCCACGGTAACAGGACTGTTACCAACTGTTACCAGCAGCAAAAGCACTGTTACCAGGCAGGACACACAATCAGTAGTGGAAATACTGAGAGTGCACAAAAGGAGTGCCTGCCATGTTCAAATGGTTACAAGCCCCGGGGCCGATTCCACGGCTCCCGGAGGAGGAAGTAGACAAGCTGTACCCGCGGATGCGTCTGCAAGTATTCATGGGTATCTTCCTTGGCTACGCAGGTTTTTACCTGATCCGAAACAATATTTCGGCGATCGCCCCCTTGCTGATTGACGAAAGTGGCGCGATCGATAAGCCGGCGATCGGCATTATCGGCAACGCGGTGCTGGTTAGCTACGGGTTGTCGAAGTTCTTCAGCGCCATGATTTCGGACAAGTCCAACGCGCGCTACTTCCTGCCACTTGGCTTGGCGCTGTCCGCCTTGATGAACTTGGTGGTCGCGTTCGTGCCGTGGGTGTCTGCGAGCGTCGGCGTGTTCGCCACCGTGATGTTCCTGAACGGCTGGTTCCAGGGCATGGGCTACCCACCGTGTGGGCGTATCGTCGTGCAGTGGTTCTCGACGAGCGAGCGCGGCTGGAAAGGCTCACTGTGGAACACCTCCCACAACCTGGGTGCGTTCGGTCTGCCGGTGCTGGTCGGTATCGGCCTGAGCATCACGGGCCAGAACTGGCGCGCCGCCTACTGGCTGCCGGCACTCGTCGCGCTTGTGGTGGCGCTCATCGCGTTCCTGTTGATCCGCGACAACCCGCCATCAGTCGGCCTGCCGCCAATCGACGAATACCGCGACGACCCAGCAAAGGTCGCTGAGGACACCGGCGAGAAACTCTCCACGAAAGACCTGGTATTCAAGCACATCCTGCACAGCCGCATCATCATGCTGCTCGCGTTCGCGAACGTGTTTGTTTACGCGCTGCGGTACGGTGTGCTCCACTGGATCACCACCTACCTTTCTGAGCAGCACCACATGAGCATCGGCAGCGGCCTGGTCGGCTTCGCCGCCTTCGAGCTGGCCGGGTTCATCGGCACCATCCTGTGCGGCTGGCTTTCGGACAAAGTCTTCCACGGCAACCGCTCCGCATCCATCTCCCTGTTCACCCTGGGCGCAGGCCTGTCCATCGCGGCGTACTGGCTCTCCCCGGTAGGCACCCCGTTCTGGCTGATGGTGCTGTACGTCGCCCTGATCGGTGGGTTCATCTACGGCCCAGTCGGCCTGATCGGCCTGCAGGCTCTCGACCTTTCCCCACGCAACGTGGCAGGCACCGCCGCAGGCTTCACCGGCCTGTTCGGCTACCTGCTCGGCGCGACCCTGGCATCCACCGGTGTGGGCTTCCTGGTGAAGTACGCCGGCTGGGACGTCACCTTCATCGTCTTCCTCGTGTTCACTGTCCTGATCCTGCTCATCTTCCAGGTCATCTGGCGCGAAGAGAAGAAGCTCATGCAGCAGCGTGAAGCGGAGATGCAGGCGCACGCCTAAACACGCCTAAACTCCCCTAAACTACAGCACTGTGTTTGCAAAGTGGCTCCGCTTGCCAGCGATCATCGTGGTGGCCATCGTCTCGGCCACCACGATGTACCGCACCCTCATCCCGCAGAACACTGACCTGACCATCATGTGTTCCAACGACGCCACCGTCTGCGAGCAGTGGAAACTCGACATCCGGCGCGAGCTCGGCCTGGACGTCCGCTATGTCAGTCTCCCCACCCAGGAGGCGCTGAAACGTTTACAAACCGGGTCACGCGAATTCGACCTCTGGGTCGGAGGCCCCAGCGAAAACTACCGATTCGCGGCTCGCCTCGGGCTCCTCGACGCCACCAACCCACCCGCAGCCACCACCATCCCCGCCGAGTTTCAAGACCCCCACGGATACTGGTTCGGGGTGTACGCCTCCATCCTCAGCCTGTGCAGCAACCCCGACGCCTTCCAAAACCTGAGCACTGACATGCCCACCACCTGGCGTGACCTGCTCCGCCCCGAACTCAACGGGTGGGTTTCCGCGCCATCACCGCTGACGTCCGGCACCGGGTACGCCATACTGCTCAGCATGCAATCCGCAGGCCTCGAACCCGCAGAGATCCAGAACATCATACGCAACATCGACCGCTTCACCCGGTCCGGCAACGCCCCCAGTGACGTTGTCGCGCACGGCGAGGCGGCCGTCGCTATCTCATACGAGCCCTACTGCCAAAATAAAACCACCCGTGCCGGCGCGCCCCTGACCATTACCTACCCCTCCGAAGGGACATCGTTCGAGATCGCCTCCGGAGGGATCGTCGCCCAGGGCAGCAACAAGGCCGCCGCGCGGATCGTGATGAACTGGCTCCTCTCACCGAGCGGGCAGACCTCCGCCCGGCGCGTCGGCCTCCCACAAATCCCTACCAACAGCGCCGTCGCCGGCAACATCACCGAGGTGCTCGCAACCACCCACGGCATCACCGCCATCCGCCCCGACCTCGCCGACGCAGAACGCGAACGGTGGATGACCTGGTTCGCCAACACAACAGGGGAGCGGCCATGAAAGCCCTCCTCGGAGCCACCGCGACCATCACCACAATCTTCGTGATCGTGCTCGGCCTGCCGTACGGCGCGCTCATCCAAGAGGCACTCGCCGACACCAGCGCGCTCCACGGCCTACCCCTCACGCCACTCCTGACCAGCAGCACTATCGCGCTCATCGCCACCCTGGCAACCACGGCACTGGGCACCATCGGTGCCCTCGCAGCCACGCGGTGTGGGCGAATGGGCGTCGTCACGCTCGACATGATGCTGTTGTTCCAGCTCACCATCCCACACCCCGTCATCGGTGCAGGGTGGAAAGTCATCCTCGGGCGCACCGGAGTCCTCCCATGGCCCCTCACCGACGACTTCACCGGGCTCACCGCCCTCACCTTCACCTTCATCACCTCCTTCCTGCCGCTCGCATACTTCGCGCAACGCACCGCACTCGCCCCTATCGACGCCCGCGAAGTCAACGCCGCGCGCCTCGGCGGCGCCCACGACTGGAGCCTCTTCCGCCTCATCTACCTGCCACGCCTCGCCCTCTTCACCCCTGCGATCTGCGTATTCATCTTCAGCGCCATCCTCTCCGACCCCATCACCCCAAATATCATCGCCCCACGCACCCCCATCGCCGCCACCACCATCTGGTTCAGCTCACACTCCTACGGCAACCAGGGCGAAGAAGCCTGGCTCGCGCTCCTCCTCACCCTGCCAGTCCTCGCAGTATTCGGCCTGGCCGCCACGTACTACATGCGCCTACTGCGGCGCATGCCCGGCATCATCCAACTCATCCGCACCACCCACCCCACCACACCAGGCCGCGAACACGCCGTCGGCGCCACCACGCGCACCCCGCAATGGATCCTTGCCTGCGGCATCGCGTTCAGCGCCACCTTCCTCACCCTCGCCACCCACCGCGGCATCACAGAAGGCGGCCAACCCCCAATCGGCAACGCCGTCATGAACACCGTCGGCCTCAGCTTCATCGTCCTCATCTGCTCACTCGCCCTCAGCGCCGCCGCTCTCGCCGCCCGTGCCACCAGCGGCAACCACCTCGGCTGGATCGGCCGCCGACTTATCGACGCCACCTTCGCCCTCATCGCCACCGCCCCCGGGGCAACCATCGGATGCGGACTCCGCATCATCGCCACTCAACCCTCCCTCGACAGCCCAGCAAACCCAGCCGCAGCCTTCACCGCCGTCGTCCTCGCCTGCCTCCCCAGCTCCCTCGCCATCACATACTTCCTCCTCGTTTACATCGGCCCCCTCATGTCCCAAGGCGAATACCGCACCGCACTCCTCCAAGGCGTCGGCCCCATCCGCGCCACCACCACCATCGTCCTACCACGCTCCGCACACCTGCTCATCCTCGGCTTCCTCGCCGTCTTCTCCAACACCACCGTCCTCGCCGTCCCACTCCTCTGGGTCAGCACACCCGACACACCACTCCTCATCCTCCGACTCTTCATGCTTCTCGACGCCGCAAACTACCCCGCAGCCCTCTCCATCAGCATCACCGTCTCCCTCTTCATCGTCGGCATCGCAGCCATCGTCGGAGTCGGAGTCGGCGGCATGGGTGGCATCGGTGGCATCGGGAACCGAAGGGGCGTCGACACGCACTGGCGAAAGGACCACCAACCATGGCAGCAATAACCATCCGCAACCTCCTCAACACCATCAACCTCGACGCCGACCCCTGCGAACTCATCGTCATCCTCGGACGCTCCGGAGCAGGAAAAACCACAATGCTCAAAGCACTCGCCGGCCTCACCCACGCCCCCGGACACATCACCATCGACGGCCAACCCATCCACCACCTCCCACCCCACAAACGCCCCATCACCATGATGATGGACCACCCCGCCCTCTTCCCACACCTCACCATCACCGACAACATCCGATTCACCGGCGCCAACCACGACGCCGTCAACGTCGCCATGCTCAGCCTCGGCATCGACGACCTCGCACACCGCTACCCCCACCAACTCTCCACCGGCCAACAACAAAAAGTCGCCCTCGCACGCGCCCTCGTCCAACAACCCACCCTCATGCTCTTCGACGAACCCCTCGCCCACGTCGACACATACTCATCCAAACAACTCAAACAACAAATCCTCCGCACCCACCAACGACTCGGCAGCACCACCTTCTACGTCACCCACGACATCGACGAAGCCTTCTCCATCGCCGACCGCATCATCTACCTCACCAACGGCCACATCACCCAAGACGCCGCACCCCAAGACCTCCGCGAACAACCCGCCACCGTCGAAATCGCCCGCCACCTCGGCGCCACCATCTTCATCCCCACCACCGGCACCATCACCCACACCCAGTACGGCACCGCCACCGCCCACGTCACCCTCCTCGGCCAACACCACACCATCCCAGCCGAACCCACCCTCACCACCAACGACACTCTCGTCGCCATCGGCTATCCCACCAGCGCAATCGCCACACCAACCGGCCAACAAGCCCGCCACCTCACCGACAACATCGGCCAAATCACCCGCAGCGTTTACATGGGGGAATACCAAGAAGTTGGCATTGAAACGTCCTACGGGAGAATCGTCCTCCACTGCGACCCCGACACCCCACTCGCATACACCGCCCCCGGTGACGAAGTCCACATCCACCTCAACCCCGCAAAAATGTGGTGCACCCGAGCAGGGTAGGGGGCCATGGTGTCTGACCTGGTGGGGTGAGTGGAGGCGCGCACCAGATTCCTGCGCGTGGAATTGGCGACCTGAGGAAACGACGAAGGGTTGATCTAGGAAATCAAGGAATGTGGTGCGCGGCAAGAGGGGCCGTGCACCACATTCCTGGTTTTCGGCAGCCGGGTTTGGAAAAGTCCAGGTCGGCGCGGACGAGTGGGGGAATGTGGTGTCTCGTCGGGTGGGCTGAGTGACAAAAGACGCACCCCTTAACACATAGCCCTTTTGTTACCTGTATGTTTGAATGGCTAGATGATTTAGGGATGCGTCCTTTGTCACTGGGACCAGGGGGTCAGGGACCTAGTCCTCGGAGAAGCCGGCCTGGTTGAGCTCCCAGTAGGCGCCGCGGCGGGCAAGGAGGGAGGCGTGGTCGCCCTGCTCGGCGATGTGGCCGTCCTGCATGACCAGGATGAGGTCGGCGTCGCGGATGGTGGAGAGGCGGTGGGCGATGACGAAGCTGGTGCGGTCGGCTTGGAGGGCGGCCATGGCGTGCTGCACCAGCAGCTCGGTGCGGGTGTCCACGCTGGAGGTGGCTTCGTCGAGGATGAGCAGGGACGGCTTCGAGACGAAGGCGCGCGCGATCGTGATCAGTTGGCGTTCGCCGGCGGAGAGGGCGCCGCCGTCCTGGTCGATGACGGTGTGGTAGCCGTCGGGGAGGGTGTGCACGAAGCGGTCGACAAGGGTGGCTTTGGCGGCGGCGATGACGTCCTCGTCGGTGGCGTCGAGGCGGCCGTAGCGGATGTTTTCCAGGATGGTGCCTTCGAAGAGGGTGGCGTCCTGAAGCACCATGCCGACCTGGCTGCGCAGGTCCTGGCGCGACATCGACTGCGTATCGACGCCATCAAGGAGAATCTGGCCCGAGTCGATGTCGTAGAAGCGCATCAACAGGTTGACCAGGGTGGTTTTGCCCGCGCCGGTGGGCCCGACGATGGCGACCTTCTGGCCCGGCTGCACCTCGAGGTTGAGGTCCTGAATGAGGGGAGTGTCGGTGTAGGAGAAGTGGACGTCGATAAATTGGACGTGCCCGGAGGCGCGCTTCGGGCTGGTGTGTGACTCGCGGGGCTCCTCGGGGGCGTCGAGGAACTCGAAGACGCGCTCGGCGGACGCGACGCCGCTTTGCACCATCTGAGCCATACCGCCGAGCTCCCCGAGCGGCTGGTTGAACTGACGCGAGTACTGGATGAACGCCGTCGCCGCGCCGAGCGTCAGCGAACCGTTGGCGACCTTCAGGCCGCCGAAGACCGCGATGAGGACGTAGGAGAGGTAGGAGATGAACTGCATGATCGGCATCATGAGCCCGGAGAGGAACTGCGCGGAGGCGGAGGCGGTGTAGAGGTCGTGGTTGCGGGCGTCGAAAAGTTCTTGGGAGGCGTCCTGGCGGCCGAAGAGCGTGATCACCTCGTGGCCGGAGAAAGACTCCTCGATGTGCCCGTTGAGCTGGCCCGTTGCGCGCCACTGCTGCTTGAAGTGCCGCTGCGAACGCTTACCGATCACCCCAACCACCAGCGCCGTCAACGGAATCGAGACGAGGGCAAGCAGGGTGAGCTGCCACGACACCGTAAACATCATCGCCATAATGCCCAACACCATCAGCACTGACTGCAACGCCTGCGACAGCGCCTGCTGCAACGTCTGCTGCACATTATCGACGTCGTTCGTTGTGCGCGACAGGATATCGCCGCGCTGGCCGCGGTCGAAGTAGCTCAGCGGCACCCGGTTCAGCTTCGCCTCCACCTGGGCGCGCAGGCGGTAAATCTCGCGCATGACCATGCGGTTCAGCAGGAAACCCTGCAGCCACATCAGCAGGCTCGCGCCGACGTAGAGCGCCAGCACCGCCAGGATCAGCTCGCCGAGGCGCGAGAAATCGACGCCCACACCAGGGGTCACATCCATCCCGGAAAGCATGTCCGCGAACGTGTCCTGGCCGCCCGCGCGCAACCCCTCAATCACCTGCTCCTGGGTGGCACCGGCGGGCAGGTGCGCGCCGATCGCGCCCGAAAAGATGACGTCCATGGCGTGGCCCATCACGCGCGGGGCGTACACATTCAGCCCGACGGACACGCACACCAGCGCCACCACCAGGGCAAACAACGCCTTGTGCGGGGCCAGCAGACCGACCAGCCGCTTCGCTGACGGCCAGAAGTTCTTCGCGGAGCGCGGGGCGCCGCCGAAGTGGCCGTCCATGGAGCCCTCGAGCTTCTGGATTTCCTCGTCTGTGAGTTCGACTTGGTCCTTAGCCATTATTTTGCCTCCACCGTCTGCTGGGAACGGACAATTTCCTGATACGTCGGCGAGGATTTCAGCAGCTCATCGTGGGTGCCGCGGGCCACGATACGGCCGGCGTCGAGCACCAGGATCTGGTCCGCGTTCTGGATCGAGCTGACACGCTGCGCCACCACGATCACCGTCGCCTCGGCGACGTGCTCGGCGAGCGCTGCGCGCAGCCGCGCGTCCGTGGTCATGTCGAGGGCGGAGAAAGAGTCGTCGAAGAGGAGGACGCCACGCTGCTCCACGATCGCGCGCGCGATACAGAGGCGCTGGCGCTGCCCGCCGGACACGTTCGTGCCGCCCTGGGAAATCGGCATCTCGAGGTCATCCACGAAGGTGGCCTGCGCGATCTCGAGCGTCCGCCACAGCTGCTCATCCGTCGCATCCGGGCTGGCCACACGCAAATTCGACGCCACCGTCCCCGAGAACAAATACGGTTTCTGCGGCACCATCGCCACCGCATCCACCAGCTGCCCACGGCGTAACGACGCCACATCCCGACCACCAACCAGCACCCGACCGCCCGTCGGCGCATACAGACGCGGAATCAACCCCAACAACGTCGACTTGCCTGAACCCGTCGAGCCGATAATCGCGGTCGTTTCGCCAGGGTTGGCTTGGAAGGAGATGCCGTCCAGCACCGGCTCCTCCGCGCCCGGGTACGTGAAGGTCACGTCCTCGAAGGTGACGGTGCTGTCTGTCGGGTCGCTGGCTGCGCTGGTGTGTGGCTCGGTCAGCGACGGCTCGTGCTTCAGCACCTCCGTAATGCGGGTGGCGCACACCAGGGCGCGCGGGAGCATCATCGCCATGAACGCGCCCATCATCACCGCCGCCAGGATTTGTAGGAGGTACTGCAGGAACGCCGTCAACGACCCGACCTGCACCTCACCCGCATCCACACGGTGGCCGCCGAACCAGAGGACCGCCGCAGTCGCCAGGTTCAGGATCAGCATGATCACCGGGAACATCATCACAAACAAATTGCCGATCCTCAGACTCAACCGCGTGAGGTCGGCATTGGCGGCGTCGAAACGCTCGGACTCGAACTCCTCCCGCGTAAACGCGCGCACCACGCGCACGCCCGCGATCTGCTCGCGGAGCACGCCATTAATACGGTCAATCTTCGACTGCATCGAGCGGAACAACGGAAGAAGGAGGCCGATCAGCGCCGCCACAACCACCGCCAACACGACTACGGAGACGGCGACCAGCCAGCTCATCCCCGGATCCTCCCGAACCGCCATGACCACGCCGCCGACCATCATGATCGGCACCGCCACCATAAAGTTCAAGAACATCAAGAACACCTGCTGGACCTGCTGCACGTCATTCGTCCCGCGCGTAATCAGCGTCGCCGAGCCGAAGTGCGACATATCCTCCGCCGAGAACCGCGACACCCGACCAAACACTTCCTCGCGGATATCGCGGCCCGTGCCCATCGCGGCCCTCGACCCGAACCAGACGGCCGCACACGCCGCGATCACCTGTACAAACGCCACAGCAAGCATCACGCCGCCGGTACGCCAGATGAAGGGGACGTCACCTTGGGAGACGCCTTCGTCGATAATTTTTGCGTTCAGGCTGCGCAGGTAGAGCGTCGCCGCAGTCGTGATTGCCTGCAGCAACACCACCGCGAGCATCGCGCCGCGGTATGGGCGCGCGTGCCTGCGCAGGAGCCTTAGGAGGTCCATGGGCGGTCCTTTTCAGATTGTGGAATTGGAAAGTTCGATTGTAGGCGTCATTCTTGGAGGGGGACAGGTAGTGATGATGAGTTTGCTCGAGATTTTGTGAACAGAATTGCGTTTTTGCTTGCGCCCCACTTTTCGCTTTCCGACGCCCACTTCGCCCCCACCGCGCCAACCGGGTACCATGGAACGCGGTCAGTCACCATTGCCTGTCACATTGCTAGTCTCTGCTGACAGCAACAGCGTGACGACCTCCTTTCGGGTCTGGTGGGGCCCGAACCTAAAGGGCCTGGTGGGGCCCATGGTGGGGCAGCCCGCGCGGTACTACGGTACGGCGCGGGCTGTTTTGGTTGGGGGTGGGGCGGTTGCCCCCAGACCGAGCCGACGAGAAAGTTCCCAATGTTTTTTGAAAACCGGGAACGTTCTTTGTGGACAGGCGTCTCCACCTGGGGAAATACCGCGGCTGGTCGACCGGAACAGGCCCGAAACCCAAAATGGTTCCCGGGCGCGGGAACAATTTGTGTTGGGGCGGTAGTGCGTATTGGATATGAAACGGATAGGCCGTATACTGACGGGAGTGAAACGGGAAAACGCCCGTACTATACAGGTCCCAGGCCCTCACCGTCGTGAGGGCCTGCCCTTTTTGTTGGGGTGGTCGTACTCACCCCCAACCCTTCCTTCCTGGGCTTAAGGGACATTTTGTGTGTTTTTACGGCGTGTCGCGATAAGGGACATTTTGTGTGTAACTAGCCGCGTCCAGCCCACCCTCTTCTCACGCCTAAGCTGGGTTCCACTGATGATCAATGCCGGTATCGAATTCTTTCGGCCCGTCGACCTCTTCCCGTCGACCTACTCCGGTTTA
>NZ_JASPBG010000009.1:0-102258 GCF_030228125.1 Corynebacterium sp. UMB10119B
CGGACGGTGTCGGGGAACTTTGCGGGCATCGGAATACCTTCCAGCCCTCAACACTCCAACGAAATGTCCGCGCTCCCTCGGGGTCCAAAATCCGGATTACTACAATCCTGTTACTCCCATTTGCGCAAAGGGCGCTGATGAGCCGAGCTGGTCGGCGCCCAACTAGTCCTTCTTGGACTCAGAATCAGAACCGGAGTCCTCGGCCTCGTAGCCGTCGGCCCACGTGCCGGTTTCGTAGTCGTAGCCGACGTTTTCGCCGTCTTCGTTGGTGCGCTGGTACCAGTCGGTGACGTGGGCGGCGGTGGAGTCGAAGTCGGCGCCGGCGCCTTTGCCTTCGTCGGCTTGGTTGACGGTGAGTTCGAAGTCGTCGCCGTACTCTTCGAGGCCCTTGATGACGGCGGCGCGCATCGCGGAGCGCGCGTAGGTGTTGCGGATCGCGAGTGGGTCGGTGGAGAGATCCCGCAGGAAGGCGATGCCGATGAAGATCAGGATGACGGAGAAGGGCAGCGCGGAGAGAATAGTCAGGGACTGTAGGCCGGACAGCGCGTCTTCGCCGCCGGTCAGGAGCATGACGACGGCGATGCCCATCATGCATGCGCCCCAGAACAACACGATGAGCTTCTTCGGTGCCGGGTCGCCCTTGGAGGACATGGTGCCCATGACGACGGAGGCGGAGTCGGCTGAGGTGATGAAGAAGATCGAGAGGATGACGATCAGGAGCACCGAGGTGATGCTGTACAGCGGTAGCTGCTCAAACATGGCGTAGAGGACGCTTTCGGTGGAGCTGGTGCCGTCAAAACCTGGGATGTTATCCCGGTTGAAGGAGATGGTGGTGCCACCGAAGATGGTGAACGCGAGGATGAGCACGGTCGTCGGTACGACGATGGTGACGATGACGAACTGGCGCAGCGTGCGGCCGCGGGAGATGCGGGCGATGAACATGCCGACGAACGGGGTCCACGCGATCCACCATGCCCAGTAGAAGGCAGTCCAGGCCGACTGGAAGTCGAGGGTTTCCGTGCCCCAGGTCAGCGAACGGGACGCCATATCCATGTACTTGTCGACGTACGCGATGGTGCCGGACGGGATCAGGTTCGTGAGGAACAGGGTCGGGCCGGTGACGAACACGAAGAAGATCGCGCCGAGCGTCAGGGTGATGTTGATGTTGGAGAGGATGCGCACGCCCTTGGACACGCCGGAGACGGCGGAGATCATGAAGCCAGTGGACAGCAGCATGACGATGGCGATGAGCACGCCGGTGGATACTTCGATGCCGCCAACGATGGAAACGCCTTCGGTGATTTGCAGCGCGGCAATGCCGAGGGAGGCTGCGGTGCCGAAGAGGGTGGCGACGATCGCGAGGATGTCGACGATCTTCCCGGTCCACGCAGCGCCGCCCTTGATCAGCGGGTTGAAGATGGAGGAAAGGAGGGAGACGCGGCCGCGTCGATAGGTGGAGTAGGCGAGTGCGCCGCCGACGAGCGCGTACGCGGACCACGGCGAAACGCCCCAGTGGAAGTGGGACTGCGCCATCGCTTGGTGTAGGGCTTCGGGGGTTTCGGCGTCGACAGTCAGCGGTGGTGGGGTGATGTAGTGGGTGAGCGGTTCGGAGGGGCCGAAGAAGAAGATGCCGACGCCAATACCTGCGGCGAACATCATGGCGATCCACGAGAAGAAGGAGTACTCCGGCTCCTCGTCGTCCTTGCCGAGCTTGATGGTGCCGAAGCGTGAGAACGCGATGACGAGCATCAGGACGACGCAGCCGGACATGATGATGTTAAACAGCCAGCCGAAGTTGTACATGCCCCAGTTCAGTGCGTTGCCGGCGACTTCGCCGACGGTGTCTGGGGCGCTGATGCCCCAAATGATGAACGCGACGATGAGCACCGCTGTGACACCGAAGACGAGTTTGTCCACCCCGAATCGGTTGCGTTGTTCTTCTACGCTGATCCCGGGGACGAGTCCGGGGTGCATGTCGTCGGGATAGGCGGGTGCAGCATTGGTGCTGGACATGAGGTTCTCCTTGAGATTGTGAGTCTCTTAGTTAACCGCATCCGGGACGATATGGCTAGTTGGGTCCGGACGTTTTCGGCGGTTGATAGCCAGGAGGAGCAGGGTCGTGCCGATGGTGAACGCGGAGGAAAACGCGAGGTCAACCCACCCAAGTTCGGTGGGGCTGGCGTCGGGTTCGATGAAGAAAACAGAGATATTATTAAACGCGTGCATCACCACCGCAGCTTCGAGCCCACCGGTGTACCAGACCAGGACTGAGACGCAGAGGGTGAACACGAGGATGTCGGTGAGCCCGATCCAGTTGTACTCATGTAAAGCGACGAAGGGGATGACGGGTACCGCGTACGCCACCCACGGCGAGCGCACCCACGTGCCGACGATCTGGGGGATAGCGCCGCGGAACACGAACTCTTCCGCCGCCGCCTGAAACGGCGTGATGAGCACGTACATCAGCAGGATTGGCGTGAGGTCGATGTCCTCCCACGGCGTGGTCAGACCGAACAGCAACAACATGACCAGGCTGCTGCGAAGCACGATTGGCCAGCGCACGCGGCCCGCCACGCTGACGAGCAGCGCCGGATCGCGCCCGGCCGCTCGAGCTGCGAGAAACGCCGCCGGTAGTGTCAGCGCGAGGCTGAGCACGATGGCCAGCTGGGAGTCCATGTCGCCGGTTACGTCCAGAAACGCGACGGCTGCAAGGGTGAACGCGAGGAAGAACGCGACGAGTAGCAGCGCCTCCACGAGCCCGCGCCACCACGGCCGTTCAGCGGCGAGGAGGTGGTACTCAGGGTAGGGCTGCAACGGCGACCTCCAGCGCGATGCTCGCGGAAGCACCCGGGATCAGGGTCACGCCGCGGCGGTCTTCGCCGAGCAGCGCTGGCTCCACGCACACGAAGTGCGCCCAGTCGTCGTCGCCGAGGTCCTCGGCTACGCGGCAGACGTCGGGGCCCGGGTTCCACACCACGAGGTGGTCGGTGCCGGTGCAGGTAAACGTGAGCTCGCGGGTGGCGTCGCGGAGGACGGCGCTGGTCGCTCCGGCGATCACGGCGTCGGTCTCCTCGCCGAAGCGCAGCGGGCCGTCCACCGTCTTCAACTTGCCGTCAGTTTTGTCGAGGAAGCGGGAGCCGTCGACACCCGAGAGTTCCGCTGTCGCCGCGTCGCAGGCCCAGTAGGGGTGCAGTGCGATCTGGACGGGCCGCGGGGTGGTCGCCCCGTTGGTGATGGTCAGTTCGAAGCGCGAGCGGGCGTCGTCAAGCTGGGTGCGGAAGACGAGGTGGAAGTTGTCGTGGCTCACGCGCATCGTGTCGCCGTCGTGTTGCCACTCGAGGCTGGTTGCCCAGCCGTGCATCTGCTCGCCGAGGGTCTGTGCGAACCACGGGGCGACTACTGGGATGCCTCCGTGGGCCGGATTGTGCTGGGAATGAAAAAACAGTGGTTGTGTCACGGCTCCCAATGCTAGTGGGGGTATAGCATGAGGGCCATGTCTCTGTTTGCTTCCTCTCTCCACTGCGTTGATGTCCCCTTCGAGCGCGAGGGGGTGCAGCTGTTCGCGCGCATCGTGCGCGGCGCCACGACCGCGAAGGACGCGCCGACGCTGCTCTTTCTCCAGGGCGGCCCGGGCTTCCCGAGCCCGCGTGAGCGCTTCGAGTGGATCGAGTACGCCACGAAGCGCGGCTACCAAGTGGTGCTGCTGGATCAGCGTGGCACGGGCCGCTCCTCCCGCATCGATCGCGCCATGCTTGGCGACGCCACCATCGACTTCACCCGTCTTCGCGCCGACACCATCGTGGACGACGCGGAAGCGCTGCGCCGCGCACTGGGCCTGGCGAAGTGGGACGTGCTGGGCCAGTCCTTCGGCGGGTTCTGCCTGGTGCACTACATGCTGCGCTACCCGGAGTCGTTGCGGGCGGCGCTGTTTACGGGTGGGTTGCCCTCGATCAGCAGGGGAGTGGACGAGGTGTACGAGGCGACGTTCGCCACCGTGCGGGCCCGCCACCAGGAGCTCTTCGAGGCAGTGCCGTGGGCGCAGGAGCGCATCGCGGAGGTGTGCGAGCACCTCGAGCAGCGCGAGGAGTTCCTGCCAACCGGGGAGCGGCTGAGCGCGCGGCGTTTCCGGACCATCGGCACGCTACTGGGGCAGGAGGGCGGCGCGGGCACGATCGCGACGCTGCTCGAGGCCCCCTTCCACCCGAACGGTGCGATGCGCACGGACGTGCTGGCGCAGATCGGCGCGCTGGTCAGCTACGAGTCCGGCCCGCTTTACGGGGTGATCCACGAATCCATCTACGGCGGTACCGTGCCGGGCGCGACCGCGTGGTCGGCGCAGCGCGTCGCTGAGCGCACTCCCGGCTTCGGTGCCAGCGAAGGGTTGCTCACCGGCGAGCACGTCTTCCCGTTCCAATTCGACGAGGACCCGGCACTGCGCCCCTTCAAGGAGGCGGCGCACGAGCTGGCGGCCAAGGACGACTGGTCCAGCCTCTACGCCGGGGCTGCAGGGTTCAACGCAGCCGACCACGGCATTCGGACCGCGGCGGCCGTCTATACGCAGGATATGTACGTGCCGCGGCAGTTCTCCCTCGAGACCGCCGAGGCGCTCGGCATCAACGTGTGGGAAAACGACCACATGCAGCACGACGGGCTGCGCAAACACGGCGAGGCCGTGCTGGGTAAGTTGCTAGAAATCGTAGGCGTCTAGCTCGGCGGAGCTCGGGTAGGAGGGCTGGGCACCCGGCTTGGTCACCGCGATTGCGCCGACCTTCGCCGCGACCTTCGCGGCCTCATCCAGCGTGTCGCCCTCGACGAGTCGGTGGCACAGCGCGCCGGCGAACGCGTCGCCAGCGCCGACGGTGTCGACGGCCTCCACACGCGGCGTATCCACCGGGCGCAAGCCCTCCGCGTCGGCGATGAGCGCTCCGGCCGCGCCGAGGGTGAGCACGACGGAGGCGAAGCCGGCGTCAAGAAGCTGCTGGGCCAGCTGCTCCGGGGTCTCCTGCGGGGAGACGCCGAGCTGCTCGAGGATGAGGCCGGCCTCGTGCTCGTTGGCGAGCAGCGGGTCGGCGGCGAGCAACGCCTCCCGATCCACCTCCACGACTGGTGCCAGATTGATGACGACGCGCGCACCGTGGGCCTGTGCCAACTCGACCGCCTTGGCAAAGCCGTCCGCGGGGATCTCGCCCTGCAGCAACACGAGTGAGGCGTCCTCGATGGCGGCGACGTGGCGCTCAACGTGGTTCGCGTCCACCTCGGCGTTCGCGCCGGGCACGACCAGGACGGTGTTCTCGCCATCGGCGGCCACGGTGATCACGGCCAGGCCGGTGACCTCCTCTTTCTGCTCGACGTGGGTGAGGTCCACGCCCGCGACCTCCAGGAGCGCGAGCGCCGGCGCCGCGTTCGAGTCCTTACCAACCGCGCCGACCAGCGCCACATGCGCGCCCAGCTTCGCGGCTGCGCACGCCTGGTTGGCGCCCTTGCCGCCGGCGGTGAGCCCGCCGCCTTCGCCCAGTAGGGTTTCGCCCGGGTTAGGGTGGCGGGCAACGTTGACGGTGAGGTCTGCGTTAATGGAACCAACTACTACGATCTTCATACCCACCCACAGTAGCGCCTAAAACATGCTGTCGATGAGGCGCCGCGTGTATTCGTGCTGCGGATTACGCAGGACGTCCTGCGTGCGGCCCTCCTCCACGATTTCGCCCTCGTGCATCACGATCGTGCGCGGGCACAGCGCGCGCACCACGCCGAGGTCGTGGGAGACGAACACGAGGGTGGAGGCGAGCTCGTCGAGCAGGGTGAGCACCTGGTTACGCAGGGTGGCGTCGAGGGCGGAGACGGGCTCGTCCGCAAGCAGGATATCGGGGGTGGCGGCGGTCGCGCGGGCAATAGAGATGCGCTGGCGCTGCCCGCCGGAGAACTCGCGGGGCAAGCGTCGCTCGGTGCCCTCGAGGCCCACCGCGGCAAGCACCTCGCGGGCCCGCCGCGTATCGACGCCCGCCTCCTCCACCGACGCCCCGACCCGCATCCGCGGGTCCAGGGAAGAGTAGGGGTCCTGGAACACCATCTGGCAGTCGCCGTTGATGCGGACCTCCCCGGAGTCGACGCCACGCAAGCCCGCGATGACGTGCAGGAGGGTGGTCTTGCCGGAGCCAGAACCGCCCACGATGCCGATGCGCTCGCCCCGGCGGACCTCCAGGTTCACGTTGCGTAGTGCTTTGGTGGTGCCACGGGTGACGGAGACATCACGAAGGGTGACCACGGGCCCGCCAACCTTGCGCGACGCAGTCGCGAGCGTGGGCAGCGTCGGGTTGAGCAGCTTGCGCGAGTAGGCGCTGTCCGCTGGCTCGATCGACCCAGCGCGAAACACCAGAACTCCCTGCGTCATGTGGTTGACCACGGGCATGTCGTGGGAGATGAACAGCAGCCCCATGCCGCGGCGGCGGACCACGGTGTCGATGAGGTCCAGGATCTGGCGTTGGACGGTGACGTCGAGGGCGGTGGTGGGCTCGTCGCAAAGTAAGAAGTCGGGGTCGCCGGCGAGGGCGAGAGCGATGAGCACGCGTTGGCGCTGCCCGCCGGAGAGTTCGTGTGGGTAAGCCTCGGGACGGTCGACGCCGACTTCCTGCAGCAGGTGCCGCGGTACGACCTTGCCGATCTTCTTCAGGGGGTCGAGTGCTGTCATGGGTTCTTGGAAGACCATCGCGACGCGAGAACCGCGCACGCGGCGGCGGGTCCGCTCGGAGGTGCCGACCATTTCGACGCCGTCGACGGTGATGGAGCCTTCCGCGGGGAGGTCCGTGAGCCCCATGATGGACAGCGCCGTGAGTGACTTGCCGGACCCGGACTCGCCGATGATGCCGAGGCGCTGGCCGCGCTCGAGCGTGAAACTGATGCCGTGCAGCAGGCCCTCGATGCGGAGGTTAGAAACGTTGATCACGGTGGCCTCCTGCTACGTTGCACGCGAGAATCGTCAGCGCGATGGCCAGCGCCGGCCACAGCGCAAGGTGCGGGGCGGTGGCCAGGTAGGGCTGGCTGGCCTGCAGCATCCGGCCCCAGGATGCGTAGGGTGCCTGCACGCCGAAGCCGAGGAAGGATAGGCCCGACTCGGCCAGCACCGCCATGGAAAACGCCACCGCGATCTGGGCGATGACCACCGGCAGGATGTTCGGCAGCACGTGGCGCCACGCCACCATAATCCCAGGCACCTTGTTCAGGCGCGCGGCCAGGATGTAGTCCTGGGACATCACGCGAAGCGTGGCCACCCGCGAGACCCGAACGAACCCGGGGATACCCGCGATGCCAAGGGCGAGCACCACGATCCACATGCTGGCGCCGAACGCAGCGGTCAACGCGATGGCGAGCAGGAGCGCCGGAAATGCCATGAGCACGTCGCTGCCACCCATGACGGTGCGCTCCGTCCAGGAGCGGCGCATGCCCGCGAGCACCCCGAGCGGCACCCCCACGAACAGGGAGAGCGCCGCGGCGCCCGCGCTCGCAGCAACGGTGTAGCGCGCGCCCATCATGATGCGCGAGAGGAGGTCGCGGCCCAGCTCGTCAGTGCCGAGCAGGTGCGTGGCGCTCGGCGCGGCGAGGCGGTCGGCGGGCATGGCCTGCAGCGGGTCGTACGGCGTCCACACCAGTGAGAGCACCGCCACGAACACGATCGCCCCCAGCGTTACCCACCCAGCTATTCGTTTCGGGTTCACTTCGCCCTCCTGACGCGCGGGTCGACGACCCCGTAGGCGATGTCCACGAGCGCGTTGACCAGTAGCGTAAACGCCACCAGCAGCATCATCGTGGACTGCACCGCCGTGATATCGCGGTTGCGCACCGAGTCCAGCAGGAAGGAGCCCAGGCCGGGGATGGCGAAGACCTGCTCCACAACCACGGCGCTGACCACCAGCGCGGACAGCTGGATCCCCACCACCGTGAGCACCGGCAGCGCGGCGTTGCGAAGCACGTGCTCGCGCACCACCTGCGTCATGCTCGCGCCGGTAGAGCGCGCGGTGCGCACGTAGTCGCGCTCGAGCTCCTCGGACACGGCGGTGCGGATATACCTCGCCAGGATCGCCGTCTGCACGGCGGTCAGCGACAGCACCGGCAACACCGCGTGCGCAGCCGTGCCCCACCCGTTGGCAGGCAACCAGCCCAAACGCACCGAGAACACCGCCACGGCCACAATGCCGACAACGAAGCTCGGCACCGCCATGCCCAACTGTGTCAGCCCGGACAGCACCGCACTGTTTCGCCGCGCCAGCCAGATCCCGACAGGAAGCGCGATGGCCAACGACAGCGCCATCGCAGCCACCGCCAACACCAGCGAGACCCCCGCGCGCTGCCAGATTATCGGGCCCAGGTCCGCGCTGCTGGCCAGCGACACTCCGAAGTCACCGCGCAGCATCGCCGCGATCCAGCCCACATACTGAGCCACCAGCGGTCGGTCTGTGCCCAACGAGTGGGACAGCTCCGCCACCGCCTCATCCGAGGCGTTGAGCCCAAGCGCGATGCGCGCCGGGTCGCCCGGGATGGCGCGCAGCAGCAGGAAAATCACCACGCTGGCCGCGGCGAGCAGCGCGAGCAGCCGCAGCAGTGTTGACGCAACGTGTTTCATCGGCGCACCTCGTTCAGTGGCAGGGAATCGGTGACCACGTTCGGGTCAAGCCCGTGCACGCCCGGCGCGTAGAGCACGATGTTCGGCGCGTTGGCCAGGGTGAGCGCCCCGGCGTCGGCCATGATGGTGTCTACCGCGGCCCGCAGGTCGCCCTGCGCCATGAGTTCGCGGGCGTGCGCGGAGTCGTAGCCGAAGTAGTAGTCCGGGTTGCCGAACATGTGCACCATGTCGCGCGGCTCCACGTGCGAGATAATCGACGCCTGATAGTCGTGCTGCTTGTGCACCTTGTTCAGCCACACCGCCGGGAACTCCACGGTGTGCAGCGTGACGCGGAAGCCGACGCTGCGAAGCTGGGAGTAGATGAGCTCGCTGGCGGTCTGCGCGTACGGCAGGCTGGGCACCTCGATGGTGACCTCAGGGGTGCGCCCGGCGAGCAGCTCCCGTGCCTTGTCCGGGTCGAAGGGGTAGTAGTTGGTGCCGGTAAACCATGGGTCGGTCGGTGGGACGGGGGCGCCGCCGGTGTCGGTGGCAAGCCCGTTGTAGACCACCGCGTTGAGCGCATCACGGTCGATGGCGTAGGCGGCGGCCTGCCGCACGGTGACGTCGTCGAAGGGTGCAGCCTTGTTGTTCATGCTGAAGATCACCTCGCCGTTGGTGGTACCGACCGCAGTGGTGATGTCGTCTGGCAGGGCGTCGAGGAGCTGCGGCGCCTGCATCGCCCACACGACGTCCACATCGCCCACGCGCAGCGCGTTCACCGCGGCGATGGCGTCGCCGAAGTAGCGGATCATGGCCCCGCTTTGCGGCTTTGTGCCCCAGTAATCGGGCCGCGGGTCGAAGGCAATCGAGTGGCCGGGCTCAAACGAGCGCAGCGTGTACGGCCCGGTGCCCAACGGGTTTTGAGCGAGCCTTCCCACGGAGTCGGGCGTCATCATCGCGCCCGTCATCGTTCCCATGGACCACAGCCACTGCTCGCTCGGTGCCTTCAGCGTTACCTCGAGCGTGCGCGGGTCTACCGCGCGGGCGGATGCGACCGAGTCCATGTTCTCCTTGATGCCGTTGACCCAGGAGTCCTTCACGTAGTTGATGGAAAAGACGGCGTCGCTGGCGTCGAAGGGGGAGCCGTCGGAAAAGGTCACGCCGTCGCGCAGGTCGAAGGTGTAGACGGTGCCGTCGTCGCTTACACGCCACGAGGTCGCCAACCACGGCTGCGGTTCGCCGTTGGCGTCGATACGCACGAGCGTCTCATAGATGTTGCCCATCAGCGCCTGTGGTGCCGCGGCACCACCGATGGAGGTGAAGTCGAGGCCCGCAGGGGGCCCTTGCGTTGCGACGACCACATCCTCCCTGGGCGTCGCGGGACCACACGAAGCGAGGCTCAGTCCGAGCGTGGCGCCGAGCGCGGACGCCATCAGCCCGCGCGACAGGGTGCTGAAATGCATGAGTGTAGAGTCTAGCGGTCCCAGACTCCTGCGAGAATTTCCATCGAACGCAGCGCCTCTTCATGCGTTGGGGCCTGCAGCGAAATCATCAACTCGTCCGCGTGCGCGGTGGCGGCGAAGTCGGTGAGGTAGTCGCGGACCTGATCACCGGTACCGGCCGCGGTGTAGCGCAGCATGCCGATGATCTGCTGGCCCTGTGGGGAGCGCACGACCTCGTCGAGCTGTTCATCGTTGAGCATGGTGCCGCGGCGGCCGATCATGGCGCGCACCCGGTTGCGGTGCACCAGGTGGGTCTGGCGCTCGGCGTCCTCGGCGGTGTCCGCGGCGGTGACGTTTACGGCCGCGATGCAGTAGGGCTCCGGGTAGCGCTCGGACGGCTCGTAGTTCTCCTTGTAATACGCCGTGGCCTGCTCCAGCATGTTGGGCGCGAAGTGGGAGGCAAACGAGTACGGCAGACCGAGCTTCGCTGCGAGCGACGCCCCGAACATAGAGGAGCCGAGGATGTACAGCGGCACGTTGGTGCCTGCGCCCGGCACGGCGGTCACCCCGGCCAGCGGGGAGTTGTCGCTCAACCACGCCTGTAGCTCGAGCACGTCTTCCGGGAAGTGCTCGGCCGCCCGCGGGTCGCGCCGCAGCGCCCGGCCGAGCGTTTGCTGGTCGGTGCCCGGGGCGCGGCCAAGCCCGAGATCAATACGGTTCGGGTAGAGCTCCTCGAGCATCCCGAACTGCTCCGCAACCACGTACGGCGAGTGGTTCGGCAGCATCACGCCACCCGCGCCGAGCCGAATGCGCTCCGTCTTCGCCCCGATATGGGCGATGAGGACTGAGGGCACCGAGGAGACAATGCTGTGCATGTTGTGGTGCTCGGAGTACCAAATACGCGAATACTCCAGCGATTCCGCCTTCTGCGCGAATACAACGGAGCGCTGCATTGCGTCGGCGACGGACTCGCCGGAGTATCTGGTGCAAAAATCAATCAGTGAGAGTGGGGTAGACATGGCCCCACACTACGCGCTGACGGCCTCCGCGTGTTGCTTCGGGCGGGCCAGGTCCACGACCAGGCCAATGACGAACGCGACGACCACCGGCAGGACCCAGCCGAGGCCCGCGGAGTCGAGCGGAGCCCACGTCACCAGCGGACGCAAGGCGTCGGCGCCCCAGTCCAGGGAAATGAAGGTCTCGATTGCGGACCAGACCACAGCAACCCAGATCGGCAGGAAGAACGCCCAGCGGAAGGTCAGGCGGCGCTTGAACGCTGGCTCGACCAGGGTGACGAAGATCAGGGCAATGGCCGGCGGGTACAGGAAGCCGATGACCGGTGCGGCAATCGTCATCACGAAGTCCAGGCCCTGGGTCGCGATGACCATCGAGGCGATGGTGAAGATGACCGCCCACGTGCGGTAGGCGCCGCCAAACTCGGTGGAGAAGTACTCTGCGGTCGCGGTGATTAGGCCGACTGCGGTGGTCAGGCAGGCCAGCAGCACGATCAGTGAGAAGATGACCTGGCCCGCCTGGCCCATCGTCAGGTTGGAGGCTTCAGCCAGCAGGCCTGCGCCGTTATCGAACTGGTCGGAGTCCGGCATCACGCGACCGATCATGCCCAGCCCGACGTAGATGAGTGCCAGCAGCGCGCCCGCACCGACGCCAGCTGCGATGGTGCCGTTGACCAGCTTCTTGCCCTCAGGGAAGCCCTTCGAACGCAGCGTGGAAATCACAACAATGGAGAAGGCCAGCGCGGCGATGGAGTCCATCGTCAGGTAGCCCTCCAGCAGGCCGGTCGGGTACGGGCCGGACTGGTAGTGCTCCGAAGGTGTGGAAGGCTCTACGTCCCAGCGGAACAGCGAAACGGCGATCATCACGACCAGCAGGATGACCAGCGCCGGAGTAAGGAACTTACCGAGCTTTTCCATGATGGTGTTCGGGTTCCAGCTCAGCGCCAGGGCAATGCCGAAGAAGATGACGTTGAACACGCCCGAGGCGAACAGGCCGGACACACCGAACAGCGGGGTGATGGCCGTTTCCATCGACACCGCGCCGGTACGTGGCAGCGCGTAGAACGCGCCGATGGACAGGTAGGCGAGTACCGGGAAGATAACACCGAAGATGCTGCCTGCACGCTGCGCGAGGTCGCGCACGTTCGTGCCGGACAGTGCAATAGCGATGACCGCCAGCACCGGCAGCAGCGCGCCGGTGCTGAGGAAGCCGAGGATGGCAGGCCAGAAGTTATCGCCTGCCTGGACGGCCAGGATTGGTGGGAAAATCAGGTTGCCGGCACCGAAGAACATGGAAAACAGTGCCAGCGCGGTGACGACGACCGCCTGGGTGGAGTTTCCCTGTTTCGTGCCCGTTTGAGCGTTCTGTGTATGGTCCATTGCCACACAGTACAACACACAGCGAAAAAATGGGAAATCTTTTCCATTCTGTGAGACGTTTATACGAGTGTTTCGATCGCCCTCAACGGAATCTCCACCCAATCTGGGCGGTTGTTCGCCTCGTACACCACCTCGTACGCAGCCTTATCCACCACGTACGCTGCAAGAACAGGGTCCTCGCTCGCGGGGGCAGTGCCGTAACCCTCCAGCAGCTTTTCGACGTGCTCCCGCTCCCAGGCAGCGTCAAACCCGCCCACAGCCGCGGCGTACCCGTAGGAGCGGATCATCCCAGCGACATCGCGCAGTGGGTGATCCGGCAGACGGCGCTCCTGCAGCGGGCGGGCTGGCTCGCCCTCGAAGTCGATGAGGAACCACTGGGAATCCGTCTTCAGCGTCTGTCCAAGGTGGAGGTCGCCGTGGACGCGCTGCGTGGTCAGGGGTGTCGTGGCGGTGGCGGCGGAGCTGGCGTCGAGAAGCGAGTAGAGCTTCAGGATGCGCTCGCGGTACTGCTCGAGCATCGGCGCGCGCTGAATGTAGGAGTCAAGGTGCTGGGTGAGCCGTGTGCGCAGCGCCGACGGGCTGGCGGACTCGGTGGGGAAGGCGTCGGCGAGCGCGGTGTGTACCTGGCGGATCGCCGTGCCGAGCGCCTTGGTGCCGCTGGTGTCGAGCGTGCCGCCTGTGGCGAGCACGAAGCCGTCGGTGCCGCCCACGATGCAGTCCTGCTGCATCGCAAGGGTCTGGCCGTCGCGGGTGGCGTAGCCGCGCACCGCGGCGACCGCGGGGCAGTTCGCGATCTGGCTCAGCAGCTCAACGTCTGGGTTCAGCCCGTCCTCGAGGCGGCGGAACACCTTGACGATGTGCTGGCCGACCACCAGTGAAGTGTTGGACTGCTCGGCCCCGAGCGGGCGCGCGCCGACGGAGTCGATGGTGCCCTCCACCGCGCCAAACGTTGCGACGTTGGCCAGGTAGGCCTCGGCGCCTTCGGGGGTGTGCAGGACGTCGTGGGTGCCGGTGGCGTCGACAAACACTTGGTAGTGGTCGACCGTGTCGCCGTGGTGCACCGCGAGGATCTGCCAGGTGAAACGCTCACCGGTGGTTGGGGAGGTGACATCTTCCGCGGCGACGACGTCGATGGCGTCGACCGGCTCGGACTTCGCGCCGTAGAAGCGCTGCTCAGCAATATCAATCATGTGACCAATGTTAGGAGATATCGAACCAGAAGAAGCCATGCGGCGCGAGTGTGCTCAGCCACGGCAGCTCACCGATGGCCGGGAACTCCTCGCCGCCGGTCAGCTCGCGAGGCACCACACCGTTGTAGTGCGACAGGTCCATCTCGACGGCCTGCGGGCGCGAGGACATGTTGTGCACGCACAGGATCCGCTCCCCCTCGTACTCGCGTATAAACGCCAACACCTGCGGGTTTGCGTGATCCACCTCTATGTAGGAGCCTCGGCCGAACGCGCGGTACTGCTTGCGGATCATGATCATCTGGCGCACCCACTGCAGCAGCGAGTTCTCCAGCTTCATCTGGGATTCCACGTTGACAATGTCGTAGCCGTACTGGTCGTTGCGCACCGGCGGCAGGTAGAGCCGCTCCGGATCCGCCTTGGAAAAGCCACCGTTGCGGTCGTTCGACCACTGCATCGGGGTGCGCACACCGTCGCGGTCAGGCAGCCAGATGTTGTCGCCCATCCCGATCTCGTCGCCGTAGTACAAAAACGGCGAACCGGGCAGGGACAGCAGCAGCGCGTGCGCCAGCTGCAGGCGCCCGCGGTGCCCACCCAGCAGCGGAGCAAGGCGCCTGCGGATGCCCACGTTGGCGCGCATCCGCGGCTCGAACGCGTAGTTCTGGTACATGAACTCGCGCTCCTGGTCCGTCACCATCTCGAGCGTGAGCTCGTCGTGGTTGCGCAGGAACATGCCCCACTGCGCGGACTCCGGAATCGGCGGCGTCTCGCGCAGGATATCGACGATCGGCTGCGCCAGCTCCTGGCGAATCCCCATGAAAATGCGCGGCATGACCGGGAAGTGGAACGCCATCTGGCACTCGTCACCCTCGCCCTCACCGAAGTAGGCGACGACCTCCTCCGGGAGCTGGTTCGCCTCCGCGAGCAGGAAGCGGCCCGGGTACTCCTCGTCGAACAACGCGCGGACCTTCTTAATGAACTCGTGCGTCTCCGGCAGGTTCTCCGAGGAGGTGCCCTCGCGCTCGAAGAGGTACGGGATGGCGTCGAGGCGGATGCCGTCCATCCCCAGGTCCAGCCAGAAGCGGATGACGTCCAAAATCTCCTGCTGGACCGCCGGGTTGTCGTAGTTCAGGTCAGGCTGGTGGGAGAAGAAGCGGTGCCAGAAGTACTGCTTGCGCACCGGGTCGAACGTCCAGTTGGACTCCTCGGTGTCAATGAAGATGATGCGGGTCCCGGCGTACTTCTCCGGGTCATCCGACCACACGTAGTAATCCCCGTACGGGCCCGACGGGTCGCGGCGAGACTCCTGGAACCAGGGGTGCTGGTCGGAGGTGTGGTTGATCGGAAAGTCGGTGATGATGCGGATCCCGCGGCGGTGGGCGGCGTCGATAAGGGAGACGAAGTCTTCCACCGTGCCGAACTCCGGCAGCACCTTGCGGAAATCCCGAATGTCGTAGCCGCCGTCTTTCAACGGCGAGTCGTAGAACGGTGGGATCCAGAGGCAGTCGACGCCGAGCCACTGCAGGTAGTCCAGCTTGGACTCCAGGCCCTGCAGGGTGCCGGATCCGGTGCCGTTCGGGTCGAAGAAAGCGCGGACCAGCACCTCGTAAAATACTGCGTCCTTGTACCACTCCGGGTCAGGGCGCTCCCACGGCTCGGCGGCCGGGGTGGGAGTGGAGAAGTCGGTGGCCTGCGGGGTAGGAAGTTTGTCGTTTTCGTTCATGCTTCCTCACAGTAGCTTGATTGCCTCAGCCATGCGCCGGACGGCTTCCTGCAGGATCTCGGGCGAGGTGGCGAAGTTGAGGCGCGCTTTGTGCGCGCCGCCGGGCCCGAAGCTGGTGCCCTCGTTGAGCGCCACGCCCGCGTGTTCCAAGAGCCATTCGGCCGGGGTCTCGGTGGTGAGCTTCGTGCCGGAAAAGTCCACCAACAGCAGGTAGGTCGCCTCCGGGACGGGGAAGGTGATGCCGGGGATCTGCTTCGGCAGCTCCTCGACGAGCCAGTCGCGGTTCGCCCGCAGCTGCTCTACCTGCTGGTCTAGGTACTCGGTGCCCTGCCCGTAGCAGGCCTCCGCAGCCACGATGCCCAGCGTACCCGTGCCCTCCTTCGTGATGTCGGACAGCGCGTTCCAGGTGGCCACGTCCTCATCGTTGGAGAAGAGCATCTGCGCGCACTTCAGGCCTGCCACGTTCCAGGCCTTCGACGTCGCCGTAATCGTGATGCACACGTCCGGGTTGTGCTCGGCGGCGCACACGTGGCTGCCCTCGTAGACGATCGGGGCGTGGATCTCGTCAACGATGACACGGCCCCCGTAGCGGCGCGCGATGTCGCAGATTGCGTCGAGCTCTTCGCCGCTGAAGATGTAGCCCCACGGGTTCATCGGGTTGGTCACGATAATGGAGCCGGCACCGTTGCGAAACGCCTCCTCGACCTCTGCCAGGTCCAGGCCGCCCTCGCTGCCGACGTCCACGCGATTGCGCCCCGCGGTCGATGCGATCTCGAGGAAGGGGAAGTACGCAGGCACCGGCACAATGACGTCGCCTTCGGTGAAATGCTCGATCGCAAGCAGCACGCCGCGCACCACGTCGGGGACGGTAAAGATGCGTGCAGGGTCCGGCCGCCAGCCGTAGCGCTGGGCGTAAAACTCGGAGACGTTCTTTGCCAGGCACTGCGCGCGAGGTGCGGGCGTGTAGCCGAGGCATTCGCGTTCGACGGCGTCGAGCACCGCAGCTTTGACGGGTGGGGCGGTGGGGAAGTCGCTTTCGGCGATAAACAGTGGCAGCACGTGCTCGTCGTGCACGGTCCACTTGCGGGTACGGCGGTCGCGGAGGGTGGAAAGGTCTGGGAACTTCATGTCCCACGACTGTAGTCAGGCCACCCTCACACGCCACAGGCCCGCGAGGTTGCTACTCCTCGTCGCTGTCGTCGGTGTGGAAGCCGAAAGCCTGTAACCTGGCACGATCCGCCGCCGAGGAGGACGCGGTGAGCCGCAGTAGCTCTGAATAAATACCGCCGGAGACCGCAAGCTCCGCAGGGGTGCCAATTTCGTCGATGCGGCCGTCGCACAGGGTGATAATGGTATCGACATCCGCGATGGTGGATAGTCGGTGCGCGATCATGATGGTGGTGCGGTCCTCCATCAGCGCGTCGAGTCCTGCCTGCACGGCGCGCTCCGCCTTCGTGTCGAGGGCGGAGGTGGCTTCGTCGAGAATCAAGATCGGCGCGTCCTTCAGCATCGCGCGCGCGACCGCGACGCGCTGGCGCTGCCCGCCGGACAGACGCAGGCCACGCTCGCCGATGACGGTGTCGTAGCCTTCGGTGAACTTCATGATGAAGTCGTGCGCGTTGGCGCGCTTAGCCACCGCGACCACCTCGGCCATCGTCGCGTCCGGCTTGCCGTAGGCGATGTTCTCAAACACCGTGCCCGAGAACAGCGCCGCCTCCTGGAACACCACGCCCGTGGTCGCGCGCAGCTTTTCGACGCCCAGCTCCGCCAGATCCTTCCCGCACACCTTCAGGGTGCCCTCCTGGATGGGGTAGAGGCCCAGCAGCAGGTTCACGATGGTGGACTTGCCACCGCCGGACTCTCCGACCAGTGCGACCTTCTCTCCAGCGTGGGCTCGGAAGCTCATGTCGTGAATGACGGGCTCGCCTGGCTCGTACTCGAAGGTGACCGAGTCGAACTCCACGACGGGCTCGTGGACTGGCAGCGGGCGGTGCTTTACAACGGTGAGCTCCGGAACGCCTGAGGTCTGGGTGGCGGCGACGAGCTCGCGGTTCGCGGTGGGCTCCACCTCCTCGTCCATGACCTGGAAGTAGTCACGGGAACCGGCGACGGCGCGCTGGGCACTGTCGACGATCCAGCTCAGCATCATCACCGGCTGGCGGGCCATGGTGACCAGCTGGATGAGCATGACCATGTCGCCGATACTGAAGTGGCCCTGGATGGTACGCACGAACAGGATCATGTAGATCCCCATGAAAATCAGCGACATCGCCAGCCCGCGCAGGGCGTCCATGGAGTGCCACCAGCGCGACTGCGGGCGGGTGATGCTCACCGTGTTGTTGTAGTGGTTACCGAACTTGTCCAGCTCGCGGACCTCCGCCACGTATGACTTGGTCACCTTGACCTGGCCGACGACCTCCGCGAAGCGCCCGTTCGCTTCGTCGATCTGCGCGTTCTTCTCCGCCTCCCACTTCTGCCACCGCTTCGAGGTCAGCGCCGTCAGCCACGTGTAGACGGGGAAGAGCGCCAGCAGCAGCAGGGTCAGCGGCCAGTAATAAAAGGAGGTGATGATGAGGATGGCGATGATCTGGATGATCATCGGCAAGAAGTTGTTGGAGAAAGACTGGATGAACTGTGTCACCGAGGCAATCGAACGATCCAGCCTGGCAATGATGGTGCCGGTGACCTGGGTGTCGAAGTAGCGCTGCGGCAGCGAAAGCAGTTTGGCGAAGTAGCGGGTGGACAGGATCTGCCGGATCCGCGCCGCCATGACGTCGCCGAGGTAGCCGGAGACGTTCTTCGCCAGCCCACTGAGCGAGGTCGCGATGAACAGCGCGAACGCGAGCCACAGCACGGTGCGCACTGGGTCGGCGGGAGCGTTGTCGGAGTTATTGATGGCGTCGACAATTGTGTCGGTTGCCTCGCGGACGATAAATGGCGAAATGAGCCCGAGGCCTGCCACAACCGTCGAGATCACAACGATGGCGAGGTAGAACGGCCACAGGGCAGAAGCGCTTCGTAACACACGGGTGAGAGATTGCATAGGGTGCCCAGCGTAGCGCGGCCGGGTGAAACTCGTACAATAGTGACCAATTGTTTTCGCTTGAACCATATGAAAGGGCACCGATGCGCCACCACACACTGTCAGCTGCGGTCTTGCTGCTCGTTACTACTCTCACGCTGGGCGGGTGCGTGTCTGAGGATGACACCGCAACATCCACTGACATCGAGGTGACGACGCCCACTGGCGCCCCACAGCCGGAGTTCCACCAAGAGCAGGTGGACCCGGTGACCTCCACGGAGATCACCGGCGAGCGCGTCGATGACCCGAAGATGGAGCTGTCCTACAAGTGGCAGGGCAGCAGCTACGGCACCGGCGCCGGCAGCATCATCGTCGTTGCGGTGACGAACAAGAGCGACGTGCCAATGCCCGTTGACGTGCTCAAGCCGAAGCTGCGCTACAACACCGGCAACAACAAGTTTGTCGACGCCAACCCGATCAGCGCCGAGCAGGCAGGGGTGGACATCCTCGGCGTGGACCGCCCGCTGGGTCCGGGGGCAACCACGAACGCGAAGTATGCCTTCGACGTGACCCCGGATGGCCTGTGGGATGCGGAGTTTACGATCGGCAACGTGAAGTTCAAGGGGAACCTGAATAACTAATGCGCGAAGAAGTAATCCTGCTCAGTGAGGACGGCGCGCCGATCGGCTCCGCGGACAAGGCCGAGGTGCACACCGGGGACACCCCGCTGCACCTGGCGTTTTCCTGCTGGTTGTTCAACGAGGACGGCCAGCTGCTGCTCACCCGGCGCGCGTTGGGGAAGAAGACGTGGCCCGGAGTGTGGACGAACTCCTTTTGCGGCCACCCCGGCCCCGGCGAGGACGTGCCGGCGGCGATCCTGCGCCGCTCGGTCGAGGAACTGCGCTTGCCGGAGGGGGCTGTGCTGGACGTAACGCCGGTGCTGCCGGAGTTCCGCTACCGTGCGGTGGATTCCTCCGGCATCGTCGAGTACGAAATCTGCCCGGTGTACTCCGCGCGCCTGGCGCCGGGCCACGAGGCTGTGGACCCGAACCCGGACGAGGTGGACTCGTTGCACTGGGCGGACCCCGCCGACGTTGTTCGCGCGGCAGACGCGACCCCGTTCGCGTTTTCGCCGTGGCTGGTCGAAGAGCTGGCGGATAAGCGGCTGCGCGCTGTACTGGAGCGCGCCGGGCGCTAGCCTACTGGTTGAACGCCTCCCGAACGCTGCGCAGCGGATCCTCCACGACGGTCGTGGTGTCCGCGCTGAGCGAGGCGCGCAGGACGTTTCGGCCCGGGCAGTAGGTGGGCCAGTCGGCCTGCCCGCTGCAGATGTAGCTGTAGACAAGCTGGCCGATGTGGGTCGTAGGCTCTCCGAAGAGCGTCTCGAGCTCGTAGCTGTGGCCAAGTGGCGTATCTGCGCAGAACTCGATCTGACGGATGTCTGCAGGGCCGTGCTCGCAGGCGGCGTCGACCCAGCGGCGGATCAGTGCGTCCGATAGGAACCTGCCCGCGAGAGCGCCGGGGTCCGTGGTTCGTGCGGCCTCGATGTAGTTGCGCCGGGCCGCCGCGCTTTTGGCGCCGAAGAATCGGCCGAAGCAGCGGATGAACGTGGCACCAAAGGCGTTGAAGCCCTCGCCGGACTGGTGGAACTCCTCGCAGGTGGAGGTGACCACGATTGGTACCTCGGCGAGCTCCGCAGGCTCGAAGGGTGCCGGGCCAAGCGCGATGTCGTGGAAGTACTGGGTGCGGAAGCGCTGGTAGGCGCGCTCGATGGCGTCTGGGCGGCGCTCGGCCAACCAGTTGAGGTCGAGGCGCGTCAGCGGCGTGCCGAGCGCCCCGCGCGCCGCCCACTTGCGCTTAGCAAAGGGCACGCGCGGAAACGCGGGGGACAGCGCCAGCACGCGCCGGAACGCTCCCTGGTAGTGGTCGCGGCGCGCCAGCCAGAGCGCCAGCGCCGCCCCCGCCGAGTGCCCGACCAGGGTGACGTTGGTTGGGTCGCCGCCGAAGTGCTCGATGTTGCGCAGTACCCACCGCAGCGCCTCCTGGCAGTCCTCCACCGCGCGGAACGACGTGTCATTGGTGAAGGGGAGCAGCCCGGGGAATTTTCGACGATACCCCACCCGCACCTGCACGACGCCCTGCTGCGCAAACGCCTCCGGCTGGGAGGTGGTCTCGCAGTGGTTGCCCTCCTCGAATCGGCCGCCGTGCAGGTAGACCATCACCGGGTAGTCGTCGAGGGCCCGCGCTGTTGCCGGGGTGGTGATGCTCAGCCCGATGGTGTCTGGGTGCGGCGTGGTGGCGTCGATGAGATGGCCCTCGGGGGCGGGGCGTGGGGGATCGAAGGGGACGTCGATACGCGAGTAGGGGATGGAGTGGAACTCGCGGGTGGCCGTGGTGGCGGTGCCGGTGATCGCGCCGGCGGGGCAGGTGATGGTGACGTCCATGACAGACCAGTGTAAACGCTCCCGCCAAGTTCCTCGACGAGCTGCCGAAGGTGACTTATGCTAGTGAGTGATTATTGTCTTTCTTCTGTAGGAATGAGTTGTCCCAAATGACAGATACCCAAGCACGCATCACCGAGTACTGGGCAGGCCGGGCTGAGGCATACCACCGCGAGCACCTAACAGCAGAGCGCGCGAAGGCGGACCGTGCCGCGTGGACTGACATTTTCAAGCGGTACATGCCAGAGGATGCTGTTCGAGTGTTGGATATGGGCACAGGCGACGGCTACATTGCCCACATCATTGCGGAACTCGGCTACGCGGTTGTTGGCGTGGATGCGTGCGAGCCGATGCTCGACGAGGCCCGCGACGAGGCTGAGCTTCGCCAAGAGGAAGGCATTAACACCCCGCTGTTCGCCGAGGTCGACGTGACGGACCTGCCCCCGTCCTTCTTCGACTTCGACGTGGTTGTCAGCCGCTACCTGCTGTGGACGCTGCGCGAGCCGACGGAGGCGATCCGTGGCTGGGCCGAGGCGCTGAAGCCTGGCGGTCTGATCATCGCCGCGGACGCGACCTGGTTCCCGAACGGGATCTCGAAGGACACGCAGGTCATCTCCGATAACGGCCCGGACTCCTTCGTGCTGACCTACACCGACGACGTACTCGAGGAGCTGCCACTCGCGACGGCCGACTCCCCGGAGGCATACGCAGAGGTCTTCCGCGCCGCTGGCCTGGAGGACGTCGAGGTTGTTGAGCTGCCGGAGATTGCCAAGATCGACGAGGAGTTCGGCACGCCACAGGGACACGAGTCGCGCCCGACCTTCCTGGTGATTGGCCGCAAGCCAGCCTAACTCACACCCCAAGTAGGATGGGGTGCCATGACTGACAATCCGTTGTTGCACCCGTCCGACTTGCCGTATGGACTGCCTGATTTCCAGGCGATCCGCCTTGAACACGTGCTGCCCGCTTTCGAGCGGGCGCTCGTGCTCCATGAAGAAGAAATCGCCCGTATCTGTGCCGAGGACACCCCGACGTGGGAGAACACCGTCGAGGCGCTGGAGCGCGCGGGCAGCGACTTAGAGCGAGTCCTGGCATGGTTTTTCAACCTGCAGGGCACCGACGGTTCGCCTGAGTTCGACGAGGTCGCGGACGCGATCGTGCCACGCCTGTCCGCGCACACCGACGCGATCTACCAGAACCAAGAACTTTATGGCCACCTGCGTGCAGTGGAGGCCCCGGCGGACGAGGAGTCGCGCCGCCTCTACGACCTGCTGCTGCGCCGGTTCACCCGCCGTGGCGCGGAGCTCGACGAGGCAGGCAAACAGCGCCTGCGCGAGCTGAATCAGCGTCTCTCGGAGCTTTCCGAGCAGTTCGGCCGCAACCTACTCGCGGACACGACGAAGCTCGCGGTGCGCATGACCCGCGACGAGCTGGCGGGCCTGAGCGAGGAGCAGCTCGCCGCCTACCGCGACGCAGAGGACCCAGACACCCCAGACGCCTACGTCGTGCCGATCGAGCTGCCGACGACCCAGTCGCTGCAGGCCGAGCTCGAGTCCAGCAGCGCGCGCCACAAGCTGTTCGACGCCTCCCGCCAGCGCGGCCGCGACACCAACAGTGCGCTCGTGGTCGAGTCGGTGCGGCTGCGCCAGGAGCGCGCGAAGCTGCTCGGCTTCGACACGCATGCCGATTACGTCATCGCGGAGGAAACCGCGGGCAGCGCGGCCGCGGCCCGCAAACTTATCAGCGACCTCGCGCCCGCGGCCGCGTCGAACGCCGCCGCGGAACGTAAGCTGGCAGGGGAGCTGGCCGGGATGGAACTGGACGGCGCGGATTGGCCGTACTGGGAGGCACGCCGCAGGGAGGAGGCCTTCGCGGTCAACGACGCGGAGCTTCGCAAGTACTTCCCGCTGCAGCAGGTGCTGCGCGACGGCGTTTTCTACGCTGCGAACCTGCTCTACGGCATCACGGTTACTCAGCGCGAGGACCTGCACGGCTACCGCGACGACGTACACGTGTGGGAAGTCAAGGAGGAAGACGGCACCGGCATTGGCCTGCTGCTGACGGATTACGGGGCGCGGCCGTCGAAACGCGGGGGAGCCTGGATGAGCTCCTTTGTGGACCAGTCGACGCTGACCGGCACCAAGCCCGTCGTGGTGAACGTGATGTCGCTGACCTCCGACCTGCTGACGATCGACGAGGTTACGACCGTGTTCCACGAGTTCGGCCACGCGTTGCACGGACTGCTGTCCAACGTGCGCTACCCGACGCTCTCCGGCACCAACGTGCCGCGCGACTGGGTGGAGTTCCCCTCCCAGATCAATGAGAACTACGCGTTCACGCCCGAGATTATCCGTAATTACGCGCGCCACGTGGACACTGGCGAAGTCATCCCCGACGCGCTGTTGGAGGCCGTGCGCCAGTCGCGGACGTTCGGGCAGGGCTTCGCCACCGCAGAGTACCTGGCAGCCTGCGCGATTGACCTGGCCTGGCACTCGCTCGACGGCGAGGTGCCCGAGGACATTGACGCCTTCGAGCAGCGCGCACTCGAGAAGGTTGGCCTAGACGTCGAGGGTCTCGAGCCGCGCTACCGCTCAACGTGGTTTAACCACATCTTCGCGGGCGGCTACTCGGCGGGCTACTACTCCTACTTGTGGGCGGAGGCGTTGGACGCCGACGGCTACCAGTTCATCGAGGAATCCGGTATCAACCGGGACAGCGGCCAGCGGTTCCGGGACACGGTGCTCTCGGTTGGTGCCGCGCGCGACTACGCCGAGGCCTACCGCGCCTTCCGCGGCCGCGACAAGGACACGCGCGCTCTGCTGGTGCGACGCGGGCTCGAGGGCAGCGATGTTTGATCTGTCGCCGTGGCTGCAGACGCCACTGATCCTGCTGGTGGCGCTGCCGCTCGCGGGGGTGGCGTCGTGGGCGATGCTGCGTTTGAGTGACTGGATCGCGTACAAAATTTCGAAGAAGTAAGGTGGTCAACTATGGCCAACCCTGAAGAACTCCGCAAGCGCGATCAGCAGCTTCCGAAGCAGAAACGCAAATACCCACAGTCCCGTGTTACACAGGCACTGTGGGTGATGATTGCGCTGGTCGTCGTCGCGGCCCTGGCCGGGCTGTTCTAGCGCTCTAGCGTTTCGACGCCTCCGCGACCCGCCCAAACAACTCGATGCTTGGCAGGTCCTCGATGAGGACCGCCTTGCCGTTGTTGTCCGTCAGCGGGATGCACCAGTTGGAGTACTGCTCCGCGTTGGTACCCGGCTGGTTCTGGATGCGGGTATCGCCGACCATGTCCACCAGGTTCGTCACCGTCATCGCCGATGGGGTGGCGGCGATGAAGCGGGTAAGGCCGACGAGCAGGTCCTCCACGTCGACGTCGCGGGCGAACTCCTCGGCGCTCAGCTGCGTGAACTCGGTGTGCTCAAGGGAAGTGCCGTGGAAGTGGCCGTCCTCGCGCACGCGGTCAAGCACGCGGGCCTGCCACTGGTGGTCCTGCTCGTTGAGCTCCTCGAGCGGCTCCTCGATCAGGCCGAGCTCGTCGCGCAGGATGTTGTGCGCGAACCGCAGGTAGCCAGCGGTCGGCGGCAGGTCATGCGTGCCGACGGCCGACAACGCCAAGCGGCGGTAATCCCAGGTGTGGAGCGGGGAGCCGTCGTCGTACGACTCGAACCACAGCACCGTCGTGCCAAGGATGCCCTTGTCCTGCAGGACGTCCTGGACCCACGGCTCGAACGTGCCCAGGTCTTCGCCTACCACCACGGCGTTCGCACGCTGCGCCTCGAGCACCAGGGTGCCCACCATGGCCTCGTGGTCGTAATTCATGTAGGTGCCGAACATCGGGGAGACGTTTCGTGGCATCCAGAACAGGCGGAAGAGACCAAGGATGTGGTCGACGCGGATACCGCCGGAGTGGCGCAGCACGGTGCGCAGCAGCTCGCGCCACGGCTCGTAGCCGGCTTCGGCGAGCGCCTGCGGGTGCCATGGCGGCTGTGACCAGTCCTGGCCCTGCTGGGAGTACTGGTCCGGTGGGGCACCGACGGACGCCTCGGGGACGAGCACGTTGGCAAGCGTGTTGGCGTCGGCACCATCGGGGTGGATCCCCACCGCGAGGTCGGTCATGATGCCGACCTTCATGCCCGCTGCCAGCGCCTTGTCCTGGGCGCGGCGGCGCTGCTCGTCGGCGATGAATTGCAGCCACATGTAGAAGCGTGTGAGTTCCTCGAGTTCCTCGTCGAGCTCGTGGCGCGACGGCGCGGTCTCCATCGCCTCCACTGCGCACCAGCGGGCGAACTCCTCGAGGCCTTCGCCCTCGTCGAGGCAGAAGAGCTCGAAGTCGTGGGTGCGGCGCTCATCGGCGCAGGCGATGAAGAACAGCTCGCGAAGTACGGCGAGCTTCGTCTCGAAGATTTCGTTGCGACGCAGCGGCTCCGCACTGCGGTTGAGTGCCTTCAGCGGAGCGACCATGCGCTCAATCTGGGCCTTCGCGTCCTTGTCCAACTTGTAGTACTCATCAACCGCCTCGACAGAGATGTAGATCGGGTTGACGAAGCGGCGCGACGTCGGCAGGTACGGCGAGTCCTCCACCGGCGGGATTGGCTGTGCCGCGTGCACCGGGTTGATCAGCAGGTAATCAGCGCCCTGCTCAGCCAGCAGCACCGCGAGCGTGCCGAGATCCTCGAAGTCGCCGATGCCCCAGGACTGCTCGGAGCGCACCGAGTACAGCTGCGCCATCACACCGAAGACCGGATTGTCGATGTAGCGCTGGTTGCTCTCCAGACGCGCCGGGACCACCAGCAGCGGGCAGGAGTCCTTAAAGTTGTCGGACTCCAGGTGCAGCGTGTGGTAGCCCGGGGGCAGGTTGCCCGGCACGTGGAAGGTGGCCTCGCCCCAGACCACGCCGGCGACGTCGGCAGTTGGTGGCGCCCAGTTTTCGTCCTGGTAGGTCTCGCGCGGGGTGCCGTCCTCAAGCTGGATCCAAGTGTGGGCTGGGTGGCCGTCGTGCACGTGGACGTTGAAGTGGCGCTCCTGCCCGGCCGTGGCCACAACGCAGGGCGGCAGCGGGCGGGTTGCCCAGTACTGGTGCCTGGCGTGAATGAGGTGGTGCAGCTCCTCGTCGGAGGGGGCGTCGCTAATGTTGACGCCCAGGGCCTGCAGCAGAGAGATGAACGATTCCGGCGGCGGGGTGGTCATCGCACCGTTGGAAGCGCGGTAGCTTGTGCCGAACCCGTACGCGGAAGCTAACGAATGGAGTAGTTCTACGTTGGTCACATCAACCCATTGTGCCAAAGAACTGATGTTTTGCAGAGTGGAGCTCACGCAAAAGGTAGTTTCTGTCAGGTAACCTTGCCAACCATGGCTTCAGAAACGTACACAACTCCGCTCGGATTCAAGCTGAGTTCCACTGACACCTGCCTGTCGGCGCTCGTGGATATCTGCACGAAAAAGCCTCACATCGTGCTGTTTTCCCGCCCACGTAATTACGACTGGGTCAACGTGACGGCGGGGGAGTTCCTGGAAGAGGTCTACGAAACGGCCAAGGGGCTCATCGCAAACGGCGTCGAGCCGGGCGACCGCATCGCGGTGCTTTCCTCCACCCGTTATGAGTGGTCCCTCGTCGACTTCGCCATCTGGGCAGCCGGGGCGGTCAGCGTCCCGATCTACCCGTCGAGCTCCATGCACCAGATCCAGTGGATCCTCGAGGACTCCGGCGCCGAGATCGCCTTCACCGAGTCGCGCGACCACACCCAGCTGATGAGCGCCTTCCTCCTCCAGGAAGACGGCAAGCCGCGCCTGAAGGACTCGAGCTCGAAGCTGCGCAAGATCTACGAATTCAACGCCGCCGGGGTCGAAACCATCAAGTTCGAGGGCAGGGACGTCGAGCAGTCGCTTGTCGACGCCCGCTCCGCCTCCCTCACCCACGACGACCTGGGCTCCATCGTGTACACCTCCGGCACCACCGGCCGCCCGAAGGGCGTGGCCTTAACCCACGGCAACTGGGCACACCAGACCTGGGCGCTGATCAAGAACGACATCGGTGAGGTGGCCCGCCCCGGCAAGCGCGTCGTTACTTTCTTGCCGCTGGCGCACGTGCTGCAGCGCGCAGTCAGCCTCGCGCTGACGATGGCGGGCGCTACCCAGTCCCACTGGGCCGATACCCACACTCTGACCGTGGAGCTGCAACGCGCCCAGCCGAACATGGTGCTCGGCGTGCCGCGCGTCTTCGAGAAGGTGCGCAACGCGGCCTATAACAAGGCCGCGGACGGCTCCGCCATCGGCAAGGCTGCGTTCCTTGAGGCGGAGAAGACCGCCATCGAGTACTCCAAGGCCATGGACACCCCCGAGGGGCCGAGCCGGATACTCAAGGCGAAGCGCCGCGTCTTCGAGCGCGTCGTCTACTCCAAGATCAAGGAGGCCATCGGCGGCTCCGTGAAGTACGGCATCACCGGCGGCTCCGCCATGAGCGCCGACTTGCTGCACTTCTTCCGCGGCATCGGCATCCCAATCTACGAGGGCTACGGGCTCACCGAAACCTGCGCCGCATCCTGCGTCAATAACAAGAATGCCAACAAGATTGGCACCGTCGGGCGCCCGGTCAACGGCTACCAGGTCCGCACCAACGACGACGGCGAAATCGAGTTCAAGGGCCCCGGTGTCTTCGACCGCTACTGGAACAACAAAGCCGCCACCGAAGAAGCCTTCACCGAAGGCTGGTTCAATACCGGCGACCTCGGCGAGGTTGACGACGAAGGCTACGTGCGCATCACCGGCCGCAAGAAAGACCTCATCGTCACCGCCGGCGGCAAGAACATCTCACCGGGGCCGATGGAGGACATCATCCGCCAGGACCCGCTGATCTCCAACGCGCTCGTCGTCGGCGACGGCAAGCCGTTCGTCGGCGTGCTGGTCACGCTCGACGAGGAGGAGCTGCAGCGCTGGAAGTCCACCCACAACATCCCGGAGAACCGCAAACTCAGCGACCTCGCCGGCGACCCCGTCCTGCGTGCCGAGGTGCAAGACGCCATCAACGTTGCCAACGGGACCGTCTCGCACGCCGAGGCGATCAAGAAGTTCCGCATCCTCGACCGTGACCTGAGCGAGCAGGCAAACGAGATGACGCCAACCCTCAAGGTGAAGCGCAATGTGGTGTTCGAGCGCTTCCGTGAGGACATCGACAAGCTCTACGAGCGCTAAGCCCCCGGCGCGCCTCAACCCGTGGGGCGCGCCCATGGCTTAACATTTCCATCGACTTTTGATCCGTACTTCCTGTGAGCCAGAAGGGGGCTATTCGTGCATAAAACTGCAGCGATGCTACGCCACCGTGAGCTGACACAGGAGATCTACAACATCGGCGACGAAGTCGCTGAATACACGGAGCACCTCGCCGAAGCAGTCGCAGACTACGACGGCGAACTTACCGACGACTGCCTCGCCGAATTCGTCGAAATCGTCGACGATGCCCGCAACGACGCCCGCCGTATCGTCGGCGAACTCATCGGGCTTCGCCAGGCGCTGACGACCGGGATGCGCGCCGGGGTGCTCTCCGCCTCCTACCGGCCGGAGGAAAAGATCCCCGAGCCCGAGCTTCTCGACGCCGCCGGCCTCGAAGACCTCTTTCCACTCCAAGCGCCGTTCTCTGTGCAGACCATGCAGGATGCGCTTGCCGGCCGCACCGACCTGACCGTGCAGCACCTCGGCGAGATCGTGCAGTACACGCTCGAGCAGACCGAGATGGTCGCCCGGGAACTGGGCGCCGTGAGCCTGCCGCACCTGTATGCGCGGGTCGGCGAGCTGGTCGAGGCTGCTGTCGATGGCTGGATGGAAACCGTCTGCATCGACCACCCCGCGTTCGTGCGCACGATGCGCGGTGTCGCCCCGCCACAGTTTCTCGAGGAGCGCGCCCGGGTGGACGCCATCGTGGCGAAGGTGGCCGCGAAGCGCCGCCGCCGCGGGGCGTAGGTCTGTGGCACGAGGGGGTGCGCACCAAATTCCTTCATTTTGAGGGCGGGGGTTTGCGTCTGCCCAGTTCGCTGATGGTTTGTGAGGGAATTTGGTGTCTAAGTAGTTTCGGGGCGCACCAAATTCCTTCATTTTGAATCGTGCTACCAAAATAACCCCTGGTGAAAAAAGTGCTAGACAGATTGGGGGTCGGAATTTGGAGCGCACCTCGAACACAATTCGCAAACTGGCGCTGGGTCTGCTGCAATTGCGAGGTATGAACACAGCGCAGCAATCACAGCCCGACTTTGGCGTCTATATCCACGTGCCGTTTTGCGCAACGCGGTGTGGGTACTGTGACTTCAATACCTATACGCCGACGGAGGTGGAGAGCTCCCACGCGGAGTACCTAGAGTCGCTGGAAAAGGAGCTGCAGCTGGCGGCACACCAGCCGGGCGTGGCTGAGGCGAGCACAGTGTTTATCGGGGGTGGGACCCCCTCGCTGTTGGGGGCGGATGGACTGGGCAGGGTGTTGTCGATGGTGCGGGACACCTTCGGCATCCAGGCGGGGGCGGAGGTGACGACGGAGTCGAACCCGGAGTCGACGGATCCGGCGTACTTCGCGGGGCTGCTGGAGCACGGGTTTACGAGGGTGTCGTTGGGGATGCAGTCGGCGTCGGCGTCGGTGCTCAAGGTGTTGGACCGGAAGCACACGCCGGGCAGGGCGGTCGCGGCGGCCAAGGAGGCCCTCGACGCCGGCTTCGAGCACGTGAATCTGGACATGATTTACGGCACGCCGACGGAAACGGACGACGACGTACGCCGCACCCTCGACGCCATCCTGTCGACGGGCGTCGACCATGTGAGCGCCTACTCGCTGATCGTGGAGGACGGCACCGCCATGGCGCGCAAGATCCGCCGCGGTGAGCTGCCCGCGCCGCAGGAGGACGTGTATGCGGACCGTTACGAGATGATTGCCGACACCTTGGAGGCGGCCGGGTTCGGCTGGTACGAGGTGTCCAACTGGGCGCGGCCAGGCGGGGAGTGCCAGCACAACCTGCTGTATTGGCGTGGCGCGCACTGGTGGGGTGCGGGCCCGGGGGCGCACTCGTTTATTGGGGATCGCCGGTTCTGGAACGTGAAGCGGCCGGAACGTTACAACCAGTTGCTCGCCGACAGCACGCTGCCGATTGACGGCGGGGAGACGCTCACGCCGCAGGAGCGGCACGAGGAGCAGGTGATGCTGGGGCTGCGGCTGAAGGAGGGTGTGCCTCGGGGGCTGATTGGTGAGGGGGCGGAAGGGGTCGTCGAGAAGTATGTGGCGGCGGGCCTTTTGACTGCAGGCGAGCGCGTGGCCGTGACTGATGCGGGGCGCTTGCTGGCGGACGGGATCGTGACGGACATTTTGGCTGCCGAGGAGGCAGAGTAGTATGAGTTAGCAGTCGACGAAGGAGAGTGCTAATGAGTGCAGCGAATGATCGCAGACAGCGGGTGCTGCGCGCAATCGTCGCCGACTATATTGCGCGGCAGGAACCCGTCGGATCGAAGATGCTGGTGGAGCGCCACGGGCTGAAGGTCAGCTCGGCGACCATCCGCAACGACATGAGCGTGCTGGAGCGCGAGGGCTACATCACGCAGACGCACGCGTCCTCGGGGCGCATCCCGACGGAGGCCGGGTACCGCGCGTTTGTCGACGCCCTCCACGACGTCAAACCGCTGTCCACCGCGGAGCGCCACGCCATTTTGGACTTCCTTGAGCACGGCGTGGACATGGAGGACGTGCTGCGCCGCAGTGTGCAGCTGCTGGCCCAGCTGACGAACCAGGCGGCGGTGGTGCAGCTGCCGACGCTGAACGTGTCTCGCGTGAAGCACTGCGAGGTGGTGGCGCTGGCCCCAACGCGGCTGCTGCTCGTGCTGATCACGGATACCGGGCGCGTGGACCAGCGCAACGTGGAGCTCGCCGCGCCGCTGGGCACCGACGGGGTGTTCCTGCTGCGGGACCTGCTCAATACGGTGCTGGTGGGCAAGACGATGCGCGATGCCTCCGCCGCGCTGAAGATGCTGCACGCGCAGGCGCCGCCGGTCATCGCGGATGCGGTGGAGCGGGCGACGGCGGTGCTCATCGAGACGTTGGTGGAGACCACGACCGACCGGCTGCTCATCGCGGGCGCCGGGAACTTGAGCGTGAACCGGATGGTGGATCTGCACAGCGTGATTGAGGCGCTGGAGCAGCAGGTGATCGTGCTGAAGCTGTTGGCGAACGCGCAGCAGCTGGAGCACGTCTCGGTCAGTATTGGCAATGAGAATGAGGAAAAGGAATTTTCTCAGGCCTCCATTGTTAGTACTGCATATGGAGCTGGCGACGAGGCGCTCGGCGGCCTTGGGGTGGTCGGTCCGACACATATGGACTATCCGGGTACCATGCAAAAGGTTGCCACCGTGGCTCAGTACATCAGTCGCATTTTGCGGGGCGAATAACTTCGAAGTGTTGAAAGGGAACTAACTAGTGGCTCGTGATTATTACGGCATCCTCGGCGTTGACCGAGAGGCGACCGAGCAGGAAATCAAGAGGGCGTACCGGAAGCTCGCCCGCAAGTACCACCCGGATGTGAACCCGTCTGATGAGGCGGCTGAGAAGTTCGCCGAGATCTCGTTGGCGCAGGAGGTGCTGCTGGACCCAGCGAAGCGCAGCATCGTGGATCGCGGCGGTGACCCGATGGAGCAGGGCGGCATGGGCGGCGCCGGTGGCGGTGGCTTCGGGGGCTTCGGCGACATTTTCGACGCCTTCTTCGGTGGGGGCGGGCGCAGCCACGAGCCGCGCTCGCGCGTCCAGCCGGGCAACGACGCCCTGCTGCGCACCCAGATCACCCTGGAGGACGCCTATGCGGGCGTGACCAAGGAGGTCACCGTGGATACCGCGGTGCTGTGTCAGAAGTGCCACGGCACCGGCTCCGAGTCTGAGGCGAAGGCCGTGCAGTGTGACTACTGCGCGGGCCAGGGCGTGGTGCAGGAAGTGCAGCAGTCCTTCCTGGGCAACGTGATGACCACGCACGACTGCCCGAAGTGCCACGGCTACGGCGAAGTGATCCAGGATCCGTGCCGCCAGTGCGCCGGCGACGGTCGGGTGCGCGCCACCCGCGACCTGAAGGTGAAGATCCCGGCGGGTATCGCCAACGGGATGCGCATCCGCATGGCGGGGCAGGGCGAGGTCGGCCACGGTGGCGGTCCCGCCGGTGACCTCTACGTGGAGGTGCAGACCGCGCCGCACTCGACGTTCGTGCGCGACGGCAACGACTTGCACCTGCGCCTGAACGTGCCGATGTACGACGCCGCGCTGGGCACCAGCATCGATGTCGAAAACCTTGCCGGTGACACGACCACCATCGAGATCCCGGCGGGCACCCAACCCGGCGACGAGGTCCGCCTCGAGGACGAGGGCATGCCACGCCTGCGCGCCGAGGGCCACGGCGACATGATCGCCCACATCCAGGTCGTCGTGCCGACGCACCTCAGTGGCGAGGAGCGCCGCAGCCTCGAGCAGCTTCGCGACGCCCGCGGCGACGCCACCGGCGTCCACCACGACGACGAGCGCGACGAAGGCTTCTTCTCCCGCATGCGCGACAGGTTCCGCCGCTAAATGAGCGTTCCGTACTTCCTCACCCCCGACCCCGCCAGCGGGACCCTCGACGGCGACGAGGCGAAGCACGCCTTCGTCAAACGCATCGAGCCCGGTGAGCGCATCGCGCTGACCGACGGCGCCGGCACCGTCGCGGATGTCATTGTCCGCCACAGCGACAAGCAGCAGCTGCGCGGCGACGTCACCGAAGTCCGCACCGTGCCCGCGCCCGAGCAGCGCGTCACCCTGGTGCAGGCAGTGCCGAAGTCGGAACGCGCGGAGCTCGCCGTCGATCTCGCCGTCCAAGGAGGTGTCGACGCCATCGTCCCCTGGATCTCGCACCGCACCATCGCGCGCTGGCCCGCCGCCAAGCAGGCCAAGCAGGTGGAGAAGTGGCAGCACCAGGCGATCGCGTCCGCGAAGCAGGCGCGCCGGGCCTGGGTGCCGCAGGTCGCAGATCCGGTGACCACGAACCAGCTGAAGGACCTGCTTGCCGAGGTGGGCGAAGGGGGCGTCGAAAAGCAGGCGTTGGTGCTGCACGAAGACGCGGCCGTGCCGCTGACCACCGTCGAGTTCGGGCGCGACATCTGGCTCATCGTGGGGCCGGAAGGCGGCATCGGCGAGGATGAGCTCGAGCTCATCGGCGCCCGCGCTGTCACCCTCGGGCCGGAAGTGTTACGCACCGCCAGCGCCGGTTTTGCTGCACTATGCGCAATCGGCGCGCTGACGACGCGCTGGTAGGGTTAGGCGACATGGAACCTTTGGTCACGCGCAACATTGAGCTTGACTCTGTATACACCCAGGACGTGCTCGGTATTAATGACACGAACCTGCGGGTGCTCAACCAACACCTCGGCGCCGACGTGCACGCGCGCGGCAACGCGGTGACCGTGCGGGGCCCGGCCGTGGTGGTCGCGCACGCGCTGCGGGTGCTCGACGAGCTCGAGTCGATGGCGCGGCGCGGCGTCCCGATCACCCCGGATACTGTCACGCACGCGATTTCGCTGATGGAGGTGGAGTCGCCGGAGTCGGTGGCGGAGCTGCTCGGCGCGGAGATCATCTCGCGGCGCGGCAAGGTCATCCGGCCGAAGACGGCAGGCCAGCGGGCCTACGTCGACGCGATCGACGACAACACGATCACGTTCGGCATTGGGCCTGCGGGCTCCGGTAAGACGTACCTGGCCGTGGCGAAGGCCGTGCAGGCGCTGCACAATAAAGAGGTCAAGCGCATCATTTTGACCCGCCCCGCCGTCGAGGCAGGGGAGAAGCTCGGCTTCCTGCCGGGCACGCTCAGCGACAAGATCGACCCTTACCTGCGGCCGCTCTACGACGCGCTGCGCGACATGATGGACCCGGAAGCCATCCCGAAGCTTATCGAGGCCGGCATCATTGAGGTCGCCCCGCTGGCGTACATGCGCGGGCGCACCCTCTCGGACGCGTTCGTCATCCTCGACGAGGCCCAGAACACCTCTGGCTCCCAGATGAAGATGTTCCTCACCCGCTTGGGCTTCGGCTCGAAGATGGTGGTCACGGGCGATATTTCCCAGGTTGACCTGCCGCGCGGCACGGTCTCCGGCCTGCGCGTCGCCCGCCGCATCCTTGGCGACATCGAGGGCATTTCCTTCCAGGACCTGCGCGCGGAAGACGTCGTGCGACACCACCTGATCTCCCGGATCGTCGCGGCCTACGACGAGCACGACGCGCGCAACGCCGCACGCTACGAACGAAAACAACGCGAAGAAGAGGCAAGACAGTGAGTATTGAAGTCCTCAACGAATCGGGGGAGGCAGACGTCAACGAGGAAATGCTCGTCGATGTCTGCTCCTTCGCCCTGCAAGCCATGGATGTGCACCCAGACACGGAGGCAACCATCACGCTTGTCGACGAAGCCACCATGGCTGACCTCCACGTTCGGTGGATGGATCTGGAAGGGCCCACGGACGTCATGAGCTTCCCGATGGACGAGCTCACCCCAGGCGGCGGGCGCCCGGACGCGTCCCCGTTCGGTGCAGCGATGCTCGGCGACATCATCCTGTGCCCATCCTTTGACCGCAAGCAGGCGGAGATGGCAGGCCACGACCTCGGCCACGAGCTCGCCCTGCTCACCGTCCACGGTGTGCTGCACCTGCTCGGCTACGACCACGTCATGCCGGACGAGGAACGCGAGATGTTCTCGCTGCAAAACGAGCTGCTCGCGGACTGGTACGACTCGCTGGCGGCACGCGGCATCGAGTACCAGCCTAAGCCGACCGGCGCCCATGCATTTCCCTCAGCCGCCGACCGCGAGGAGCTCGACCGCATGATGAAGGGCCGCGACTAAATGGAGTTCACCGTTGCCTACGGCCTCGTCGCCGTGCTCGCGCTGCTGCTTTCCGGCCTGTTCGGATCGGTCGAATCGGCGCTGACCCCGATTTCACGCGCGCGCGTCGAGACCATGGTCAAGGACGAAGTCTCAGGTGCCAAGGCACTCGCCCGAGTTGTCGACGCCCGCGCGAACCAGATCAACATGCTGGTTATGCTGCGCACCGTCCTCGACGCCGTTGCAGCCGTCTTCGCCGCCATGCTGGCGATGGATCTGATCCCCTCCGACGCGTGGGCGATCATCGCCGCCGTCGCGTCGGTTACGCTGCTGCAGTTCAGCATCATCGGTGTGTTTGCGCGCACCGCGGGGCGCCGCAACCCCTACACGATCTCGCTGAAGGCCGCGCCGTGGCTGATCATTGTCAACCGGGTCCTCGGTCCAGTTTCACGCCTGCTCATCTGGGTGGGCAACCTGTTCCACCCCGGCGAGGACTTCCGCGACGGCCCGTACTCCACCGAAGTGGAGCTGCGCGAGATGGTCGACATCGCCCAGGAGAAAGGCGTGGTGGAAACCGCCGAGGGCCGCATGATCCAAAACATCTTCGACCTCGCCTCCACCCACGCCCGCCAAATCATGGTGCCGCGCCCCGAAATGATTTGGATTGAAGGGGAGAAGACAGCCCGTCAGGCAACCACGCTGATGGTGCGCTCCGGGCACTCCCGCGTGCCCGTCATCGGGGAGAACGTCGATGAGATTGTGGGCGTCGCATACCTGAAGGACATGTTCGGACCCACCGGCACCCCGGTCGCACCGGACACCGTGCTGTCCACCCTGATGCGCGACCCGCTGTTCATCCCAGACTCCAAGCCACTCGACGTGCTGCTGCAAGAGATGCAGCGGGTGAACACGCACATCGCCATCGTGATCGACGAGTTCGGCAACGTCGCCGGCTTGCTCACGATGGAGGACCTCCTGGAGGAAATCGTCGGCGAAATCACCGACGAATACGACGACGACGAAGACGCCCCAATCGAGTTCGTCGCCGCGCGCACCCTGCGCGCCCAGGCACGCCTGCCTCTCGACGACCTCGTCGACTTCCTCGCCGACAACCTCGACTACGAGCTCGCCTTCGAGGAGGACGTCACCGACTCCGTCGATACTGTGGCAGGCCTGCTGTCCTACGAGCTGGGCCGCGTGCCGCTGCCGGGGTCCGCCATCGTCCACGACGGCCTACGCTATACCGCGGAAGGCGGCCGCGACCGGCGCGGACGCATTAAGACCCGTAGCGTGCTCATCGAGGTCCCCGAACCCGCCGAAGCACCCATGGAAGATTCAGACGGGGGTTCTGAAGACAAGTAGCCGTCAGGTTTGTACGCTTATCCCCATGAGCAATATCTTGTCGATCCAGTCCGCCGTCTCCTACGGCCACGTAGGCAACTCCGCCGCCGTCTTCCCACTGCAGCGCATCGGCCACGAAGTGTGGCCCGTCTACACCGTCAACTACTCCAACCACACCGGGTACGGCTCCTGGAAAGGCCCAATGATCCCAGCCACGGAGGTTGCGGCCATCATCGACGGCATCGAGGAGCGCGGGGCCCTCCCGCGTGTCGACGCCATCCTCTCCGGCTACCAAGGCGGCGACGACATCGCCGACGTCATCATCGACACCGTCGCCCGCGTCAAAGCCGTCAACCCCGACGCCATCTACGCCTGCGACCCAGTCATGGGCAGCGCCAAATCCGGCTGCTTCGTCTCCGACAACATCCCGCCCCTCCTCCGCGACCGCGTCGTCCCCGTCGCCGACCTCATCACCCCCAACCAGTTCGAACTCGGCTACCTCGTAGAACAAGACGTCACCGACCTGGACTCCACCCTCTGCGCCGTCGATGCCGCCCGCGAGATGGGCCCCTCCACCGTCCTCGTCACCTCCGTCGAACGCGCCGACGCCCCCGCCGACACCATCGAAATGATCGCCGTCGACGACCACGGCAAGTGGATCGTGCGCACCCCACGCCTGCCATTCAAGCGCAACGGCTCCGGCGACGTCACCGCAGCCCTCTTCACCGGCCACTACCTGCGCGGCGGCAACGCCGCCGACGCCTTGGCCAAGACCGCCAGCTCCGTCTACGACCTGCTCAAGCGCACCTACGACGCCGACTCCGCCGAGCTCCTACTCGTCGAGTCCCAGGACGCCTACGCCAACCCTCAGCTGCAGTTCGAGGTCGAGGCGCTCTAGCCGTTTGCGCCCGCGTTTTTCGCACGCTTCCACGTCCATTTTGCTTAAAGCGTGCGATTAAAAGCGTGCGATGCAGGTCGCGTATTTTCTCCCAATCCGGCCGATTTCACTGACCAGCATCGCACGCTTTTAATACCTCGACCGGAACGTTTTCGAGGTGAAGCCGGGTGCACCCGGATGCACACCATGGTGTGCAAAGCACGGAAAACCCTGTTGCCGGGACCGCATGCCTGCCACAATGAGGCACATGGATATGGGGGACTGGAAAACACGGTTGCGCTCCGAGTTTGTTGACACTCGGAGCTGCGTGAACGTGAGCCGCGAGGTGCGGGAGCGCTTGGATTCCGGCGAGCTGGTGAGGTTGTCGTCGGGGTTGGCGGTGCCGGCATCAATAATTGAAAAGGTCCCGAGGTACCAGCGTGATTGGGTGAGGAGCTTCGCTGTCGGTGCGGTTGCGCAGACTGCGGTTGTGACGGGGCGGGCGGCGGCGCACCTGCTGGGGATGTGGACGGTCAATCAGCCGATGCCGCAGGTCTCGATGTTGACGCACAACCCGCCGCCGAAGCCAACGCGGCAGCCAGGTGTGCGCTACGTCCGGTCGCGATTCGGGCCAGACGAGGTGGTGCGAGGCCAGCACCTCAACACGACTACTCCGTACCGGACCTTTTTGGAGATCGCACGGGAAGCCGGGTTCAAACATGCGCTCGTAGCTGCGGACTGGCTACTCTATTCACGCACGCTTATCGCGCCGCAGCTAGAGCATTTAATGCGCACGACTCCCCGGTTTCATGGGATTGGTGCAGCTCGAAAGGCTGTCCAGTACGCTGTGCTTGGTCCGGAGTCTGCGCCGGAGTCCTATGGTCGGGCAGTGCTGCTAGATGCAGGCTTCAAGAATGTGTTGCCTAACGTATGGATCGATTCGACGCGCTACCGTGTGGACCTTCTCGTTGAGAATGCGCTGATCATTGAAATCGATGGGAACGTGAAGTACCTCGGCTCTGACGTGGACACAGCGGATGTGCTCTTGAAGGAGAAACGCCGCGCCGATACCTTGCGCAATCTCGGCTACGAGTTGGTCCGCTTTTCGCCCACTGATGTCGAAGGCAACCCCGCCACCTTCTTATCGACGGTCCACTCCGCCCTGAACCGCGCCCGCCGATAGTGTGCCGCCTGTTTCGCCGCCTTCTTCGCGAGCTTCTCGCGCCCATTTTGCTCAAAGCGTGCGATTAAAAGCGTGCGATGCAGGTCGCGCATTTTCTCTCAACCCGGCCGAATTTCACTGACCAGCATCGCACGCTTTTAATACCTCGGCCGGAACGCAACCTCCAGGAGAGCACTGCAAAATGAGGTCGTTTTGTGGCCGTCTTGAGGTCACAACTGTCTTCAGTTTGTGCCCGTTTTGCTCAAAGCGTGCGCTTAGAAGCGTGCGATGCAGGTCGCACGTTTTCACCTACCCGGGTCGATTTTCGGCGACCTGCATCGCACTCCTTTAACACCTCGACCGGAGCTAAAACGAAACAAAAACCGCAGAAACCCTTTGAAGATTGTGAATGCTTTTGAAAGTTTTGAAGTTTGTGAATTGTTTTGAAGTTTGAACAGCGACAACACGGCACTGCCAACCGCGCAGGGTAGACTTCTGCACCATGAGCGAAAACTTCCCGGAGTTCCCGGACCTGTCTAACGCACCAGCTGACGCAAACGCGAACCCAGGCGCGACCCCAGAGCCAAGCATCAGCGACTACGCGGGCTTTACGCAGACCCCGGAGGGGTTCCGGTCCGGCTTTGTGAGTTTTGTGGGCAGGCCGAATACGGGCAAGTCGACGCTGATGAATGCGTTGGTGGGGGAGAAGATTGCGATTATGGCGGATCAGCCGGAGACGACGCGTCGGCCGATTCGTGGGGTGGTGAATCGGGAGGATGCGCAGGTGATTGTGGTGGATACGCCGGGGGTGCACCGGCCGCGGACGTTGTTGGGGCAGCGGCTGAATGAGATCGTGAAGGATACGTACCAGGATGTGGACGTGATTGGGTTTACGGTGCCTGCGGATGAGAAGTTGGGGCCGGGGGATCGCTACATTTTGGAGGAGATTCGGGCGGCGAAGCCGAAGACGCCGATTGTGGGCATCGTGACGAAGTTGGACAAGGTGCCGAAGGACGTGGTGGGGGAGCGTCTGCTGGAGATGCACGAGTACTTGGGGCAGGACGTGGAGTTGGTGCCGGTGTCTGCGAAGGACCGGGTGCAGCTGGACGTACTGATGGATGTGCTGGTGAGCAAGCTTCCGGAGGGGCCGCGGTTTTATCCGGTTGATCAGGTGACGGATGAGGGCGTCGAGGCGCGGATTGAGGAGTTGATCCGTGAGGAGGCGCTGAGTGGGCTGCGTGAGGAGCTGCCGCACTCGGTGGCGGTGCAGATTGATGAGATGCATCCGGATCCGGAGCGCCCGGATCGGATGATGATTTACGCGGTGATGTTCTTGGAGCGCCCGGGCCAGAAGCGGATTATTGAGGGGCCTGGTGGGCGTCGTTTGAGCGGGATTGTGCACCGTTCGCGGAAGCAGATTATGGAGCTTGTGGGCCAGAACGTGTACCTGGATGTGCGTTTGAAGGTGTTGAAGAATTGGCAGGAGGACCCGAAGGCGTTGGGGCGTCTTGGCTTCTAGGAGAGGTCGCGGCGCGGGGAGGCCGTCGTGGCGGGATCGCGCGTTTGTGGTGCGCACGTACGATTTCGGGGAGGCGGATCGCGTTGTTGTGTTGTTGACGCGCGATCATGGCTTGGTGCGGGGGGTGGCGAAGGGGGTGCGCAAGGCGCGGTCGCGGTTCGGGTCGCGGTTGCAGCCGTTCGTCGAGGTGGATGTGCAGGTTTATCCGGGCAGAGGCTTATCGACGATCACTAGCGCCGATACCGTCGCGTTTTATGGTCACGCGATCATTGATGACTTCGATAGGTACGCGGCGGGTTGCGCGATGTTGGAGGCTGCGGAGAAGCTGTCCTTTGACCAGGGCGATCCGGAGTTATTTGCGCTGCTACAGGAGGGCTTTGAGCGTCTGCAGTCGCCGACGCACCCGACCTTGGTGCTGGACGCGTTTTTGTTGAAGGCGGCGGCGCACGCGGGCTGGAAGATGAGCCTGTTTAACTGCGCGAACTGTCAGGCGCCGGGGCCGCATAAGGCGTTTCACGCGGGGACGGGCGGCGCGGTGTGCACGCTGTGCAGGCCGCCGGGGGCGATGGATGTGGACCCGGAGGTGCTGCATTCGATGTGGCTGTTGGAGCATGACCATGTGTGTTCGGAGGAGTTCGCGGAGCAGGTGCACCGGGCGACGTCTGCTCACCTGCAGTTTTATTTGGGGGCGGGGTTAACAAGTTTGCGAGTGATGAAGCAGGCATAATGTTTCCCATGAGCAGACCGCAGATTTCCCCGGAGTTTATTCCTCGTCATATCGCGTTGGTGATGGACGGTAACGGCAGGTGGGCGCAGGAGCGCGGCATGAAGCGCACCGAGGGCCACAAGCGTGGTGAGGCGGTGCTGCTGGACTGCGTGGATGCCTGCATTGAGATGGGGTCGGTGGAGTGGCTGTCGGCGTACGCGTTCTCGACGGAGAACTGGCGCCGCGCTGCTTCGGAGGTGCGGTTCATCATGGGCTTTTCGCGCGATGTGTTGCACCGCCAGCGCGAGGAGCTGCACGAGAAGAACGTGCGCATCGTGTGGGCGGGGCGCCGCCCGCGGCTGTGGCGCTCGGTGCTTCGCGAGCTCGAGGCCGCCGAGGAGCTCACGCAGGACAACACGGGGCTCACACTCGCGATGTGCATCAATTACGGTGGTCGCGCCGAGATTATCGACGGCGCTCGCCAGCTGGCCAAGGACGCTCGGGACGGCAAGATTGCGCCTGGGGATATTACGGAGAAGACGTTCGCGAAGTATATGTACCGGCCGGATATGCCGGACGTGGACCTGTTTTTGCGGCCGAGTGGGGAGAAGCGGACGTCGAACTTTTTGCTGTGGCAGTCGGCGTACGCGGAGATGGTCTACCAGGACAAGCTCTTCCCGGACTTTACCAAGGACGACATGTTCGACGCCGTCTACGAGTATGCGAAGCGTGACAGGAGGTTCGGAGGGGCCGTCGATAAGTTTGATTAGGCCTGGCAGTTGCTGCAGATGCCGTAGATTTCGGCCTCGTGGGCGACGAGCGTGAAGCCGTGCTCTTTGGCCGTGGCTTCGGCCCAGGACTCGACGGGGCCGCCTTCGATCTCCTCGCTGGTGCCGCACTTGACGCACACGAGGTGATGGTGGTGGTGCTCGGTGAGGCAGTGCCGGTAGAGGGTTTCGCCCTCTGGGCTTTGGATGACGTCGACGGCGCCGATTTCGGCGAGCCCCTGCAACGTGCGGTAGACGGTGGTGAGCCCGACTTGCTCGTTGCGGTCGACTAGCGCTGCGTGGATGTCTTTGGCTGGGCTGAACTTGTCAATGTCTTTCAGCGCGTCCACGACGGCCTGGCGCTGGCGGGTCATGCGCGGGCCGAGTTTCCTGACGGGGTTATTCGAGCTTGGCATAGTGCGTCCCAGAGTAGCGGACGGCGCCAATGTGGTGGGGTAGATGCTAAGTGTCTGGGGGATTGGCTACACTAAGCGGGTAGTTTTTGCATCACCCATATATGAGGAGTGTTCATGTCAGCCAGCAAGATCGATACCGTTGTTAACCTTTGCAAGCGCCGTGGCCTTGTGTACCCGGCCGGTGAAATTTACGGCGGTACGCGTTCTGCATGGGACTACGGTCCGCTCGGTGTCGAGCTGAAGGAAAACATTAAGCGCCAGTGGTGGAAGCACATGGTGCAGTCCCGGAAGGATACGGTCGGCGTGGATACGTCGATTATTCTGCCGCGTCAGGTGTGGGAGGCTTCGGGCCACGTGGAGGTGTTCACGGACCCGCTGGTGGAGTCGCTGTACACCAACAAGCGCTACCGCGCTGACCACCTGCTGGAGGCCTACGAGGAGAAGCACGGCCACCCGCCAGTAAACGGTTTGGCTGACATCAAGGACCCGGAGACGGGCCAGCCGGGCAACTGGACTGAGCCGCGTGAGTTCTCGGGCCTGATGAAGACGTACCTGGGCCCGGTCGACGACAAGGAGGGCCTGCACTACATGCGCCCGGAGACGGCGCAGGGCATCTTCGTGAACTTTAAGAATGTGATGACGTCCGCGCGTCTGAAGCCGCCGTTCGGTATCGCGAACATTGGTAAGTCCTTCCGCAACGAGATCACGCCAGGCAACTTCATTTTCCGTACCCGTGAGTTTGAGCAGATGGAGATGGAGTTCTTCGTCAAGCCGGGTGAGGATGAAGAATGGCACCAGTACTGGATTGATAACCGCCTGCAGTGGTACATCGACCTGGGCGTTAACCCGGATAATCTGCGCTTGTACGAGCACCCGAAGGAGAAGCTGTCGCACTACTCGAAGCGCACTGTCGACATCGAGTACGCCTACAACTTCACCGGCTCCAAGTGGGGCGAGCTCGAGGGTATTGCAAACCGCACGGACTACGACCTGCGCACGCACTCCGAGAAGTCCGGCGAGGACCTGTCCTACTTCGACCAGGCAGCAAACGAGCGCTGGACGCCGTACTGCATCGAGCCAGCCGCCGGCCTTGGCCGTGCGATGATGGCCTTCCTTGTCGACGCCTACCACGAGGAAGAAGCCCCGAACGCCAAGGGTGGCACGGATACCCGCGTGGTGCTGAAGCTGGATCGACGCCTGGCGCCGGTGAAGGTTGCTGTGCTGCCGCTGTCCAAGAAGTCCGAGCTTGCCGAGCCCGCTGAGGAGCTCGCCGCGAAGCTGCGCCAGCACTGGAATGTCGACTTCGACACCTCCGGCGCGATCGGCCGTCGCTACCGCCGCCAGGACGAGACCGGTACGCCGTTCTGCGTGACCTTCGACTTCGACTCGCTTGAGGATGGCGCCGTGACCGTCCGCGAGCGTGACACGATGGAGCAGGAGCGCGTCAAGATCGACGAGCTCGAGGCATACCTGGCTACCCGCCTGATCGGCTGCTAGGAGGCACTCGCCATGCATTACGTAAGCTGGGACCGCACGCAGCGCGACGCTCCGAAGCTGTTGGCTGAGGCCGGCCCGGAGGTACTCGGCGAGTTCACGCACGAGTCCGCAACGGTGGGCGGGCAGCAGTGGGACCTGCTGGTCGCTCCTGAGTCCGGCGCGGTGGCGAAGTGTAACGGTGAGACAGTGGTGGAAGCCACCGCTTCCTTGGCGCGCGCGAAGGAGATCCCTGTGCATATTGGGGAGCGCTCCTACGTGCTGGTCAACGAGTGGGGCAAGAACTGGGTGGTCAATGACTCCGCCGGCGAGAAGGTCGCGCAGTTCACCCAGGACCACAACGGGGTGCGCAAAGCAATCCTCGAGTTCGAGGGCGAGACCACCCTGCCTGCCACTGATGTGGCGGGGTTGGCGTGGGTAAGCCGCGAGGTCCTGGAGGCGAAGAAGCTCGGGATTTCGAATGCGCTGATCGGCACGCTGTTGCTGTTCTCGGGAATCATCGTGCTGGTGATGTTCCTCTAATGACCACGTTGTGGTGGCGCGGTGCGGCGCTCGAAGGAACCGATGCGGCGGTGGCAACCGTGGAGGGCGCCACGATCACCGCGGACGGTCACCGCATCACCATGGTGTCGACGTTCCCCGCGTCGCTGCGCGCAGTCGACGAGCGCGGCCAGCGCTACCTGCTGCGCAAGACGAGCCTGACGGTGGCGCGTTACGCCGCCGAGTGCGGCGGCAGGCCCTACACGGTGCGCAGGACCCGGGGGCGCTGCCGCGACATTATCGACGCCCGCGGCACCACCGTCGCAACGACAAACGGCCACCTCAACGGTGAGTTGGAGGTGACCGTTCTGGGGGACTGCGCCTCCGAGGCGCTCGTGGGGGATCTGCTGTTTATAACGTGGGCGCTCACGTACGTGGATACGCCCACGCGCAGGCTGCGCTACTAGCCGGTTAGAAAGTGCCGCCGCGGGTGTTCATCCCGCCACCGCCGCCACCGGAGAAGCCGCCGCCTCCACCGAATCCTCCGCCCCCGAAGCCGCCCCCGCGGTTGCCGCCGCCGGACAGGATCGAGCCCCACAGGACTGCCTGCGCCATGGAGTTCGCGGTATCGCGGGCTTGGGCGCGACGGTACTGGTCCAGGTCGTCCTTGGCGGCCTGGATCGCGCGACGCGCGGTGGTGGTTGCCTGGCGGGCGTATTCGATGGCCTCACGGGTGTTGCTGGTGCGGCGCTGCTGGGCCTCCGCGTATTCGCGCTGCGCTTGGGCCAGCAGGGTGCGCGGCTGCGAGCTGATAATCCTTCCGCGGGAGCGAATCATGTCCTCGGCGGACTGGATCTGGGTGGTGGCCACCTGCATTTGCTGGTCAAACATGGTCAGTGCTCGTGACTGGTCGTGGGCGGCGCCCTCGGCGCGTTCGATTTCTGCGTCGAGCTGGGCGTCCACGTCGCTCAAGTCGGCGTACAGGCTCAGTGGGTCGGTGGTGTCGCGGTCGCCGATGTTGGCGATAGCCTCATGGGCGGTTGCGGAAACCCGATCGAGGGCGGCCACGTCGATGTCAGCGCCCTGCGCACGTGCGCCCTTAAGCTGCGCGATCTTCTCGATCTCGTCGCGGATTTCCTGAATGAGCGAGGAGAGGTTCTCCTTCGCTGTCCGGATGTTCGCGTCGGCGTGTTCGATGGCTGACAGGTTGTGGTCGGAAAGCTCGACGGCGCGGGTGGCGGCGGAGAGGACGTCGAGAAGCGGGCCCTGCTCACCGGCCGGACGCGCGGCAAGACCGCGGGCCTTGTCCAGCTGCGCCTCGGCCTCATCGAGGGACTCGGCGGCGAGCTCCACGTTGCCGTCGATGGAGTGCAGCATCTGGGCGGGGTACTGCTCCCGCAGCGCCACCAGCTGCTGCTTCGCAGGCTCCAGCCGCGAGCGCAGATCGACGGTGCGCTGCATGACCTTCTCGATCTCCTCCGGCGCGCGCATCAGCACACCGCGCATCGAGTTGAACTCCTCCGTCTTCGCGCGCAGCGACGCTTCAGCCGTGCGGGCGGACGTAATGATGTCGATAAGCATGGCGCGGCGCTCCGGCTCGGTCTCCGGGATCGCGTCGTGCAGCGCCTGCTGGGTGCGAAACGCCCGCTGCAGGGCGGTGGTCGCCGAGTTCATCGCCGCGGTAAACGGGCGCACGCGGTCGGCGCCAAACTCGGAGGTAGCCAGGCGCAGCTCCTCCTGGCCCTGCTGCACGGACTCGTCAGCAGAGACGAGGGCTTCCTGGGCCACCGTGTCCAGGGTAGAAGTAGGCAGACGGTTGAGTGAGTCCGCATCGCCGGGCGCGAGCTCGCGTGCCGACGCCACCTGCGCCTCCCTGTGCTGCTTATTCTTCCGGCGCGACACAGCCCAGTACCCGCCACCAGCAACCGCGGCGAGCCCGGCACCGCCAGCAATCAGGCCGGTTGCCTCGCCGCCGCCTGAGCCCGAACCCGAGCCGCCCGAACCAGCACTAGCGCTGCCGGCCGCCTCAACCGCGGCCAGCGCGGCACCCGCCCAGTCAGACTGCACCAACCTCGCGTACGCTGCCTGGTCAATCGCGTCCGCCTCCGCTGACGACCACTGCTCGCCAGTGGTCACGCTGTACGCGCGCTCATTCGGAGAAATCGCGATGACTGCCGTGTTCGGCCCGTTGGCCCGCACCGCGTCCTCCGTCCACTGCGACGGCGGCGTGCCCTCAAAGGAATCGAGGAACACTACTCGCACCGAGCGACCCTTCTGCGCGCTGACCTGCGCGATAGCGTCCTCAACCTGGGAAATCTCCCCAGGAGTCAGGACGCCAGCTTCGTCGGTGACTGGCGTCGTCAACAAGCTGGGCTGAAGTGCCAGCACAGACACGGACGGCGCTGCAGCCTGCGCCACCGGAGCGACAGCCAGCAACGCGCCCCCAACGAACAGCGGGGCAGCGGCCAAGAGACGGTAGTTGCGCTTAGTCATGCCAATGAGGGTAGTCGCTCACACAGAAACGTGCCGGAACCGTTTACGCTCAGAAGACGTGTACACCTATAACGCCGCAGACGTCGAACGCCGCGCCCCCGAAGCCGCCAAAGGGGCCCAAACCGCGCCCCAGGCAGACACCCGCGACGCCTTCGCCCGCGACCGCGCCCGCGTCCTCCACTCCGCAGCGCTACGACGCCTCGCCGACAAAACCCAAGTCGTCGGACCCCGCGACGGCGACACACCACGCACACGCCTCACCCACTCACTGGAAGTCGCGCAGATCGCGCGCGGCATCGGCACCGGACTCGGCCTCCACCCCGACTTGTGCGAAATGGCCGGCCTCACCCACGACATCGGCCACCCGCCCTACGGCCACAACGGCGAAAACGCCCTCAACGAAGCCGCCCCCTGCGGCTTCGAAGGCAACGCACAAACCCTGCGCATCCTCGCGCGCCTCGAACCAAAAATAATTATCGACGCCACCACCTACGGCCTCAACCTCACCCGCGCCAGCCTCGACGCCGCCACCAAATACCCGTGGACCCGCACCAACCCCGACGGCACAGTCAACCGCAAATACTCCGCCTACGACGAAGACGCCGACATACTCGCCTGGGCACGCGCCGGACACACCGACAACCGCCCGCCCATGGAAGCACAGGTGATGGACTTCGCCGACGACATCGCCTACTCCGTCCACGACGTCGAAGACGGCATCGTCTCCTCGCGCGTGTCACTGCAGGTCCTTTGGGACTTCGTCGAGCTCGCCGCCCTCGCCGAGAAAGGTGCCGCCGCGTTTGGCGGCACCGCCGACTCCCTCATCGACGCCGCCGACCGCCTCCGCGCCCTGCCCGCCATCGCCGCAGCCGCCGACTTCGACTTCACCCTCCAGTCCTGGACCCAACTCAAAGCGCTGACCTCCCAGCTGGTCGGGCGCTACGTCGGTGGGGTCACGCAGGCCACGCTCACCGACGAAGCAAACAACGTGCTGGGCAGACAGCACGGCAACCTCGTGGTCCCGCCCGACGTGGAGGCGGAGGTCCGCCTCCTCAAAACCGTGGCCGTGCTCTATGTGATGGACGAGCCCGCGCACCTCGCTCGCCAGGACCGGCAGCGCGACCGCATCTTCCACGTCCACGAGTACCTGCGCGCCGGCGCGCCGGGCACCCTGGACACGATGTTCCAGCAGTGGTTCGAGGCCGCCGAGACGGATTTGGAGCGCGAGCGCGTCATCGTGGACCAGATCGCCTCGATGACGGAGTCGCGCCTCGAGCGCACCGCGAAGAAGGCCGCCGCGTTCGACGGCTTCTACTAGAGGTATGCCTCGCGAGATTATTCGGGAAATCGTGAACAAAAGTGCAGTTTTTGTGACTCGGCACACAAGCAAATCTGTTCACAAAATCCCGACTCCGCTCGAGACAACACCTTCTACCTCTACGCGGAGAGGAAACCAGCGATTTGCTCGAGCGCATCCCGCGTGCCAATTTCGCCCGGAAGCCACGGAAGCTCAAGCATGGGCACCGGCAGCTCCAGCAGCTCCAGCGCTCGCGCTTCCACCTCGCGCCGTCCCGCCAAAAATGAGCCGGCCTCATCTGGCGTGCGGCGGTTCACCACGGCCCCGCCGACGTGCACGCCGTGGGAGGTGAGCTCCTCGTAGAACTCCATCGACTCCATGACCGGCAGGCGTTCGGCGGTCAGCACGATGTGGAAGACGCACTGGGCGGGATCGGTGAGCACGGCGCGGAGGTGCTCGAACTTGCGGCGGCGCTTCAGCAGCGTGGAGCGGATCTGCTGGTTGCGGCGGTCGACGGGGGAGCCGCTGTTCCCGGAAGTGCCGCCCATCCCGCGGACGAGCTCGCTGAACTTGTCTGACTTGTCGCGCCGGGCCAAGAGGCCGTCGGTGTAGGCGGCCATGACCTCGGGAAGCGCCATGAGGCGGGAGGTGTGGCCGGAGGGGGCGGTGTCGAAGATGATGTGGTCGTAGTCGCCGCGGTCTGCGACGAGGTCGGCGATGCGCTCGAGGAGTGCGGCCTCGTGCATGCCGGGGGAGTGCCGTGACATCTCCAGGTGGCGGTCCACTTCGCGGTGGAGGCGTTCGGGCATCATGGCGCGCATCGATTCGCCGACCGCGCGCAGGTGCTGTGAAGTAATGGTTGCCGGGTCGAGCTCGATGGCGTGGAGGTTCGGTTCGAGGGCGGTGGGGGCGTCGTGAAGCGAGGTGTTCCAAATGTGCCCGAGGTTGTGTGCGGGGTCCGTCGAAACTAAGAGGACGCGGCGGCCGCGCGCGGCGAGGCGCACGGCTGTGGCGGCGGAGATGGTCGTCTTGCCGACGCCACCTTTCCCACCGAAGAACATGACTGGGGCGTCTAGCAACATGAGATCCCATCGAGTGGTGAGCGTTCCATGCCCATGCGGGTGTGCCAGGCGTGGAAGTCGTCGTAAAGCAGGGGGAGGAGTTCGAGTGTGTAGTAGCTGGCGGGGTTCGGGATGCCGAGCATTTCGGAGGCAACCAGCAGGGTGAACAGGTCGTCCTCCTCGCGTGCGGCGCGGGCGAATTCGCGGCGGTAGGGCGCCTGGTAGAACTCGCTGAGGCCCGCGCCGAGCGCGGCCAGCTTACTGCGCAGTCTCATGGACTGGCGTGTCCTCCCAGTCGACGGCTGGCTCGCGGCGCGCCTTGCTGATCGCGGTGATCGCCTCAACGATGACCCAGATCGCGCAGATAATAATGACGACGTCGATAGCGAGCAGCAGCCAGTTGCCCGCCTCGAAGAGGGTGCGCAGCTGCAGCACCGCCGCCCACAGTGACATGATCGTGACGAACGCCAGCGGAATCAGCAGTGGCAGCGTCGGGCGACGCAGCCTGGTCAGGATGACCACCAGGACTGCCAGGGTCAGCCCGGCCATCAGCTGGTTCGTGGTGCCGAACAGCGGCCAGATGATCATGCCGCCGGAGCCGTCGAGGCCAGTGGAGAACGTCAAGCCCAGCGCCGCTCCCACCGCGATGATCGTGGCTGCCAGGCCGGAGAGCTTCACACCCATAATCTGGCCGATCTCGCCGACCACCATGCGCTGCAGACGCACACCAGAGTCCATCGTGGTCGCAGCGAAGAGGACAGCCATGGTGGCCAGAATCGTGGCCGACAGGGACGTCGGGATGCCCAGGCCCTGGTTCATCAACGCACCGCCGCCTTCGACGAAGGCGTTGACGCCACCGGCGTTCCACTCGTTGTACACGTTCTCCCAATCCGCGATCGTCTTGTAGCCGCCCGTCGTCGCCACAATCGTGCCGAGGGCCAGCAGTCCCTCACCAACCGCACCGAAGTACCCGACGAAGCGCGCGTCCGTCTCCTTATCCAACTGCTTCGCCGACGTACCCGAAGCAACAATGCCGTGGAAGCCAGACACCGCACCACACGCAATCGTCACGAAGAGCAGCGGGAAGATACTCGGCGTGCCCTCCGGCACAGACTCATTCAGCGACGGCGCCACAATCTCCGGACGCACAATAAAGAACGAAGCGTACAGAATAATCAGACCAACAAACAGCTGCAGCCCATTGATGTAATCACGCGGCTGCAACAGCACCCACACCGGCAGCATCGACGCAATGAACGCGTACACGAACAGCAAAATGATCCAGATACCGCGGTCCGGAATCCCCATCACCGTCTCCGGCAGCGCGAGTGGCACGCGGTCACCAATCACCATCAGAGCGTACAGCGCCACAACACCAACCACCGACACCAGCGGCAGATTCCACTTCAGGCGGTAAATCGCCTGCCCAATCAGCACCGCGACCAGGATCGCGCCCCACGTCGGAATCACCGCCGACGGCGTCGCGATCAGCAGGTTCGAAATCACCACCGCGAACGCAGTATTCACCATCAGCAGCAGCAAGAAAATCACCACGAGGAAGAGATTGCGCCCACGCGCGCCGATGTAGCGCCCCGACAACGTACCAATCGACTGCCCCTTATGCCTTTGCGACGCCCACAACGCCCCCAAATCGTGCATCCCCGCAAAGAACACCGTTCCCAAGGTCACCCACAGGAATGCGGGCAGCCAACCCCAAATCACAGCGACTGCCGGGCCGATAATCGGCGCGGCGCCCGCCACGGAAGTGAAGTGGTGGCCCCACAGCACGTACTTGTTGGTGGGCACGTAGTCCACACCGTCTTCCATAGTGTGCGCCGGGGTCTCATAGCTCTCAGAAAGCTTATAGACCCGCTGGCCCAGGAACTTTGAATAGAGCAGGTACCCGGTGAGCAGCATCGCCAGCCCGATGAGTACGAGGAAGAGCGAGTTCATGCGGTCGCCTTTCTGTCAGTGTCTTGAGTCACAACTGCGGAAAGTATGCCACACCTCACAGCTCATTTCCGGTGTTTTCTGAACCCTCCCGGAGGTTCTCCTCGGCGACGGCTCGCGTGGGGTGGGGATATGCCTCGCGAGATTGTTCGGAGAATCGTGAATAGAATTGCGCATTTTGTGACTCCAACCACACGCAATTTTGTTCACAAATTCCCGACTCCGCTCGAGAGCACACATGCCACCCCCAAAATCACCACGCAGGAAGAAGGCCTTCGGGCCGCTCATCGTCGGGGAATCTGCTAATCCTTGCGATGTAGGCTTCAATGCTTGCATCACGGAGGGGGTCGTCGGCGTATTGCAGTGGTTCGCGCGGGCCCCGGCAGATGTCGCAATGCGGGCGGCCGCGGTAGGTGGCGCGCACGGTGTCGGCGATGAGGTTGATCGTGCCGCGGAGGTCGCGGTGGAGTGCTTCCACGGGGACGTGCAATGTGCGGACCCAGCTGGTTTCGGTGGGGGCGCAGTGGTCGTCGAAAAGTGGGGCGTCGGTGAGTGCGAGGGCGAAGTGGGTGCCGTACATGACGCGGTGCGGTTGGGTGTGCCAGTAGTGCGCGGGGAGTGCGTGGTGGGAGATGAGGGCGGTGGCGAGGTAGCTGAGCTCGGGCGCGATTGGGTGGTGGGTGGCGCGCTCCCAGCAGAGTTGGAGGGTGTTGCGGTCGCGTTGGTGGGGCAGGGCCCAGATGGCTGCGGTGATGGTGTCCTCGTGGCCACCGATGTGTTTGAGGTGGTTGAGGACGGGGTAGAGCTGCGCGCGTGGCTCCCATTTGAAGATGCCCGCGATGGTTTCGGGCAGGGGTGCGACGCGGATTCCGGCGATGGTGTCGGTGGTGTGGAGGATTTGGCGTCGATAGTGGAGGCTGGGGCGCCATTTGCTGCGGGTGATGGAGGTGCCGTTGGGCAGCGCGACTTCGGTGAGTTCGGGCTGTTGGCCGAGGTGTGGCACGGGGAGGCGGTGGAGGCGCGCGGCGGTGCGCCCAACGATGGCGGCTTTGCGGTTTTCGCGGCCGTGGATGAGGGCTCGTGCGATGCGGCGGGTGTCGGGGTCAAGCGTGCCCCACCACCGCTTTTCGACGGCCCCATACCTCCCAATCCGCACCATAGTCCCGCTCGTGACGGCTCGTTTGAGCCGCTGAGCTTGTACTGTGCGTCCCCGAAGGCTGTGAATGTGTGCGCGCAGCGCTGCGAATTCCCCCATGCGTTGGAAGTGTAGCAATTTTGTTCACAATTTCCCGAGTGTGCTCGAGACGCCACCTTCCCCCAGTTGGTTACCTCGGCTGCACCTCGCAGAAGGTGTCGTAGTGGTTGTCGGTGTAGTACCACTCGTCGACGACGCCGTCGGCTCCGCCGCCGGTCACGATGCGCCGCAGCCCGCGGTGGTGGACGCCTGGCGTGTCCACGGTGTATTCGCGATAGTAGCCGAGTGGCTCTTCGGGGAGGGTGCGCTCGTAGTTGCCGAAGCGCGAGTCGTCCTCTGGGTGTGGGTAGGGTCCGCCGGATTCGATGAGGTTGATGGTGTCCCAGGCCTCTGCGGGGAGGTTCGGGCAGGAGGTGGGGTCTCCCGACGCGGCGCCCTCGTCCTTGTTGGGCAGGAACGTGTTGATCAGGAGCGCCGCGGCGACAACGACGGCGCCGACGGCGGTGTTCTTCGATTTTCGGCTCACGCTGAGTCATTGTGGCACAGGCGCTACGATGTGCGTATGGCTAGGGGCAGAATTCCGGATAGTGACATTGAGGCTATTCGTGAGCGGGCGGCGATCGAGGACATCGTTGGCGAGTATGTGCAGCTGAAACCGGCTGGCTATGACTCGCTGAAGGGATTGAGCCCGTTTAAGGATGAGAAGACGCCGTCTTTCCATGTGCGTCCGGCGCGTGGTTACTACCACTGCTTTTCTACGGGCAAGGGCGGGGACGTCTTTTCCTTCCTGATGGAGATGGAGCAGATGTCCTTCCCGGAGGCGGTGGAGGCGGTTGCTCAGGAGATCGGCTACCACATCAATTACCAGGGCGGGACGACTGGTGGGCGTGATGTGAAGCCGGGGACTCGCGCGCGCCTGTTGGCGGTGAATAAGGCGGCGCACGAGTTTTACCGTGAGCAGTTGGAGACTCCGGAGGCGGAAGTCGGTAGGAATTTCTTGCTGGAGCGTGGGTTTTCGAAGGAGCTGATTTATCACTTCGAGTGCGGCTACGCCCCGGATGGTTGGGACACGTTGACGAAGCACTTGCTTCGCAAGGGTTTCGACGCCCAAGAGCTCCAGGATGCTGGGATTTCGAGTATGGGGCGTCGTGGGCCGATTGATAAGTTTCGGCGCCGCCTGATTTGGCCGATTAAGGATGTGGCCGGCAACGTGATCGGGTTCGGGGCGCGCAAGCTGTTTGATGATGACCCGATGGGTAAGTACATGAATACCGCGGACACGATGTTGTACCACAAGTCGAAGGTGCTCTTTGGGCTGGATTTGGCCAAGAAGCACATTGCTACGGATCACCAGACTGTGGTGGTGGAGGGCTACACGGATGTGATGGCGATGCATGCTGCGGGGGTGAAGACGGCGGTTGCGTCGTGTGGTACGGCGTTCGGGAAGGACCACATGGCGGTGATTCGCCGCCTCATGTTGGATGACAACTATTTTCGTGGCGAGCTGATTTACACGTTTGACGGCGATGAGGCTGGGCAGAAGGCGGCGATGCGCGCGTTCCAGGGGGATCAGCAGTTTTCGGGGCAGTCGTTTGTGGCGGTCGCCCCCGACGGCCTGGACCCCTGTGACCTGCGCCTTGAGCGCGGGGATTCCGCGTTGCGGGACTTGGTGGCGTCGAGAATCCCGATTTTTGAGTTCGTGATTGAGTCCCTGCTGAAGGACTACTCGCTGGACACGGCGGAGGGGCGTCTGCAGGCGTTGCGGCGCACCGTGCCCGTCGTCGCCAGTATCAGCGACAAGGTGCTGCAGACGGAGTACGCGCGCAGGCTCGCGGGCTGGGTGGGCTGGCCGAACCCGGACGAGGTGCTCCAGCAGGTCCGCGAGGAGGCGCGTCAGCCGAAGAAGCAGCAGCGTACCTGGCAGAAGCCGCAGCGCACGCAGCCACAGGCCGCGCCGGGTCAGCCGCCCGCGTTGGTGCCGCCGAACCCGCAGGATCCGCTGCTGTGGCCGCAGCGCGAGGCGCTCAAGATTGCGCTGCAGTACCCGGAGAAAGCCGGTAGCTACTTTGAGGGCATTTCGCCGGAGGCGTTTACCAACCCGGCGTATCGCCAGGTGCGTGACGCGATTGAGAAGGCTGGCGGGGTGACGGGTGCGCACGTGGGCCCGCAGTTTTTGGCGAAGGTGGCGCAGGAGATGCTGGACCTGGTGGGCCGCAATTTCGTTTCAGAGTTGGCGGTTGAGCCGATGCACCCGGACGACATTGATCGTTACGTGGACTCGGTGCTCTCTCGCCTGCAGGAGACCCGCGTGGGGGATCAGATTGCGCTGCTGAAGGCGCAGTTGCAGCGCATGCGCCCCTCCGACGACGAGGCCGCCTACAACGCGCTGTTCTCCGACTTGGTGGCGCTTGAGCAGGCGCGCCGGGAGCTCAACGACCGCGCCCTGCGCGGCGGGGCCTACGGGCCGCAAGGCTAGTTACCCTTGGCTTTGGCTTCCTGCCACAGCCGGTCCTGGGTTTCGGCGTCGATGGTGCCGGTGCTGCCGTCGAAAAGGTAGGGGGAGCGCGCCTTCATCTTATCGACGAACCCCTGCGCCACCCCCGCGAACCCGAATGCGCCGCGCTCTGCTGCGATTTCGGCGTGGAAGAGGACCTGGAGCAGGACGTCGGAAAGTTCTTTGCGCAGGGCCTCGTCGCCTTCGTTGTCGGTGATGGCGGCGGCGAGCTCCTCGGTTTCCTCGTGGAGGTAGGGCAGGAGCGTTTCGTGCGTCATGGAGCGTTCCCACTGCCCGCGCGTGCGTGCCACGTGCATGACGGACACTGCCTGGTGGACGGGGTCCTCGAGCGAGGGCACCCGTTCGACGTGCTCACCCTTCGCGATGCGCTCCCGCACCACCTCGTCGTCCTCGTTCGTGGTGAGGAGCCAGGGGGAGGGGCCGTCGGGGGCGTCGGCAAGGTCCCACCGTACGGAGACGGGCACTTCCATGGTGAACTCCACTGGTCCGCGGATGCGCTGCGCTACTGAAACGGGCAGCATGTCGGGCCAACGAGGGTCAAGCACGAGGATGGTCATAGTGTGTAACAATAGTCCGCATGACAAACCAGATTGCAGAAGCCATCAAGGCCGTTTCCCCAACCGCGGAAGCCGTCGCGCAAGAAACCGTCAGCTTTTCCCCGATCCGCTGGAAGACCGGCTGGCCACACAACCTGCGCCGCGTCCCACCCTTCCGCGACGACGCCACCGCGACCCTGACCCGCCGCGAAGTCTTCGCCTTCGCGCAGGACGTCGTGGATTCCGAGTTCGCCCGCGACCAGATCATCGACTTTTTGGGCGCGTCCTTCGCATTCCAGGGCGGCAAGAACGCGCAGGCGCAGCTGAAGCTGCAGCAGTTCCTGCGCAACAAGGGCAAGGCGAACGCGCTGCTGCAGGCGCTGCGCAAGGTCGGCTCCGGGGAGCTCACACCAGTCCAGCAATACGAAGCTGTCGTGGCCACGGGCCTGCCCGCGAAGTTCGCGTCCGGCCTGATCTATTTCCTGGCCGGTCCACAGGAGGCCGCCGACGAGAAGCCGCTCATCATCTGCTCCAACCGCGCGAAGGGTGCTGGCCTGGACGTGACCAGCGACTGGTCTGCCGACGAATACGGCACCTACCTGGCAGCCATCAAGGCCGGGCGCGATGAGCACGCCCCCGAGCTGCCACTCGACGCGGTAGAATTCGCGCTACGTGAGCACGCCCGCCAAGGATAGGAGACCATTATGAAGGCGCGCACAACGGTTCTTGCTGGACTTGCCCTCGGCTGCGTGGTGCTGGCCGGGTGTTCGACAGGGAAGTCGACGGACTTGGGCTTCGCAGCTGCTGCGCAGGAGGGCGCACCGTTTACGGTGTCGCAGGTTGCTGGCGAGCACGCCGAGCGCGCCTATCTCTTCTGCCCGTACACGGACAAGGCGCAGGCTGAAGCCCTAGGTTTCGACCCCGACGATGTCTACAGCATCAACGACAACTCGCAGCGCTGGGAGACCTGGAGCGGCATCGGCGTCATCTTCAGCGATGATCGCACACCCGCCATCGAGTGGTTCGACCCCTCAATTATCGACGCCTGCCCCGGCGCCACCACCGGCGATCCCGTCGATGTGCACGCCCCGATTACCCCCACCGTCGAGCCCGTTGAGTTCGCGGGCGACGAAGGCCCCACCGACGTGATCAAGTTGGTGGTGGAGTAGGGGCTTCTTTGGGGATTGTGCGCTAGCGGGGGTGCGCACCACATTCCCTCACAGGTTTTGTCCGACCTGGGCTTTTGCCGTGCTCGCCGATCGGAATCGTGGAATGTGGTGCGCGTGCTGCTTGGACTGACACCACATTCTCTCCCGGGCCTTGCGTGACCTGGGAAAACGCAAAAGTCGGCGAAGAAAAACGGGAATTTGGTGCGCAAGCAACGGGGCGAGCGCCTAATACCTAGCGTGCCAGGAGCTGGCCCAAGTCCAGGTTGGAGGACAGCTGCTGCAGCTGCGGCGGGATGTTGGTCTGGGAGCTGCCAAGGAGCTTCGCCCAGTCCTGTACTGGGTCCGGCTTCACGATGCCGCACTCCAGCGCACGGTCCGCAACTGCCTGGACGGTGCCGCCGGACATGACGCGAAGGGCAATGGAGTCGCCGATCTTGCCGTTGAGGTTGTTGACCAGCTGCTGGCGGGTGGTGTCCTTGCCGGCGACGCCGGTGCCGTTGAGGGTGACGCGCAGGGTGTTGCAGTTCATGGTCTTGACGTTGCCGTTGACCAGCTGCAGGAGCGAGGTGGCGTCCTGTGCCTGTGCTGCTGGTGCTGCGAGGCCTGCCAGGCCGGTCAGGGCTGCGACGCCGATGGCTGCGATACGGGTGGAAATGCGCATAGGGTGCTCACTTTCAGGTTGTAAATAGGTGCTTGAAAAACAGAACGGGATACACCATACCTGTTACTGGTGTGACGCAAGTGAAAATTGGGGATTACGGGGGTAGTGTAGGATCTTCTGCCATGACGTTTTCTGGCCGTCCCGGCAGGCGTGCGCGCGGGTGTGGGTGTGTGGCGCTGCTTGTTGTTGTCGGCGCGGTGGTGATGGTTGTCGCGTTGGTGGCCTTCCTGCTGAGCGCGCTCGGCGGCCCGGAGCAGTTCGTGCAGCGCCAACCCGTCCCGGAAGACGTGCCCCCGGCCGCTGCCGCGCCACCGCCGACTATCGACGTCCACGCGCCCGGCCGAACCGCCAACGAACTCCACGCGTGGGCTGCCCCTATCGCGGAGGAGATCGGGGTCGACCCGCAGGCGGTGCGTGCTTACGGTAACGCCGCGCTGATCGCGGCGGAGGCCTGGCCTGCCTGCAATCTGCAGTGGAATACGCTCGCCGGCATCGGTTGGGTGGAGACCCGCCATGGCACCTATACGGGCAAGAAGTTCGACGCTGGTCGCCTCGACGAAAACGGGGTGGCGCAGCCGCCGATCATCGGCCCGGCGCTCGACGGCACGGGCAACTTCGCGCTCATTACGGACACCGACGGCGGCGCTCTCGACGGCGACACCGAGTTCGACCGTGCGGTGGGGCCGATGCAGTTCATCCCCGGCTCGTGGGCGATCTATGGCCGCGACGCCGACGGCGATGGGGTAGCAAACCCGCAGCAAATTGACGACGCCGCCCTGAGTGCCGCGAACCTCCTTTGTGCGAACGGGCGCGATCTGTCCACTGCGGAGGGGTGGTCGGATGCGGTGCTGACGTATAACCACTCGCGCGAGTACCTCCACAACGTCCGCGATGCCGCTGCGAACTACGCGCTCACCCAGCGCGCCGCCCGGTAGGCGTGCCGCAGCCATGCCGAGAAAGCCACAAAAGTGGGCGAAACCGGGCATGGACAAAAGGTTTGACGAAGATCACATTCCGAATGGTGTGACCTTAAATCGCGTGGTTGTGGGCCTATCTCTGCACGGAAACGCAGGGAAAGCTCGAGTGTGACGAACGCCAACAAGCATTTTTTGCTGCGATCTGGAACAATCGGTAACGGAAATTTGGTTTGGCCAATCTCAAGGAGATGAACTGTAGTGGCTGATATTATGCACGTCTTTGCTCGTGAAATTTTGGACTCTCGCGGTAACCCAACCGTTGAGGCTGAGGTTTTCCTCGACGATGGTGCGCACGGCATTGCGGGTGTTCCTTCCGGTGCGTCCACTGGCGCACACGAGGCGCACGAGCTGCGTGACGGTGGCGATCGCTACGGCGGCAAGGGTGTCCAGAAGGCTGTCAAGAACGTCAACGAGGAGATCGCTGACGCACTGGCTGGCATCGAGGCTGACGATCAGCGTCTGCTCGACCAGGCGATGATTGAGCTCGACGGCACGGACAACAAGTCCCGCCTCGGCGCGAACGCGATCCTGGGCGTGTCCATCGCTGCGGCGAAGGCTGCTGCTGAGTCCGCTGGTCTGCCGCTGTACCGCTACATTGGCGGCCCGAACGCTCACATCCTGCCTGTTCCGATGATGAACATCGTCAACGGTGGCGAGCACGCTGACTCCGGCGTTGACGTCCAGGAGTTCATGATTGCTCCGCTGAGCGCTGAGTCCTTCGCTGAGGCTCTGCGCATGGGTGCAGAGGTCTACCACTCTCTGAAGTCCGTTATTAACGCAAAGGGCCTCTCCACCGGCCTTGGCGACGAGGGCGGCTTCGCTCCTTCCGTCGACTCCACCCGCGCAGCGCTTGACCTGATCGTTGAGGCAATCGAGAAGGCCGGCTTCAAGCCGGGCGAGGACGTCGCACTTGCTCTGGACGTTGCTTCCTCCGAGTTCTTCGAGGACGGCGTGTACAAGTTCGAGGGCGGCGAGCACTCCGCTGAGGAGATGGCCAAGGTCTACGAGGAGCTCATTGCTGAGTACCCAATCGTCTCCATCGAGGACCCACTGCAGGAAGACGACTGGGAGGGCTACGCAAACCTGACCAAGACCATCGGCGACAAGGTTCAGATTGTTGGCGACGACTTCTTCGTCACCAACCCTGAGCGCCTCGCACGCGGCATCAAGGAGCACGCTGCGAACGCCCTGCTGGTGAAGGTCAACCAGATCGGTACCCTGACCGAGACCTTCGACGCTGTGGACATGGCTCACCGCGCTGGCTACCGCACCATGATGTCCCACCGCTCCGGCGAGACCGAGGACACCACCATTGCGGACCTCGCAGTGGCTCTGGGCTGCGGCCAGATCAAGACTGGTGCACCGGCTCGTTCCGAGCGCGTTGCTAAGTACAACCAGCTGCTGCGCATCGAGCAGGAGCTCGGCGACGCCGCTGTCTACGCTGGTCGTTCCGCATTCCCACGCTTCAAGTAATCGCTTGATTCGTACACACCCCCTGCCTATCGCGTGCTCGCGCGTGGCAGGGGGTGTCGCGTTTTTCCCTGCTGTACACTAATGAGCACTATGAGCACTGGCACGCCCCACGACAAGCACACAGCGAAGCGCCGCAGGAAGCGGCTGGCTCGCACTGTGCCCGTGGCGTCCCGCGAGCAGCGCAAGCAGCAGCTCGCCGAGCAGAAGGCCAACAGGGAGTCGCGCTTCGCCGCCCCCAACTTAGCGACGCTCGCCCTGCTCATCATCGTGCTCATCGCCGTACTTGTGGCAGTGGCAGCCCCACTTCGTAACTTCTACGAGGGCCGCAACGAGATCGCGCGCGCCCAGGCAAACATCGAGCACTTGGAGCGCCGCCAGGCGGACCTTGAACGCGAAATCGCGAAGTATGAGGACCCCGAGTATCTCAACCAGGTCGCCCGCCGCCGCCTCGGCGTGATGGAGCCCGGCGAGTCCGCCTGGCGAGTCATCGACCCCCGCATGACCCACGGCACCACCATCACCTCCGACGAAACCCCCGACGACCGCGGCTGGGCCGTCTTCCTCTGGGATTCCCTACGCGAGGTCCCCGAGGACGTCCCCGCCGAGGAGGTCTCAGAAGCGCCTGCTCCCGCTCCGGCCGAGGTCCCCGCTCCCGCCGAGGCCCCCGAGGCTCCCGTGGAAGCGCCTGAGGCGCCTGAGTCGCCCGAAGCGCAGTAGCCCAAAGCTAAAAGGTAGCAACAGGATTACTGCAATCCACTTTTTTCGTTCTCCCACCTGGATTATTCCAATCCTTTTACTCCCATTTGGAAAACCACCGGGCTGCCAGACCTACGTCGGCCCTCGCAGCGCTCCCGTCGACCGATTAATAGCGTGGGATTAAAGGAGTGCGACGCTGGTCGCCGAAAGCCGCCAAACCTTGCCCAAATAGCGCGACCTGCAGCGCACGACATCTATCGCACGCTTTTAACGCTCACACCGGATCAACTCCCGCCTAAGAACACCCGCCCCAAACAGCAACCCATTGACCAGCAGTGGCTGGTTGATTACCTCACGCTTCCGAAGAGAAAGAAGCGCTCGAAGCTCACTGAGTTCTTCGGCTGGGTCCTTGGGTTTTAACGTTTAACCAGGCAAGTTAAAGTATTCTCAATTCTGTTGCGCCGTTTTCATTACCAAGATTGAAAGGAGGGAAGCGATGGGGGTTCTGCGTGTTGATATCGAGCCGTCTGTGCTGGACTGGGCGCTGCGACGTACAGGACTCAGTGACGAAAAGCTCCGTGCCACGTTTCCCAAGGTAAACGATTGGCGCTCAGGGGAGGAGCGTCCGACGCTCAACCAAGCGGAAGAGCTAGCGAAGAAAGCTCGTATCCCATTTGGACGGCTCCTTCTACAGGCGCCTTCTGGCGAAGAGACTGATTTACCTGATTTTCGTACTGTCAGAAATGAGCGTCTCGATGGGTTGAGTCCTGACCTGCAGGAAGTTATTCACTCCGCCGAGGCGCGCTTGGGGTGGTACGCGGATTACGCAGAGGAAGTTGGAGTTCCCGGTCCTGAAATTCTGCGCTCTGCCCAAGATTCCACCAGTCCCGTCCTGGCTGCTCGCCAGGCTCGCATCGCTCTGGATCTTGATGAGACTTCTCCTATTGCTGGGCTAGAAAAAGTTACGACACTAACGCACCACATGGAAGATACAGGGATTCTAGTATCCCGAAATTCCATTGTTGGAAACTCTACTCAACGTCATTTCAGTATTGATGAGTTCCGTGGATTCACCCTGATTGATGGGGAATACTGCCTGGTGTTTGTGAATACAAGCGACGCTAAAACTGCGCAGCTCTTCAGTCTCGCCCACGAGTTGGGTCATGTTGCTTTGGGGGAGGCTGGTATTTCTGACCACAGCGACCACCTGAAGGTAGAGCGCTGGTGTAACGAGTTTGCAGCAGCATTCCTCGCTCCAGAGACTGCAGTGAGGGAACGGTACAACAAGAAGCGTTCTTTGCTCGACAACGTCACGTCTCTGGCAAACGCGTTTGGCATCAGTAGGGAAGCGACGCTGTTGCGCCTGAAAGGTATCTTCTCGATCGAGCAACAAGAGTTCGACGAAGTTATGCGATTGGTCCGTGTCAGGAAAGAAAAGAAAGCCACACAAGAGGGCGGCGGCGGTCCTTCGTTCCATGTTCTCGTTCGGTCTCGAGTCGGCGGACGATTCTTTGAGACGATCACCTTTGCCGCAAAGTCCGGACAAATTCCTGAGAGAGATGCTGCGCGGCTTCTTGGTGCTGCCTCGTATAAGTCCTTTGAGAACTTGGTGAACAAAAGCCATTGGGCTAGCCGGGAGGTGGGGTAGCCGGTGTATCTAGTTGATACGAATGTTTTACGGGCCCGGCACATCACGGTGTAGCTAACCGCCGCACCGTTCCGCCACCGCCCACCTCGTGTGGAACAATGTTGCTCATGCAACCGACTCAAGAGGATCTCAATATCATTCAGGAGCAGCTCGGCCGCCCGCCCCGCGGTGTGCTGGAAATTTCCTACCGCACGCCCGACGGTCAGCCTGCGGTAGTCAAGACTGCACCCAAGCTTGACGACGGCACTCCGTTCCCCACGCTCTACTACCTGACGGACCGCCGCCTCACTGCCGAGGCTTCGCGTTTGGAGGGCGCTCAGGTGATGAAGTGGATGGAGGCCCGCCTGGCCGAGGACGAGGACTTGCAGAAGGATTACCGCCGTGCCCACGAGTATTTTTTGGCGAAGCGCAACGAGATTGAGGATCTGGGTACGGACTTTTCCGGCGGCGGCATGCCGGATCGCGTGAAGTGCCTGCACGTGCTGATTGCGTACGCGTTGGCGGAGGGGCCGGAGCACTTCCGTTTCGGTACGGAGGCTGTGGCGCTCGCTGCTGAGCACGGCAACCTGCGCGGCACCGCGATCCCCGCCGACTGGCCGACGCTCGAGGACCTCGGCATCACGCTCGCTGAGGCGGGGGAGCACCTCGCATGAGCCAGCCGGTAACGCTCGCCGCGGTCGACTGTGGCACGAACTCCATCCGCCTCCTGATCACCCGTTTCGACTCCGAGACGAACACGTTCGAGGAGGTCTGCCGCGAGAACATCATCGTGCGCTTGGGGCAGGGCGTGGACGAGACGGGCGCGTTCAACACGGAGGCGATTGAGCGCACCCGCAAGGCGCTCGCCGCCTACACCGAGCGCATGCTCGCCGAGGGTGTGCAGCGCGTGCGCATGGTCGCCACCTCCGCGACGCGCGACGCCTCCAACCGCGACGTCTTCTTCGACATGACCCGCGAGCTGCTTAGCCAGATCCAGCCTGGCGCACAGGCCGAGGTGATCACGGGGGAGGAGGAAGCCCAGCTTTCCTTCATCGGCGCCACGATGGACCTTCCCGCAGGCGACGGCCCCTTCTGCGTCATCGACTTAGGCGGCGGCTCCACCGAGTTCGTTGTAGGCAACGGCGACGCCATCGAGGGCCGCATCTCCACTCAGATGGGGTGCGTGCGCCTCACGGAGCGTTTCTTACGCTCGGATCCGCCAGCCCCCGAGGAGCTGCGCGCAGCCCGCGACTACGCGCGCGAGCAGGTCCAGCACGCGGCAGCGGTGGTCAACATGGCGAAGGCCCGCACGATGGTCGGCTGCGCCGGCACCTTTACGACGCTCTCCGCGCTCACCCAACACCTTCCCGAGTACAACCCAACCCGCATCCACCTCTCACGCCTCTCCTTCGAGGATCTGCGTGCCACCATCGCGGAGATCCAGGCGTTGAGCGTGCAGGAACGCAAGGACCACCCGGTGATCCACCCCGGGCGTGCCGACGTCATCCCCGCCGGCGCTGCCGTCGTCGAGGAAATATTGAAAGCCGCCGAGGATTTCACTGGTCTTGACTCGATTGTGATCAGTGAGAAAGACATCCTCGACGGCATCGTGGCCTCGTTGGCAAGCCACGAATAGTAACTTTAACTCAAGTAAACGCTAGTCCTCGTCCGGCTCCAGGATTTGGTCCTGGTGCCCCCGCTTGCCGCGTAAGTCTTTGATCTCACGCATGCGGGGTTCCGGATCGATCTTGTTCGCAATGGCCTTACGGGTGGAGGTCACCACCTGTTTGGCCACCGGCGAGTTCACTGCCTTCTGTGTGGCGTTGACAATCTGGTGATAGCGCTTGCGACCGGCTTTCGTGCCGAACACGTACCCGGCGGCTGCTCCGACAACGAATTGAATCATGGGTGCCATAGTACAGAGGATTACGATCTTGCTTCAGTACTGCCACAATTAAGGTTTTAAGAAAGCTAACCGTTATCCTGGAAGCCAAGGCACACGCCGATATTGCGATGACTGTTGGTGCACTCTGTGAGAAGGGAATGAAGTTGGCTCGTATTTTGGTGCTATCGCATTATTGGGCGCCAGAAAATGGGGTCCCACAGCGGAGGTGGACGTGGCTCACTGAGATGCTGCACGAGCAGGGGCATTCCGTCAGTGTCATCGCGCCACCGCCGCATTACAATCGGGTGAATGATTGGGCGGAACGCGCCAAGGACGCAAGAGTGCGTACTCGGCGCCGCATTCGGGGGGTGAACAAAGTCGAGTGGGGTCCATCGGGGGAGCGGATCTTTCGGACACAGTATCTAACTGGTGGCTCCGGGCTGACAGCGAAGGCTTTGAACCAAGGATTTGTTGCGCTCTCGACGCTGCTGAAAGTCGCCAAACAGCGCGATAAGGCGGAGGATGCGACGCCTGATCTCATCATTGGTACGGTTCCTGCGCTGCCTACGGCATTCATTACTCCGCTTGCTGCGAAGCTGCTTGGAGTGCCGTATGTGATTGATTTGCGGGATGCCTGGCCGGATTTGTTGAAGTACTCGAATGACTGGAACTCTGGACTGGGTGAATCTTCGTGGCGGGAACGAATCTTTGGTAAGGGACCAAAACAGGTTGTGATCGCCATTGTTTCGCACTTGTTGAAGAAGTCGTTGCGCAACGCTGCCGGTGTGATTGTTACCGCCGATGATTTGGGGGAACAGCTTCAGACAAAGCTAGCTCGCAGAGACGCAGGCGTTCCGGTGAACGTTTGTACCGTGCGAAATGTGTTTCCAGTCAAAAGCGCATTTTCAAGGGAACATGCAACCTCTGTGCACCATGAGGAGAGTGAACGCCCGTACCTCAATGTGTTGTACGCCGGCACGTTAGGTCGAGCCCAAAAACTTGGCAATGCGATCGAGGCAGCAGAGATAGCCCACCGACAAGGTGTTGATGTGCACTTGAAGCTCATCGGCGCTGGAGTGACCAAAGAAGCTCTGCAAAACCAAGCACGGGAACTCGACGCGGATATCGAAATTCTGCCTAGGACCTCAGCAGATGCGCTCGAGCAGTACTACGCCTGGGCTGATACGGCACTAGTACATCTTGCTGATTGGGCACCGCTACAGCGCGCAGTGCCTTCGAAAACGTATGAGCTCATGGAAGCCGGGATCCATATCAGTGGGGCAGTGGAGGGCGAGCCTGCTCGCCTAATCGAACAGCTGCACGCGGGACATACTGTGCCGGCCGAGGATCCACAGGCGCTGGCACAGCTCTGGGTACGGCTGGCACATAACCGGGAGGAATTGGAAGTCCCGAGTAATGCGGCTCAGTGGGTCGTTCACGAACGAGACGTTGCGAGTCCAGCCGCGTTACAGAAGTTTCTCGACGCCCTCTCGAACTAAGGCAGTACCGTGAAATCGTTGCTCAAAGTTGCGTATCTGCGCCAAGCCGTTTTTACTGCCGGATTTATCGCGCAGCAGTGCAGAACTGACGCTGATGCGTTTGCACGCAACGTAGCGCAGCGGCTCAAGTACGTTCAGATCGTGGGTCCGGTACTGCAGCGTCGTGTGCTTTCGGATAAAGACGCCGATCAACAGGACATCGCGAAGGCTGCTCGTCATGCTTTCGAATCTGGTAATTTTTCGGAAGCCATTGACTTGCTCGCAGGCAGTCGGCGTCACCGGCTGACACACCAACGTTATGAGTTTGAGCGGGCGAAACTGCATCAAGGCATTGAGTCGTCCTTGCCGCTGCGCGGTGCGGAACGCGTGTTTCACTACCTGACCAACTCGTTGCCACACACAAGCGCGGGATACTCGCTGCGAAGCCATGCAGTACTTCAATGCATGCAGTCCGTTGGACTTCAGGTAGCAGCTGCGACGCGGTATGGCTATCCAAATGTTGTCGGCAAGCTTGCTACAGATGAACGTGAGTGCGTTGATGGCATTGATTATTTTCGAATCCTGCCTTTGTGGCCATCGGGCTCCTTTTCAGAGCAGCAGGACCAAGCTGTAAAACAGCTGGTGCGTTACGCTGCGAAGTTCGGTGCTGAAGCACTACATACGACTACAGGGTTCGAAAATGCCTTGATCGTTAGCCGAGCAGCAAAACGGCTCGGCATCCCGTGGGTGTACGAGATGCGGGGCGCACCGGAACAAACATGGCTTTCAAAGCAACCAACGGACAAACGCGAGACTGCAAAGCAATCTGAGTACTATCAAGCGGCACACCGCCAGGAACTCGAGGCGGCTCGTCAGGCAGCTGCAGTGGTGGTGCTGAGCGAGATTACAAAACGGTCTCTGATTGAGCGCGGAATTAGTGCTGAAAAGATTGTGGTTGCGCCGAACGGCGTGCCCGATGACGTGTTCCAGCGCCGCGATTCGAAGCTTGAACTACGCCGGGAGCTACGCCTTCCCGAGGGCAAGACGCTTGTGGGAGCCATCACCGCAGTTGTCGACTACGAAGGTCTGGAGTACTTCCTCGAGGCACTCACAAAGCTCGATGAGTCTTTCTTGGGTGTCGTAGTGGGAGATGGGGTAGCGCTGGAGGGGCTGAAGGAACAGGCTCAATCGCTAGGCATTGAACAGCGAGTACGTTTCGTCGGCCGACAGCCTGCGAGCAGCATCCACAAATGGTACGGGGCGCTCGACGTCTTCGTAGTGCCGCGCAAGGACACTGTCGTGTGTAGGAACGTGACTCCTATTAAGTCGGTGATGGCACAGGCACTCGACATCCCTGTTGTTGCTTCTGATCTGCCGGCGCTTCGCGAAGTGACCGGTGGTATAGAAACGTACGTGGAACCGGAAAATGCTTTGTCGTTGGCGGAGGGAATCTGCGTCGCGGCAAGCCTCGAGCATGACGAAAGGCGTACATTATGGGCGCGAACGAGGGCGTGGTCCGCTGTAGCGCAGGAATACGCCGCGCTATACAGGCAGTGAGCAAAATAGCGTTGCTACTGCGTGCTTACTAAGCTGTAACAGTTAGGCTTTGAATGACGGAGAGTTGTCGCACCGCCAGTGGAAGGATTGTTGATGAGTCGAGATGCAGACAGCCAGGAGCTGGAGTGCCAGGATTCGAGTACAATCGTAGTTGACACGTCGTCGCTAAAGAGAGTATCTGCACGGCCGCCTATCAGCCAGTACATCACCGAGATCTGGCAGCGCCGCTACTTCCTGCACGCAGATGCAACCGCGAAGGCGTTTCGCACGCCGCGTGACGTCTGGATGGGCAAAGTCTGGCTTGTCATTTCACCGTTGATTGACGCGATGATGTACGCCGTAATTTTCGGCTTCATTATCCGTACGAGTAACGGTATTCAGAACTTCCCCGGATACGTGGTGCTTGGGGTAACGGTATTTCAGATCTTTCAGAAGTACATCACCGACGGTAATGACTTGGTGAAGAAGCAGCAGAACTTGATCAAGTCGTTCATGTTCCCGCGTGCAGCGCTGGTGCTTTCGCAGAGCTTGCGTCTGTTCTATTCGACGATGCTACCTGTCGGGGTCGCGACGGTTTTCACGTTGTTAACACAACTCAATGAGCCGCTGCATTGGACGATTATCTTTCTCGTTCCGCTTTTCTTCCTGGCGCATATTTTCGGCACAGGCATCATGTTCATCGTTGCGCGCGTCACAGCATTTTACCCAGACGCAGAGATCATTTTCCGCTTGGGGCAGCGTTTTTGGTTCTACTGCTCGGGCGTGTTCTTCTCCGTTGAACGCTTTGTCCACCAACCAGTGCTGAAAGAGGTTATGGAAAACAACCCGGGGTACCAGTTCCTTATGGCAGCCCGTAACTGCGTCATGTACGGTCAAGTACCAGCAATGGACCTCTGGGGACCGATCATCATTTGGTCTTTTGCTACCTTTGCGGTCGGATTCCTTTTCTTCTGGAGGGCGGAAGAGCGCTATGCCACAGTCAAATAGCAATGACAGCGAGATGGTTCCTTCGATCGTGCTTCGGAACATCACTATGGACTACCCGGTGAAGTCTGAGGAAAAGCGTTTCGGCTGGGACACAGTTCGTGCGCTCGATGACATCAACCTTGTGCTGTATGAAGGCCAGTCAGTTGGTTTCTTCGGACAAAATGGGTCGGGGAAGTCAACGATGATGCGGATCATTGCCGGTGCCGAGAGGCCGACAACTGGTGATGTGCTAGTAAAATCCCAGCCGACGCTGATGGGAGTGCATGCCGCGTTGCAGCCACGTCTTTCTGGTGCAAAAAACATCCGTATAGGTTGCCTCGCTATGGGAATGACGCCTGAAGAATCTAAGGCTGCGTTCCCCGGGATTGTTGAACTCGCCGATATCGGTGACGCCATTGATCGCCCAATGAACACATATTCTTCAGGGCAGGGAGCACGATTGGGATTCTCGATTGGGCTAGCAACGAATCCGGAAATCCTAATCGTGGATGAGACGCTTTCTACCGGTGACGCAGCATTTGCTCAGCGAGCGGAAGCCAAGATGAAATCGCTTATCAATAGTGCTGGCACTGTGTTGCTTGTCTCGCATTCGCCAAAACAATTGGAGACAATGTGTGACCGGGGACTTTGGATTCATGAAGGTAGGATCATCGCGGATGGGGAAGTGGGTAAAATTGCGACAAATTACCGGCAGTGGGCAAACCTGAAAGGGGCCAATAAGCGAAAGGATGCTGAGAATTTAATAAAGCAAATAGAGACCGACTATCAATCTCCTAGTATCTGCCTTGAAACAAGCCGGTAGTTAGGACGTGGTTGCGGATTCGGCACTCACTTCTACATATAAGAAGATCGCGATGAGCAACTATCCCTTTCGGAGCGCCAGAGAAAACAACTTAGGAACTTAGGAGTGAAGCGGCTGCATTGTAACGAAGAACCTTCTGGCGTGATATCATGCGAGATGATTTAGTGATCGACTTAATCGTTGAAGGAAGAATGCTCGGATACCCATGCGGCGTGTTATAACCTACGGAACGTTTGATCTATTGCATTACGGCCACGTTGAGCTGCTGCACCGTGCGAAAGCACTTGGTGACTATTTGATAGTTGCGTTATCTACTGATGAGTTCAATAAACTTAAAGGTAAGCACTCGTACTTTTCCTACGAAAGGCGACGCCGAATGCTGGAAGCTATACGGTATGTTGACCTAGTTGTACCAGAACAAACATGGGGGCAAAAAGCTCGTGATGTAGAGAACCTTAAAGTTGACGTTTTCGTTATGGGAGATGACTGGTCAGGCAAATTTGATGCTGAGCTTGAGGGGAAGTGCGAGGTAATTTACCTGCCTCGTACTCCTGATATTTCAACTACTCAGATTAAGAGAGAATTGAACCGCGATGGATAAATTGAGGTAGTAGTTTGAAACCCCTGGCGCCGCGGTGCATGCCACTGCAGTAGCTAATTGCTAGTGGTTAAAAATTTGGTGTGCAGAGGGGCGATGCCCCTTCCGTACAAGCAAGCTATTTGCAACGTAAGAGTGGATGGGGATAATCGAAGGGGTGCTATCGACTAGTAAGTTAACTTAGTCGCTATAGTCCAACGTGCTGGGTTAGGCACTCTATTGAAGAGGACAGTACTGGGAATACTTGTGGAAGTAAAGATAATCGAAGTCTAGGCGTTCATTATGTGTCCGCGGTGCAAACGACCTTCACGAAGACTTAAGGTTTAAAACTGATGGTGGGGACCAGGTTGTAATTTAATAACTAATGAAAAGGTAACTCATGAATCAAGGATCGAGCATAGATGCGACGGCTTTAGGCAACTTGAAGGGTGAAAGTGCGCCTAAAATCACTCTAGCTACTCCAAATTCAGTCAGTCTTCCTGAAGGAGCGATTAGGCGAGCCGCCGCCCGCCCTCAGCACCTCCAAGACCCTACTTATGCGGAAAAATACGACGATAGCACCCTCTTCTATGACATAGTTTTAGTGGGAGAAGACGTTGTGTTGTCAGGGCCACCGCTTTTAAATTTGGAAGAGCATGTACGATCAGCAACTGTTACTATTGACGGAGAGGTTGCAATCTTCGAAAAGACCGAAGCCCTCGAGCGGTCACAGATTACAATCTTTTCGCTTCCTTCGCCGCCCGAAAACTCCACAGTTAGTTTTACGCTTCGTATTGAATCTTTAGGGCTCTTCGTAGAATCAGAAATAGACATCTCGAGCTATGAGATTCTTAAAGATTCGAAAGTTCTCATGACGCTGCAAAAGAATGAAGAGCTGGCGTGGATACGAGATTGGGCCCAGTTCTATGTTAAAAATCACGGCGTTAATGCAGTTATAATTTACGACAACGGGTCCGATAGGTATTCTCCTCAAGATATTGCGAAAGCCGTTGCGAGTATTGATGGAATTGGACATGTCGTTGTTGTTGATTGGGGTTTTAAATACGGTCCGCAAGGTAGTCCTTGGGTAGGGCCGGGCGTGGCTTGGGATTCCGACTTCTGTCAGATAGGCGCTTTTCAAAACTGTCGATACAAATGGACAACGAAAGCGGTAGGTTGGATCAATTGTGATGTGGACGAATTGATAGTGCCGCTGAAGAAACGAACAATTTTTGACGAACTTGAACACTCCTCATCTGGAGTTGTCGGTGTTGGAGGGCGGTGGATATCAAACATTGCTGTGGACCTCCAAGAGGGCCAGTTGCCGAGATACTGGAACTTTCCATACTTTACTGCGCAAGAATGCAACGCTAAGTGGGTAATGGCCAGTGACCGCGTGAAACCGTCAGCCCATCCCACAGCTCATTACGTTCGCGGCGTCGGAGAATGCAAGAGCAGTGATTTCATGCTTGCGCATTTTAAGCCTTTGAATTCGGGGTGGAAGATTCCGACGCGTAGGGAAGTGTCGCGGGAAGTTAGACGCAGTCCGCTGACAAGGGACGAATCACATCTATTAAAAGCTGTCCGCTACGCGTTTGAGGACGTAGGTGTGCAAGAGGCATCGGACCTTGCATTGACACGCTCGCTATCGACGGTTGGAATCAAGTATGACGCTTCGGATGCGCCTATGGTTAGTTGGTTGTTTAACGCTTTAAGAACTTCTTCCGAACTCCACAACGTATGGCACAAATGCTGGTTGTGGCGCTCTAAGGTTTTTGTGCTTGAGTACCCAGGAGAATCAAGTGACATTGCATTTGATATCGTACAGCGGGAATCGACGCTGGTCATGAGCTGCGGTGTCAGGAATAAAGCGGAAGCCGTCAGATTTAAGGAAAGTTTACAGTCTACATTTGGCGCTGAATTAGGCGCTCCAAAACCCTCCCAGTTAGGTTATGAAGTCTTAGAGCTAGGATGTAGCGAGAGATGGGATGACGCACTCGCGTTAGCCGAAAGAATTATCATGCAAGTCATGGAAATGGAGCCTTTGCAGGCTGGCGTTGTTTCATTACAGCGGAAGCTCAACAAGTGGCCACGTACTCGTTACCCCTTGAAGAATTTGCGGTCTGCGCCAGAGTATAAGGAGTTGGCTGACAAAATTAAAACACGATCCAATGGGGATTGGGTGCTCTACGTGCCAAACATGGGGAACTGGGAAGATGCTCTGATTCACAAGGGTACAGAGCAGTTCCTAAAGCACTTTGGTATTGACTTTAAGACGATTCAGTGGAAAGAGTTGCAACCTTACCTGAGAGAGTCGGAACGCCTAGGCTTAAGAGTGGGAGAAAAGGCTGTTTTAAATGGCGGTGGCGGGTCGTGGAGAGCCTCCACGTCAGGGAACAGGTCCAGAGCTCAAGCGATGGCTGGGGTGTTTGGCAACATAATCGAACTCCCTCATAGCTACCTACTTCGATGATCGACCAGTCAGGGTGTGAAATCGATTATTTTGCCCGCGATAGGAGCGGCAGCCTAGAACACGTACCGTCAGCGTCATTTTGTCACGATATGGCGTTCTTTTTGCAACTGCCAAGCCTAACTAGGGTTGACGGAGCTTTGGGCGAGGGCTTCTTTTTCAGGGGAGATAAAGAGCGAAGCTCAGCTTTGGGTGACTTGTACAGAGATACATTGGATCTCTCAAAATTTGGTAATCATATGGATTCCATTACACCATTTTTCGAGATTTTAAGCCGGTATTCATGTATCTATACAGACCGCATGCACATTGCAATTGCTGGTGCGATGATGGGAAAGGATGTACGGTTTTATATCGGGAATCATGGAGAATCTTTAGGAGTTTACGAAGCGACGTTGAAGACACATTACCCCAACGTCAAAATTATCGATTTAATCTGATGTGCAGAGTGACGCATCGCTTTATGTTTTGGTCGACACGACATCTCAGCAAGCAACCCTGAGGCGCATAATGGCCTACCGGATACTGTGCCTGTTAAGCGCGCCACAAGCTTGCTTGCTGCTTACTGCGACTGATGGATTAGTAAAGGCGTTGTGTGGACAATGCGACAACGAAGTGGGCTTCTGGCAACACTCCGCAACCTTCCCAAGCCCTACTGCCGGTATACACACCAGCCGAGCGCTGGCATAGACAGGAAGGAGTGCGCCCAAGGAGGGTTGAGGCTACCACGCTTTAAGGGAAATCCAAGTAGTACGGATGATGTGTCCGTAAAAGAGGATGCTCGTTGTGAGTCAACAACGTAGACAATTCACGCCGGAGTAGCGATGTGAAGCAGCCAACCTCGTCATCGAGTCGGGCCGACCGATCTTACATGGGGCTAAAGAAATCGGCGTCGGCGCAAGCCTGTTAGGTAAGTGGGTCAAAAGTGAGCAGGAGGGTCGCGGCGCTCAGAGGGTGGCTAAGAAAGAAACAGCTGCCTGACCACCAGATAGTTACATTGCGCGTCCACGATTCGCGGGCAACCCCAGTTTGCTCGATCCAGTTCACGGTTCTCTCGCTGCAAACGTTTAAGTTCTTCTTCCATTGTTTCGCCATCCGGCCCTATGCGGCCATCTTGGGTGGAGGCGCTGTCGCGGTACCACGCCCGCAATGTGTGGCGAGATACACCGAGGAGCTCGCCGACCTGCTCGTAGGCCCGCTGCATTGAGTAGGACTCCAAACGGACCACTACGATGATCTGATAGACCGCCTTCACTTTAAACTCGACGGAATACTTCTGGGCATAGTGCCAAATCTTTCCTTACCTAAGGCAGCGACTCAACCCAGGGTGCTTTAGCGCGGCGCGAACAGATAGGAGGATTACATGCCGACGCTTGCGTGTGCTGCGGGGCCAGTTGTAGTACACCCATTCCGTTCGTTGTGGGGGTCGTATCAGCGGGGGATACTGTATGCGGCATCGACGTGAATCTCCTTGTGGCTTCTGGTTGCACTCAGCATGCCAGCAAGGGCAGGTATTCACCTGCTCAAGGAGATCGGACTATCATAAGTTACCAATAACAATAACCGAGTCGCGAGGCTGACCATTCCGGCTCGGTGAACATTACAAACCAAACGGACCAAATTGACTTATGAATTCACTAAAGGCTATCGGACGGAAGGCATATACGGCGCTAACCCAGCTGAAGCGAGGTAATGTCAATTATGTAGTCGCCAGAGCAGTCACACATCTTAATAAGTATTTCCACCACCCGTGGTTAACATTACCTTTTAACCTCCACCCACGCTCGCGCGTACAGCAAAATTTCGACCCCATGGCTGCACCTGCCTACATGTTTAATACTTCAAAACTAAGTTTTCCAAGAATTCGGGCGGCGGTAATCCTGGACGATTTCTCGCTACACTGCTGGCAACAAGAGTTTAATACTATTGTAATAACCGTCGATAATTGGAGACATCAGCTAGAACAAACGAATGTTGATTTTCTGTTCGTAGAGTCAGCCCATTCTGGAAACCACGGAGAATGGCGTGGAAAAATTAAAAGTACCGGATCACCAGACGCCGAGCTTGCGAGTGTCGTAGACTGGTGTAAGAATCGAGGTATCCCCACGGTCTTCTGGAACAAAGAAGATCCCGTCCATTTCGACGAGTTTCTCCAGACAGCCCTACTGTTCGATGTCATCTTCACCACCGACGCGAACATGATTCCGAAATATGAATCTTTCGTCAACAATGCCACCGTTGCGGTTATGCCCTTTGCAGCTCAACCTAAAATCCACAACCCCGCTAACAATTCTCCGACAATGCCAGGGATCCGAGACCCTCGCATTCGTCGGGGTGATATCGCTTTTGCAGGGACCTATTTCACAGAAAAATACGCTGAACGACGTCGGCAACTTGACGTCTTACTAAAAGGTGCCATAAAGGTAGCGCAGGACAATCGAGCTTCATTAACGATATTTTCCAGGCAAAATGAGCTGGATAAACGCTATAGATTTCCGTCTCACTTCAGAAGTTATGTCGTAGGTTCCCTAAGTCCTGACAGAATGCTTAGTGCCAATAAGGAACATAAAGTTTTTTTAAATGTAAATTCCGTGACCGATAGCGCAACAATGTGTGCGAGGAGACTGTTCGAGCTTCCCGCCTGCGGTGCAGCTGTCGTGTCTGCGTATTCCCCTGCAGTTTCAAACTTTTTTGCGGAAGATGAAATTTCTATAGCACGATCGGCTGAGGATGCGGCTGCGAAAATAAAGACTCTAGTTAATTCTCCAGAAGTTCGAGACCGGATGGTTCACAAGGCACAACGCACAATTTGGAATCGGCACTGCTACCACCACCGAGCGCAATTGCTCTTTGACGCTATAAAACTCCAAGACGATTCGGCAACTTTTTCACCTACAATTTCAGTGATCTGCTCCTCAAATCGGCCAAACAACATTGAGCATCTACTTTCGCAGTACTCGCGTCAGATCAACGTTGACCGTGAACTCGTCTTAATCACGCATGGCTACGAACTTGATGATTCAGAACGCGAGCGACTGTTCGAAGCGTATGGGATTTCTGCAAAGGAGGTAATCATAGATTCATCTCCGAAGGATGAGACATTGGGTGCATGCCTCAACAAAGCAGTTAGCTACGCACGCGGCCAATACATTGCTAAATTCGATGATGATGATATCTACTTGCCTCATTATTTAGAAGACATGAGGAACACAGCAGCATTCAGCGGTGCAGATCTTATCGGAAAGCAAGCCTGTTATGCCTACATACAACAGTATGATGCTTTGGTTCTCCGCAACCCAGAATGTGAGCATCTCTGGGGCAACTTTGTAGCCGGTCCTACTCTATTTGGGCCAATAGCTACCTTTAAGCAGACGCCATTCCAACCAAGAAATACAGGTGAAGACACAGCATTCATCAACACGGTAAAGAGGCGAGGTGGCAGTATATACTGCAGTGACCGATTTAATTTTATCCAGGTCAGAAGCTCAGGCCATACGTGGCGAATTTCAGATGAAGATTTCATTGCACAAGGGCAAGTGCGTACATTTGGATTACACGAAAAACATGTAATTGCATAGTTACTGGCTAACAGTTCGACTAGGCGAAACCTGTTGTACGCGATCAACATCCGCGTATCTATTTGCAGTTCTCTTCAGAGCTTGGTGGAGTGGATTCCGCAGTCCTCAGTATACGGGCTCGTGTCCCTTCACTCCGACTAATCGGGACTCTGTTGTCATTATTACGCAGACAACCATGCGTAGGCACTATATATCCAGCCGGATGCTAAGCAGATTGAGCGGTTAACAGGGGTGGTAAGTTTCCCAGGACGCTTCGGCGACCATGATTCTGAGCGGGCGGACATCCATTTGACACTGGTCGTTAGGGATGGAAAGTGACTGGCGTGTCAGTGATGGTCTGTGTTTTGCTGTTGACCGTCTGATAGGTCGTTTTGATGAAAGGACTGGGAATAATCAGGAGCCCGACAGTTCAAATGAGGACGAAAGTGCTAAGGTAATGAAAGACGAAAGCATCCGAATCGGATATTGAGAACGCAAAAGAGGCTTGCCGTCTTGCTTAATGTTGCCTATTAGCGTGTTCGCTTAACGTTTTGGTATGCAGTGGCAAAACTGTTGAATATTTGAGGACCTTGTATGAAACTTAGTACCAAAGTCGCACAAATCGCTCGTTCCGCAGGACTGGATCGCGTGGTAGACAATCCGCGCCTTCGTCAGATATTGGGGGCGGAGCTCTATGCCAAGCATCGTTCCGGCGCACCGTCTGCTGGTGGTACCGGTGAGAAGAAGCCAGCGATTGCCGAAAAGCGTTCAACAAAGAGCCCGCTGAGAACGGGACCATTGGTATCTGTCATTATTCCGGTCTATAACGTTCAGGAATATTTGGAAGAAGCGGTTTTGAGCGTCTTGAACCAGGACTATTCGAACGTTGAAGTGATTCTGGTGAATGACGGATCGGATGATGACTCGCCGATGATCTGTGAGCAGCTCAAAGATATGGATGACCGAATAACGGTTATTCATAAAGAGAATGCGGGTTTGGGAGCCGCCAGAAATACTGGTATCGAGAGGGCAAACGGCAAGTATCTCACATTTGTTGATTCAGATGACATCGTTACTCCAAGCGGCATCTCTATGATGGTTAAGTCATTGGAGAGATCGGGTTCGTTTTTTGTAGCAGGTTCGATTGAACGGTTTAACTCGACTCGCTCATGGACACCAGCATGGGTGGAAGAAGTTCATTTCAAAGACCAGCAGGGCGTTACAGCATCGGAACTTCCTCCAGCTCTGTATGACGTATTCGCCTGTAACAAGTTGTTTAGGGCTGATCAGTGGGACGAACTTGTAGGCAAGTTTCCTGAAGGGGTCCTATACGAGGACCAAGAGGCGACAGCGAAGCTTTACGCTGGTGGTATCAAGTTCGATCTCTTGGCCGAGGTCGTCTATAGGTGGCGACAGCGGGATGACAATAGCTCTATTACCCAAAATAAAGCGAATCTCTACGACCTTGAGCAGAGGGTGCATGTCGCAAAGTCGGTGGAAAAAATAGTTGAGGTGAGCCCGGATGAATCGCTTAAGAACTACTGGTTCACAAAGCTCCTTTCAGAGGACTTGTATTATTACTACCGAGAAGAGCCACGTACCGATTCGCAATTTGGTCGCTCTCTTCAAGCCGCCGTGCAATACTTTTACCCAAAGGCAGACCTCGGTGCGGTCCAGGCAATGCCTTACGACCGTCGTTTGATGGCGCTAGCACTGGCAAAGGGGACCATTGATGACTTTCGTGCAGTGCTACTTCATTTTCAAGAATTTGGACCCTACTGGGAAGATGAAATCGACGAAAATGGCAATGTAGTTGCTTACTCCAAGATTGAGGACGGCTTATCGTTTGAATTAACCAACGAGGAACGGATCATCAGTCCGTCGCTGTTGAAACTAGATTTTCGGGTCTTCGACCAGAAAATGAATGAAGATGGAACGGTATCGCTGGACGTTTGGTGTGCACTGAATTGTCTGCCGACAGTCTGGGGTGCCTCCCTGGTGTTGGAACCGTACCTTGCATCGAGCGACGGGGACGAATTGATTTCACTTGACCCAGAGCAGATTACTCGCGAAGAGTTAATTCCTTTTCTCCCAAATTGGTTTGTGGACCAGTCCGCGTCAGTAATCCGCATCAATCTCGATCCGGACTATTTAAAGTCAAAAATTGGACATCAGGTCGGACAGGAGATGATGCTGAAATGTCGTGTTAATACTGACGCCTTTTATGTGGAAAGTGAGAGAACGAAGTTTTCGCGATGGATGGGGTTGACCGCCCTGCAACCAGGTGAGCTCACTGGGAGTGGAGACCGAGTGGTCTTTGGTTCGAACTCGAACGGAATCAGCGTCAAAGTCGAGGAAGCCCGATTTATGGTCGCTGACGCAAAATTCGTTGATGGGCGGTTGAAGCTGGAGATTGACAATCTGAAGCAAGACGATAAGCATTGGAGACGATCCATTGAGGAATATGGCCTTCGCATTGAAGCGTCTCGGGGTGGGACTGTCTTAACCCAGGCTGAACTGGACATGGAAGGCGAAAAATGGGTTACAAACCTTCCACTTCCGTGGAAAGGGGGAGACAAAGCTAAAAACATCACCGCTTTCGACCTCAAAATAGTCAGCCACGACATGTATGTATCCCACCTGTCGCTGCCTAACCGTCTAAAGAATCAATACGCTAAGCCATTCTTCGGATTGACCGCGTCGCTCTGGGGATATGCTTCACTCGAAAAATACTCGCAGTTCGGCATTGTGGAGGGGTATTCGTTTGATGAAGGAAGAAACTCCCTGACTGTTGAGGGGAGGGCATTTTTCGATTTGGGGTTAGTCCGGCAGTCATCGCCGTCTTTCGCCTTGGTAAATTCTGCTGCAGGTAACATCTACCCGAGCAATTTCACGTTTAACGGCGAGACTGGCGCGTTCACTGTAAGTTTTCGGCTCGACCGCACGGATGCACGTGGGGCCCGCGTAGCCGTCCCGTCTGGATCGTATGTTTTCCAAATCCTCCAACCGACTGGCAAGAAATTGCCTGCGAGTGTTTGGCCCCGAATTGTTAAGGAAGAAATCCTTCGAGAGGTAACCATTTATGGCGAATTAAGTCGCGTCATCGTATCTCCTACGCCTTCTGCGCATGGCATGAACGTGCGTATCGCACCACTGTTACTTCCTGATAGTCAAGGCAGGATCAAGCAATATCGCTTGCAAAGTAAGTACATGACTGAGGGGAGCCGAAACCTTGTTGAGGCTGTCTTATTCGAGAGCTTTGGAGGGTCGGCCGTCACAGACTCGTGCTTAGCTTTAGACCGTGAGATAGGACGAAATCGCCCTGATCTCGTTCGATACTGGACGGTAAAGGATCAATCCATTGCGGTGCCAAAGGGAGCAGTTCCTTTGGTCCAATATAGCAGTAAGTGGTGGGAAATACTTTCGACTGCAAAGTACCTGGTAAATAATAATAATTTCCCTTCTGCATTCCGTAAGGCTTCGAACCAGGTTTATCTGCAAACCTGGCATGGTACGCCGCTGAAACGCATCGGAAATGACGTGCCGTCACAAAACCTTAGTCTTGTGTATAGGCAGTTAATGGTACGAGAGGCGGCGTATTGGGACTATTTCCTGGCTCAATCCCCTTGGGCCGGGCGTACGATGAGTAAGGCGTTCGGTTACGAGGGTGACGTGATTGATATCGGATATCCTCGGAATTCCTCGTTGTTCGGCAAGGTTGCCAAAGAATCTCGACAGATTACTCGTGAGTTTTTTGAGATAGAGGAAAACCAAACTGTCATCTTATATGCTCCGACATGGCGAGATAACAAAAAAACCTCGTCTGGCCATTACGAAAAGGTGTCATATTTGGATTTTGGTGCATTACAAAAAAGGTTTGGCTCCGACGTGGTCGTCTTGGCGAGAGGCCACGTCAACACGAGCAAATCCAATAAGGTGTTGGCTGGCTCTAATGTTATTGACGTGACGAAGTATCCGGATCTCAATGACTTGATTAACGCATCAGACTTGATGGTCGGCGATTACTCGTCTGTTATGTTCGATTATGTCAACACTGGTAAACCTATATTGTTCCTGGTTCCCGACTTGGAACAATACAGCAGCAAAACGCGAGGTTTTTATTTTAATTTTGTAGACTCAGCTCCTGGACCGTTATGTGAATCCACGTCTCAACTCATCGATGCTTTAAGCAATCTCGACGATGTGAAGGCTCGATACGCAACTGCATATCACAGTTATAGAGCAAAGTTTGCGCCAAATGACTCTGAGAGCACAGCTAAAGAGGTGTACGACTTGGTTTTTAATGCAGACCGGAATTAAAACCCAAGTGAAAATAAATATAAGCGGAGCCTCGAGGTGGTGGGCGGCAGGCATACGCCGTCCACCACTCGTATTCCCCCGTAATCGGGGAGGCGCGTAGCGGCTTTTGCGGCGGCCGCGTGAGGCGATGAATCCACGATCTGCTTGTTGAAGGACGTAGCAGATGGTATCGATACTATACCGATCTTTGCACGTCGATATTGGAGACTATTTGGTCTTAAGAGTGGTGGAGTTTTGCTGCGAAAAGCCGAAGTTGTCTTGAGTATCTCGTTTGCTCGTTGCGGTTCGTGGTCTTCGGTGTACAGAAGCTTGAGCTCTTATTTTTATGTTTCGGCATCTAGTCACGCTGTGGCCTCGCTCCCATACTTTGGCGCTGTCGTGACACGAGTAGGAACTCGCCGATCTTCTCGTAGCGCCGTTGCAGTGGGCAAGATTCCAACCGGACCGTCTCTATGACCCGATGGACCAGTTTCTCTTTTTCCTTAAACTTGCAGGGGTTCTTTCTGGGTATATAATCTAAGCTTTGTTAGGCCCATGGACTTAGCAACACTGTGGTGAGTATCGAGTAACACTTAGACGTCAACTATGAGCTGCTACTTCGTATTGGCTTCGAGGCGCATGTTCGAGCCTTCCAGCGTGACGATCCCAGCCCCACGACAAGCCGATTCAGTACCGACTCAGCGACGACAGCATACGGGACGGACTCGTATCACTCATAGGGCGTGAATTGGGAGGTGACAATCGTTGATCTCCGGTGTTCACGCTCAGCAAGAATATTGAGCAGTTGGTGTGCTGTGGCAGTATCAATCGGCGTCGTTGAGAAGTCGTCAAGCACGAGTGCATCTGCTAGGTGCAAGTCTTCAAAGAAACTCCACGCGTGCTGTGCTATCCGACAATCATGGCGTGGAACCATCAGTTGGTTGGCCAGGGTGTCTGTTCGACAAGAAACGGGCAGAGTATGTTTAGAAGACTGAAATGGTAGCGGCGTAGTGAGTATCCGGTAGCGCATGAGTGAGTGCCCGGTGGCGCAGGGATCATCCAGGTGCCACGGAAGCGTTGGAGCGTTACTCGTTGGCTTCGAAGCGCATATTTAGTTGAGCAGGTTTGGCGGACGGACCAGCCTTGTACGACAAGGTCCATCACGGCCCGGTATTCAGTCACGATCGGACTTTTCTGATTGTGTCGCGTGTCCTTTTGCCACACGGACAGAGGGATCTTCTCCCAAAGAGTTACTCGAAGCCCGCCATTGCGTTACCCGATAGTCACCAGGTTGTTACTGGATACCCCGCACAACACTTAATCGCGGTAACTAATAAACTCAGCAAGCTCCAATGGTGAAGGCATGCGTTCTCTCTCCGTCAAGCAATTCTACTGTTCAAGGTGCGCTCTCACCCACGATAAGATTCTTTCTAGGGTGTTCTCTACCTGGCTTTCGACCCGTTGCGCCGCCAATTCAGAGTCTCTCGAGATGGGATTTTCTAGAACCAATTCGATTGTTGACAGCAACTCTTTCGTGTTTTCAGCGTACGGGTGGGTAGAGTCAGAGGGCCAATCACCATAAAACCCTCTCTCTTCATCGCGGTATCGCTTGAGATCTGGAGCATAAATGATTGCCGGCTTCTTAGTGAGCTGAAAATCGAAAAGGACTGAGGAATAGTCGGAAATCAATAAATCCGAAACCGCCATGAGTTCCTCGACGTGGGGATAGTCGCTGACGTTAATTACTCCGGGACCCTGCATAGTTATTGATGACATGTGGTGACTTCGAACTAGTACGACAGCTTTGTTTTTTCGAGCTATGAGCGCCGCAGGAAAGGGAATTCCGTTGGCAGAGTAACGCCAAGTAGGTGCCCAAAGAATCACCGGTTTGTCTAAAGGGATGTCAAGCTTCCTCTTCAACCCTTCTACGTCGTTTAGACCCCGGGCAAGTTTAATATTGCGAGGATATTCTCCGACCATTACCTCACCCTTATACAGGGCGGATCCACCGATTAGTTTACCCGCGCGCGTTGTTTGCGCTAACAACAGGTCCCAATCAGTTGCCTGTCTTCTCATTAATCGCCGGTACGACAGGCCAACGAAATTAGGATGTGCATCAAATAGAAGACGCTTGATGGGAGTACCATGCCAAGTTTGGAGCCAGTATTGCCCCTCGCGCTTTCTAAACCATAAAGGAAAATTATCGTTACCTATAATTATCTTCGAGCGTGTTAACTTGTCGTACCAGTCGTCGCTGCCAGTTATCACTGGTATTGCACCATCAGGCACTTTTGTTTGTTCGTCCCTTACTGATACCCAAAGTGGTATTTGTCCTATCTGATGAATGAGATATTCACATATTGCTCCAGGGTTGTCAGCAGCGTTCTTCCCGCTAAAGGATTCGAAAAAAATACCCCTCAATAGCGGCTGAGACTGTTTAGGGATGCCCCGATAAATCTCCCACGAGGTGTTGTATGCGATGTCTCTAGGAGGAAGGATGAAGAACGCAGTCGTACCATTTATACGGGGCTCTACCAGAACACTACGTACGGTCCCTTCGATGAAGGTGTTTGCTGCCAGTCGTCCGGGCTCGACGGCTGCTTTGGTGAAACGGTTATTCGGTAAATGAGACCACCGGAGAAAATATGATTTAGCGCGGAGTGAGGTCAGCGCAAACTCTGCAGTGAACTGTTGACCACGCCAGGTGGTTGAAGCTTTTAACACGCTGCTGGATGAGCTCAACCAAAGCGTGGGCTTCAGATAAGAAGAGCTCGATCTCCCGGAAATAACTAAGCGGGAGCCGTGAAGCGATGCTTCATCTATGACGACTCGGGTCGCTTTAAAATTGACCATTGCGTTTCCAAATATATCGTGTTCAATGATCAAACGTTCTACAGAATTAGCCTCTTGAACGTGTAGGACGTCAAAAATCAAGGGTCGATGGTTGTGCATCAGTGGAGCCGTCTTAGCCCAACCGAGTAAACGCTGATACCCTAAGGGCTTCATCCGCGTCGTGGATTTCGAAATGATACTTGGAGCGTCAGCTGGATGCGCAAATGTAGTTATGCGTGAAGCAGACACCATGTAGTTGGCCAGCACTAAGGAGTTTTCGTCTGCAGTTTGTCGGTGGAGTTCGAACCGCTTCCCGCCGATTCCACGTTTCGGTGTGACCGTCCAACGCGAATTTTGGCCGATCGGCGATGGTATGTTGGTTGACGGATCGGTGCTCGCGCGTAGATATGAGATAGTGGTAAATCCGTACCAGTCGCATTTTACTGCAAATGAAACTTTATCGAGCTTGTCAAGCGAAACTGTAAATTCGAAAGAGTTGGCTTGTCTATTATGCCAAGGATCACGTACTTCAGCATCATTACGTGTGTCAATAACCTGCTCAATAGGTACCGGAGAAACACCGTCGGTGATGTTAGGATCGGGAGTGTCGCTGTCAACCTCCGATGCTTCCAGGATGAATACATTGAGGTTTACCTCGTCAGGCGCGACGCCTGCCATGAATGCGCGAATTCTGAGGCGACAGGTATTGGCATCCAACCACTGCAGCGACTGGATCTTTGCTCGCGTGGGCAAGTCTACTTTCCTGGCTCTCAATAGTTCGGCTGGTAGCCCCTTTACTCGAGGTAAGCATTCCGGGGCAGGGGCTCCACTTGAGGTAAATGCGTAGCCTGAGTTCGTTTCTAACCGCAAACCAAGCTCCTCATCTAAATCAGAGTCCGAGCCATTAGCGAGTACCCAGATTAGTGATCTACGGGCGAAAGGCAGGTTATTCCAAATTTCAGGAAAGTCATGAGTCCATTCAAAGAGTAAATTCGCGAAGATACGAAGTGACTCTCGAAAGCTATCGCCATGGGGTTTGCGTGGGGCATTAACAGCATAAAGAGGGATGTCACGGGAGATGAAGCGCTCTAGCATGAATGCTGCGAGTTCACGTGGAGCACCGGATTGAAGTGCCTCTTGCCACATTATTTGAGTGATCTCGGTCCGATCCCGTAAGTCTTTTGAAGAGGATTTCGCGCTGGAGCGTGACTGGCCCTCTTCGGACAGCCGCCACGAATATACGTCTTCCTTGAGAACATCGAATGATGTTGCATTGATGATTGCTTTTAGGACCGGTAGCTGATCCTCATAATTAAGTTCAGTAGGCATGTCCCCGATATGGCGATCCCAAAAGGATTTTTTGAAAACTTTATTCCATAAGACCGGCTCTTCGAATGCTTGTGGGAAACTTTGGGCATTGACGCGCTTTATGGTGCGCTGGTGTGTGCGCTCGACAATCTGAGGTCGAGATACTGAAGAATTTCGGTGGCGCACGTAACCCCCGAATACAAAATCGCTTCCGGTTTCAGTTATTGACGCAAGCATCGCCTTATAAGCACCTGGCAACACCAAATCGTCTGCATCGGCAAATGCTAAATAATTTCCCTTTGCCAGGGAAACCCCAAGATTACGAGCAGCCCCAGGGCCGCGCCCTTCGCCGGGGATCACGCGTATCCGTCGGTCCAACAGCGCTAAGTACTTTAGGATGGTGGCTGATTGATCGGTGGAGTTGTCGTCGATTACTAATATCTCTAAGTCGTCAATTCCCTGTGCCTGGATACTGTGAACAAGTGTCAATATCCATCTGGAAGCGTTATAGCAGGGGATGACTATCGAGAGTGTCGGATTGTCCTTCGGAGGAGTCAGATTCAACCAAGACTGAGCATATCGCGTTTGTCGAGCCCATCTTCTGAGGTCATGAACATACTGTACTGCTGGCTTGAATTTAGAAAGCTTCATTAGCACTCCCGGCAAATTTTCACAGCTATAAAGCAATAATTGTTCGTGGTGTTCCGTGGATTCTGGTTATCCGATGCTAGTTTAGTAGAGGGACAAATTAAACTGTTCCTTGAACAGGCCCGATGAATCCCATTCGTGCAGCAGCAACAAATCGTTTAGATAGTTGGCACGAACACGTTTCATAGTGGTAGCAGCCCGTTTTTAGCCAGGTATATGGAACAATTACTTGCGTCTAGAAAGCGGCTATATCCAAAATGTCAAACGGCCCCGCGGAAGCGACAACTTCACGCGAGGCCAACACCGATGACATGGCAGCTCAGCAAGGCATGCCTCCCACAGATACCCCGCACTAACGGCACCGACGCCACAATCAACAAACTATTGGAGTATCTTAGACCAGCTCTGCGTGAGCAACGATGGCGTTGTACGCGTATCCGGCTTCGGTCTCTGCATCGGTCTGAGGTTTAAAAACCACAGGCTCTCTACTGCACAGTCACAGTCGATAACGTTACGGAGTTCTGCACGGCCCATGACGGTGAATTCCTCTTCAGTGTGCCCCTGCAGATCACGTTGAGCCACAGGCCGCCAGGTGGTCAGATCAACATCAATCTCGTCGAAGGAATGTAATATCGCCAACCACCGCGGATGAACTCGGAACTATCCAAACCCCGGCCGAAACGCGGACTGCAACCGTAAGCTGCTAAAAGTGCCCAAGAACACCATGGACCCAGTGTCCAAGAAGCCACCGGACTCCGTGTCCAAAAGCCCTATGGGTATAACACGGATAGTCATGAAACTGCTACCAAATAGCCGGTCGCAGCACCCGCGCTTCCCGTTGTGAGAAGACAGTTAAAAATCCGGCGTTCAAAAAGTGCGTTGGAATGTGCTCGAGAGGATGAGAAGAAAAGCAGTCTGGATTTTCTGATAGGGAGCAACTGTAAAAACCTAATTGTAATTCGCAATTAATCCTCTTGTGTCAATGGTACAGGGGGATTGAGAAATTTCTTTAGCTTTAAGCCGGAATTGGTAGTGGTCGACTAAAATCACGAGAATATCTGAATTTTCCACGGTAGGCGCGAGGTCGCGAAGATTAATATTCGGCAATTCAGCAAGTGATCGCGGCAATTGGGTCAAGTTCGGCTCTACGACGTGCACATGGACTTGAGGGTGTTTCAGGGCAATTTGTCTAGTAATGCTTAGTGCCGGCGATTCTCGGAGGTCGTCAATGTCTGGTTTGAACGTAATCCCAAGTATGCCGATACGAGGGTGTTCTGATTTATGGTCGACCTCAGTCAATGCGTCGTTAATCTTGGATAAAACGTAGGCCGACTTTGAATCGTTCACTAGCCTGCTGGTTTTTATCAGTCGTGCGTGATCTGGTGATGAATCAACGATGAACCATGGGTCAACTGCGATACAGTGACCTCCCACACCTGGTCCTGGTTGCAGAATATTTACACGAGGGTGTCGATTCGCTAAAGAGATAAGTTCCCAAACATCAATATCTAAGTCATCGCAGATTATAGAAAGCTCATTGGCGAATGCGATGTTGACGTCCCGAAAGGCGTTTTCGGTAAGTTTTGCCATCTCCGCAGTTCGGGCATCAGTTACAAGTACATCACTTTTGCAAAATCGCTTATAGAGTGCTTTTGCCCGCGTTGCCGATTCAGGATTAATGCCACCTACGATGCGCGCGTTGGTTGTCATTTCTTCCATGATCTTGCCTGGTAGGACCCGTTCTGGGGCGTGTGCAACGTAAATGCTTTTTGCTTGGCCCGGTGTCAACGTCAGATCGCTGCGTTCAGAGACCAGAACCTCCGCCACTTGTTCTGATAAACCGGGAGGGCTTGTTGATTCGAGAATGACAAGTTCGTCTCCCCGGAGCTGTGGCGCAATTGACTTCGTTGCTTCGAAAACATAGGAAGGGTCGACCGACTTGTTAGGTGAAAGCGGTGTGGGGACCGAAATGATGTACACATCAGCTGACTGAAGCGATGTTCCTACGGTAAGAGATTCAGACTCGACTACGTTTTGAAGCAGCTTGTCGAATCCAGGCTCAACGAACGGAACTTGTCCCTTCGCGATTGTCGCTACTCGGTCCGCGTTGATGTCGTAGCCGAAGACCTGTAGTCCTGTAGACGCGAAGAATGCTGCTGTAGGGAGTCCGATATAGCCGAGACCAATCACAGCAATGTCGAAGTGGTCGCGTCGATCAGCGGTCATGGTGCTCCTCAGCGGAATTGTGGGGTAATGCCGTTGACAGTCTAGCGCGTTCGACTGCCGACCCCTACAACAGGCTAGAACCTTGGATGAAGCGCCGGTGCCTGAGTATCGATTGCAAGATTGAAAAGGTTGCCGAGAGCCTTCACGGTGCGCTCAGCTGCGTGGCCGTCACCGTAAGGGTTTACTGCGTTTCTCATGGCAGCGTGAGCGTCGGGGTTGTCGAGAAGCTCTGTGGCTTCCGAAATGATGGTGTCCGGGTCTGGCCCAATCATCTTCACTACGCCGGCTTCAATGGCCTCTGGACGCTCTGTTGTGTCTCGGATTAGGAGCGCCGGAAGTCCCAGTGCTGGAGCCTCTTCCTGCACTCCGCCAGAATCGGTGATGATGAGGTCAGACTGCTTCATCAGGTGGATGAATTCGTCGTAGGGGAGTGGGCCGGTGGCCACCACATTTGGGAGGTGCTCAACGCCCGGAAGGAGGCGTTCCCGAATGCGAGGATTCAAATGCATGGGTACGAAGAACACCGTGTCGCTGTACCGTTCTGCGAGGTTACCGAGGGCAACTCCGATTTTTGCAAGGGAATCAAGGTTTTCCCGCCTGTGAGAAGTGAAGATGACTCGTCGATCGAAGCTCCGAAGTGTATTTTCAACAGAAGTGCTAGAAAAGTGGCTTTCTTTCGCTGCAGTCTCAAGTAAAGCGTCAATAACGGTGTTCCCGGTGACAACAATTGCATCTTCAGAAATGCCCTCGGCGATGAGATTGTTTTTCGCGCGGTTGGTCGGAGTGAGATGCAGTGATGCGATTGCGGAAATGATCTTGCGATTCGCCTCCTCCGGGAATGGAGAGCCCAAGTCGAATGAGCGGAGACCTGCTTCGATGTGAACGATCTTGGCTTCGCGGTTAAAACCAGCGATTGCGGCTGATGCTGCGGTTGAAGTGTCTCCCTGAACGATAAGTGCGTCAGGTTTAAATTCTTTCAAAACCTTATCGAGGCGCTTGAGTGCTCGCGACATAATCCGGTTCAGCGGTTGTTTTCTGTGCATGAGGCCGAGATCGATGTCCGGCTGAAAACCGAAAAGCTCTGTCACTTGGGCGAGCATTTCGCGGTGCTGCCCAGTGGAGACGACCAGTGACTCAAACTCATCACGAGAGCGCAGTTCCTTGATGACCGGTGCAAGCTTGATGGCCTCCGGGCGTGTACCGTAGACAACCATGATCTTTGCAGGGGTCATCTGGATTCCTTATCTGGCTCTAGAAACTGCTGAATTTGCTGATACCTTAACTGTTTGATGGTAGCAACTGTAGGGGCCGTTTCAAATTGCTTTGGGCATGTTGTAATGTGTTTCCGGAACTGGTGCAATTCAGCCCTGTTCAAAGAAGGGGCTATAGCTCAGTCGGTTAGAGCCGCGGACTCATAATCCGCTGGTCGCGGGTTCGAGCCCCGCTGGCCCCACAAGAGTTTAAGAGCCGGGACGCGTCGAGAAGTTGGCGCGTCGAATTACACAAACCCCTGCTTGCGGATGACTGAGCTGCGTTTGCGGAATGCGGCGGTGAGCGCAGCGACGTGATGGTCGTGGAAGTCAAAGACCGTGGCAGCGCTTTCCGCACCGCGGGTAACGCGGCCGATCTGTTGGATGACGTTTCCTTTGAACGCGACTGGGGCTGCGAGGACGAGGACGTCGAGAGTAGGAAGGTCCACTCCTTCGCCTGCGATCTGAGACATGGCGATAAGGATGAACTGTGGTGTGCTGTCGAGGGCTTTTCGGGTGGCTTTGCGGTCCTCGGAAGACTGTGCGCCGTGGAGCGTAAATACCGGCACGGGGAGGTCGGGGTGATCGCGCGTAAGCAGGGTTTCGAGGGCGCTGATGTGCTCGCGGCGCTTGACCAACACAAGGACGTTGCTTCCATCGGCGGTGGCGCGGGCGATGGTCTCGGCGATGAGCGCGTTGCGGGCGCTATCGGCGGCGAGGGCATTGTCGAGGTCGGGCCAGTAGAGGTGGGGTTCGTCGTAGGTGAACTCCGTGGTCTGTACAACGTAATGCTTGGGGCCGGCGTGCTCGAGCTCCATCGTGTGGCGGATAGGACCACAGATCAAGGGTAGGAGGGCGTCGAGTCCGTCAGAGCGGTACGGGGTGGCGGTAAGACCGTTGATGAAGCGGACGTTGAGGTCTGCGAGGACGCGGGTGAGGCCGGCGGCGCCGACGCGGTGGCATTCGTCGATGATGATGTAGCCGTAGTCCGAGAGGAAGTCGGTGCGTGAGTCGGCTCGGCTGATGGACTGGGCGGTGACGATGTCGATGTCTCCGCTGAGTTTCTTGGAGTTGCCACCGTACTGGCCGATGGTGGGGCCGTCGAGAAACTTTGTGAGTGCTTCGCTCCACTGTGTGGCGAGTTCTACATTGGGAACGATGATTGCGGTCGGTACTTGGCGGTGTGCGATCAGCGCGCAGGCCATCACGGTTTTGCCCGCACCCGGTGGCGCGACGAGTACACCAGTAGGGTGTTTACGCATGGTTGCTACAGTTTTACGCTGCTTAGGGTACAGTTCGCCGGTAAATGTGACCTGCATTGTGCGTGGCTTTGGTGTTTTGCCACGGCGGGTCACGGTGTAACCGGCGGTTTTAAGGATAGCGATGGCTTGATCGAGCACGCCGCGATCTAGGGTGAGGGTGTTGTCGTGCTCGTCGAAGCGGATGATGAGGCGAGGCGTTTGGAAGGTGGAGAGGCGCTGGGCCTGGCGGATGTAGAACTGTGGGTTTGGGATTGCGCCGAGGTGGCGAAGTGCGGTGGCTGTGGTGCCGTCGACGCTTTCGAGCGAGATGTGTACTCGGGAATCGTGGGTGACGAGTACTTTACCGGTTTGTTTGAGCGCTTTGAGCTCTGCCTTGGTTGGCGGTTGGGGAAGTTGGGTCTCCGGGTCTGGTTGCAGGCAAGCGGCAATCTTTTTGAGCTGGGACTTAGACGCTTTGGTAGTGGAGGCGAGCGTGGCGAATTGATCCTCGGTGGGCTCGAAGGAGGCGTCGACAAAGATGGTGCGCTGGTGGGCGCGATGTTGGCCCGCGAGTGGGAGCGCAATGAGGTTGCCGAAGCCGCGGCGTTTGCCGGGCAGCGTGTCTTGGGCGGGAAAGAAGCGGTCGAAGCTGGTGAAGAACTGCTTCGGGCTGGCCTTAGCGAGCAGGCCAGTACCTACGGCGCGTGCGAGGGCAGCCGGGACGGGCTCGCTGAAGAAGAGCCACACGTGAGCACCCGTGCCGGAACGGGAGAGTTCGATAAGCGGGTCGAGGCCGTACTCGCGACAGGTCTCGGCATACAGGCGGGCGGCGGTGCGGAAGTCGGTGTCATCGAAATCGCAGGCGAGGAGGAAGCAGGTGTCGCCCTTGCATAGCGGGTAGAGCCCAACGTGAAAGTTGTTGTCGCGGCGCAGATGCTGCTCGAGGACCTGCGGAGTGAACGGCTTCAGGTTTGGATTGTTGCGGTTGTAGCGGCCATAAGATGCGGGTGACCAGCCCTTCTTCTCGCCGTTATGCCATGCGACCGCGTACACGTCCTTGCGGCCGCGGAAGTAGTCGGCGAACAGTCGCAGCTTTGCGTCGGGGGAAGAAGCGTTGGTGACTTTGGTGAGTTCTTCGGGCGCTGGTGCATGTGATGCTTGCGGTGGCGTGGCGGGTGTGGACGGTGGGGACGGGATCTGCTTGGTCTCGGTTTCGGTCAGGAATGCCTCGAAAACATCGGTGCCAAGGAGCTTCGCGAGCGCACGCTCCAGGAGCTGCACGCGAGCCTCGAGGTCGTCTGCGTTTGGCATGGGCGGACTCCGGTTTTCGGGGGATCGAGGGGGTCAGTGTATCTGGGGTGGGGCGAGTTGGGCGCTATTGACCATGAGCGAGTCGGCCCAAGTACCCGCATCTCGCGGTTGATGTCGGTGATAGCTCGCTTAAACTCCCACTCACCCTCCAAACCAGCCCTCAAACCGAAAGAGGAGTCAGCCATGAGAGGGGTTTCTCCCCTTGACCTTTGTAGCTTGTAGGCTACACTTGGGTGTGTGCAGATTATTTCCAGTAGCTTGTTTGACGCTTGGTTAGGTGAGCTGAAAGACAAACAGGCTCAGCGGCGCATTTTGTACGCGATAGCTCGATGCGAAGCGCACGGAACAATGATTGGAGACATCAAACCCGTTGGCGAGAAAGTGAGCGAGATGAGATTTCATTTCGGGCCCGGCTACCGGGTGTACTACACCCAACTAGGTGCAGTAACGGTTTTCCTGCTGGCCGGAGGAGATAAATCCAGCCAGGCTAAAGATATTCGAACCGCTCAACAGCTCGCACAACAGGTAAGGAAGGAACAGTCGTGAAGGAAGTAACGTTTTCAGCGTTCGATGCAAGCAAATATCTCGATAGCCAAGAAGCGGTGAACGATTACCTGGCTATCGCCCTCGAAGACGGTGATACGAAAACCGTACAGGTGGTGTTGCGTGACATTGCCAGGGCACACGGCATGAGCCAGCTCGCTAAAGAAACTCAACTCAACCGTGAATCCCTTTACAAGTCACTGTCAAAAGACGGTAACCCGTCCTTTGCAGCTATCACGAAAATCATGAAAGCCCTAGGGCTCAAAATAACTCTCGCTACACAAAATGCCTAGATACCTGCTGGAAACGCATCACCATGGATTGGTGGCTATACATGCACACGCAGGACGCTTCAAATCGACATTCGGTGAGGAATGCTTCGAAATCATCGGTGCTAAGGGGCTTCGCGAGCGCACGCTCCAGGAGCTGTACGCGGGCCTTGAGGTTATTTGCGTTTGAAATGGTCGGCTCCGGTTGTTCAGGTGGATCGATGAGGTCAGCGTAACTGGGGCGGGCGAGTTGGGCGACGGTATGCTGATTTGCGGCGCGGAGGGAGGCGTTCAAGATGCAACTGGAGCTACGTCGCACGAATGATGCTGAGCTTGTAGAGCGGAAGCGCACTCTGATGACTCGGCTCGGGGAGGAGTTGGGAGAGCGCCGGCTCACTCCGGGGTGGCTACGATTTCTTGCAGACTCGGGTTCCTTCACGTTGCAGGAGCGCGCTATTTACGATGAGTTTTGCCGCGTGAAAGCGCTGTTGCAGGAGGGGTAAGGTGCGCCGGGGACAAGTGGCCTTCGCTCATATAACTGGAAATGGAAGCCATACTCATGAACGAATTGGTGACTAGGCTTCGCGATTGAAGTTCTCTACATCCCACAGAGTCCCCAGTTAGGCACTGAGTCGACGGTTAAGGCTCTCAGCATGCTCTCCCACGCGGCTGCTACTGATGAGCGTCACGTTGAGGTCATGGCAAAAGTCCCTGAACAGTGCATAGTTCTTTCGCTGGGCAGACGTGGTCGGCTCTAGAGCAACCGCAGTAATCGAGAGGCGGTCTTTGTTGATGTCAATCAGGGAATCTTGGTGCGTTAGTTTGCAGCTTTCTTGCCACAGCTTGTCGATCTTCAACGTCCATGCATCGACGTGGGACCGTGTTTTAGCAGGATTATCTACTTGGAAATTGAAAGCCTGATTCAATTCCAAGACAGTCTCGTCCCATACAACGGCGAGGTTGAGATCGAGCTCGCGTCTGGCAACGGAGACATCTGCATCCGGACTGTCGCTTTTTCGAGTTCCGGGAACGAACGGTACGCAGTGCGGATATCGCGCTTCAGCTGGCAGATTCTCGGATTGGTATCGCTTTGCGCTTGACCACTGATCAAAGTGCTAAAAGCAACTCGGTTGCCTCTGCGATGTTCGCTGCGTCCATGCTTTAACCTGATCGACCCGGATAATGTTCATCCAATGGCTGTTGACAAAGGTTAAGTAGCCCCGAAGCGAATAACGATCCCCCAGATAGAGCGGTTCGGTTGGAGCGGAAAGCTGCTCTAGCTCGTCCTTAAAATTTTGCAGCGCATGTTTGATCGCGTCTCGATTATCAGAATCGGTGAGCGCTCGGTGGGCATCCTTGAACCGGAACTGCGATTGTCCCGTGCGTGGATCGAGCACGATTACACCCACGCCGATGGTGGTGATCCCCATCGGCTGGGGTACTGCCCGAACGGTCCAGTAGTCGAATCGCACGTCAGATTCCTTTGTGGCATCTGGGTCTGATTTCCAGGTAATAGTAGGTGGTCAGCGGGTCGGCCAACTATTCGCAAGCGATGCCGTCGCCGTCGCGATCGAGCTTCCTGCTGTAGCCTGGTTGTCCCTCATAGATCGGTGCGGCCCCAGCTGCGCGTGCTTCGGAGCAGTTGGCGTAGTAAACACGGGCTGGTGCTGGGGCAGGCGCAGCTGGTACTGGTTGTTCAATTACGGGCTCAGGTGCAGGAGCTTGTGCAGGTTCTTCGGCTGGGATGTCGGCGAATTTGGCGATGCCTGCCGTGGTCTCCTCGGTTGTAACACTGCTCAGGGTAGAGCTGCTGTGAGTGGAGCTGGTCGTCGACGTGCGTGTTGTGGTGGTTACTGCTGAGGTGGATTCACTCGCGGCAGAAGTAGTTGTCGGTGCAGCGCTAGTTGGTGTGGGCTCTGTATCTGGAGTGGATTCAAGTTCAGGGGAGAGGTTGCCGCCAGCGATGAACAAAACGAGCGCAGCAAGCCAAACAAAAGGCCACCTGCGGTTCACCGGGGTGAATTGCGGAGCATCGCCCATGCTGCTGAGCACCAACGCGTCACGTTCAGGATCGAGGAGCTTGCGAAGTTGTGCATGATTCGTAGCGGCTTCTTGTGACTCTTTGTAGTGCTTTTTGTCCTGGGCCTCGCACCACATCCACCATGAGCCGGGCACAATGAATGCCGCGGCAAACAGGACACCGCCGATGCCGCCTGAGAACAACATGATTGCGCCAACGGCTAAAGCGATCCAAGCGAGGGTTGTTTTCTTCTTTGAAGAGGACTGGGTTTGCATGGCTGACCTCTCGATACAAGACACGGGGGATACCATCAGGATAAGCGAAAGGCCCGAGGATGCGGAAACCTCGGGCCATTCGCTTTGCTCCTCCAACTGGGCTCGAACCAGTGACCCTTCGATTAACAGTCGAATGCTCTGCCAACTGAGCTATGGAGGAATACGCACTAGGTGCGAAAGACACTCTAGCGTATGTTACAGAACAATGGAAATCTGCGGTTGGCCCAGTCTGGGAACTGGCGTAAAGGTGGGTGAATGGGCGTCGAAAAGCGGGAAGAGGCTGTAGCGTGGGGCCATGGCTACGACATATCGAGTACAAAATCCGGCGACGAATGAGATCGTCGCAACGTTTGAGCAGACCACCGACCAGGAGCTGCAGGACACCCTCCAGCGCGCCGACGCTGCGTACAAGACATGGAGTGCCCTCAGCTACGAGGAACGCGCCGCATACCTGCGCAAAGTTGCTCAGCTTTTCGAAGAGCGCCGCGACACCCTCGTGAAAATCATCGCTGAAGAGATGGGTAAAGCCATTGACCAAGGCGACGGGGAAGTCAGCGAATGCGTGGAAATTTGCAACTACTACGCAGACCACGGCGCCGAATTCGGCGCGGACGAACCGCTGCCGCACGACGGTGGGGACATCGTGATCCGCAAAGTGCCACTTGGCGTGATCGTCGGCGTGATGCCGTGGAACTTCCCGTACTACCAAGTCGCACGCTTTGCGGCGCCGACGCTGATGGCGGGCAACACCATCATCCTCAAGCACGCGTCCATCTGCCCGCATTCCGCCGAAGCGATCCAGCAGATCTTCGACGACGCCGGCGTGCCCGAAGGCGTGTTCAGCTACCGGCGCATCAGTCACAGCCAGATCGAAGACCTGCTCGCGGATCCACGCGTGCAAGGCGTATCACTCACCGGTTCCGAGGGGGCAGGCAAGGCCGTTGCGAAGGCAGCTGGCGCCAACCTGAAGAAGGCCCTGCTGGAGCTCGGCGGTACCGACGCATACATCGTCCTGGATACCGACGATATTGATCGCGAAGTGCGCACCGCCATGAAGAAGCGCATGAGCAACGTCGGCCAGGCGTGCACCTCCAACAAGCGCATCATCGTGATGGACGACATTTACGACGAGTTCGTTTCCAAGATGGTGGACGCCGTGTCCGAGCTTCGCCAGGGTGACCCGTTCTCCCCAGAGCGCGGCTGCTACTACCCGCTGTCCTCCCGTGAAGCAGCCGAGACGCTGCGCGACCAAGTCGCCGCAGCCGTCGAAGCCGGCGCCACCCTCCACTGCGGTGGCCAACTGACAGGGGAGGGCGCTTACTTCACCCCGGCCGTCATCACCGACATCCCAGTCGGCTCCGATTCCTACTACGAAGAGTTCTTCGGCCCGGTCGTGGAGATCTACAAGGTGTCCTCCGACGAGGAAGCCGTGGAGCTGGCCAACAACTCCCGCTACGGACTCGGTGGCGCGGTGTTCTCCACCGACGAGGAGCGCGCCAAGAAGGTGGCCAACCAGGTTGTCACCGGCATGATCCACGTCAACATCCCGCAGGCCCGCGGTGCCGGACTGCCGTTCGGCGGCGTGAAGAACTCCGGCTTCGGTCGCGAGCTCGGGCCGCTCGGGATGGACGAGTTTGTAAACAAGCAGCGCTACTTCGTGGCGAAGTAGCGCTGGGGGACGGGGGCTTGCGGGAATAGTCGGGATTTTGTGAACAGAATTGCGTCTGCTGCGGGCGGGGTTAATCTCGCTTCAGCGGGCGCACTTCCACGTTGACGCCGACGGGGCCAGCCACGGGCTCGATTTCCACGGTGCGCGGCCCCTCACCGAGGAAGTCGAGGGAGGAGAGCGTCTCCGTGGCGTCCGCGGTGAACAGCTCGATGGAGCCACGGTCTAAGTAGATGTCCAAGGCATCGCCCGGGGTCCAAGGCATGGAACGGTAACCGCTGCCGGCGCCGTTGCCCCGCGCAAGTACTAGGTGGATGCGCTCGGCGAGGGTGTCGAACACGATGTGGGCGCAGCGGGCGTCGTCACGAATGAGGTGGAGGACCACCTGCTCGCAGGTGTTTGTCTGCAGCGGGACGAGCTGCTCCAGGTCGGGGGTGACGCGCAGCCATGCCTCCTCGAGCGGGGCAAGGGTGGTTGTTTCGCCTGCTTGGAGGGTGGCGTCGTGCGTCTCGGGGGCCGAAAAGCTCGGCGATTTCGGGGGCGGGCGCGCAGTGGAGCGTGAGGGCGTCGCTAAGCGAGAGTTCCCGAGGCAGGCTGAGCTGGCCGGACCAGCCGTCCTCGCGCGAGGCGAGCGGGTGAGCGAACTCGCCCATCCAGCCGAACGCCAGGCGCCGGTTGTTGGGGGCGGCGAAGGACTGGGTGGCGTAGAAGTGGTGGCCCCAGTCGAGAAGCCGGAAGTCGGTTTCGGGCACGAACTGCGCGCCGGGCTCCCACGAGCCCACAACGTAGCCGACGTTGTGGCCATTGCGCAGGCTGTACCCGGAGCGGATCGGCGTGCGCACCATCGGGCCGTAGATGAGCACCCACTTGCCGTCGAGGAAGAAGAAATCGGGGCACTCGACCATGAAGACGTTCGGGTCTGGGTCGATGAAGAGGGAGCCTGCCTCGGACCAGTTGTAGAGGTCCTCGGAAGTGTACAGCAGCACGTGGCCACGGCCGTCTACTTCGGCGCCGATGGTCATGTACCAGCGGCCGTCGTGGGAGAACACTTTCGGGTCGCGCGCGTCCGCGTTGACGGGCGGGACGACGGCGCCGTGCTTCTCAAAGTAGATACCGTCGGTAGAGGTGGCCAGCATCTGGGTCTGGAACTTGCCGTCCTTGTCATCGACGCCGTTGACCCAGCGGTTGCCCGTATAGAACGCATACAGCGTGCCATCGTGGACGACAGCGGAACCGGACCAGATGCCGTCGGCGTCATCGGACCCGGGATCACCCGGCGCTAGAGCGATAGGCTCTTCGCGCCACTCGAGCAGGTCCGCGGAGGAAGCGTGGCCCCAGTGCATCGGGCCCCACGCTGGGCTGTACGGGTGATGCTGGTAGAAAGCGTGGAACCGGCCGTCGAAAAAGCAGAGGCCATTCGGGTCATTGATCCAGCCACCAGGGGCTGCGACATGGAACGAGGGGTACCAGCGGTCATTGGTGTGGTGGAGGGGTTGCATGATGAAACCTTTCTAAAAACGTTGCGGGCTAGCGGGTTGGGATTTCTTCGGGGTTGACCACGGCTTCGTCGTCGCGCTTGAGCGCGAAGACCGCGATCACACCTGCGACGAAGACAACGCCCGAGATGACGAAGAACGTTGACTGGTAACCAATCTGGTCACGGAGCGAGCCCAGCGGGGTCGACAGGATCACGTTGCCGAGCTGCGAAGAAAGCTGGAATGCCACCAGGTAGAGCGTTGCGGAGAGTGCCTTGTTGAAGTGGATAGCGAAGTACTTGAAGATAGCCAGGATGCACAGCGGAACCTCAAACGCGTGCAGCATCTTCGCAATACTGATCAACACCGGGCCTCCGAACGCCGCGCACAGGAAGATACGGACAAACATCACACCGATCCCCAGCAGCAACGTATTACGGGCGCCCACCTTGCGCATCAACAGCGGGATGAGGCCCATCATGATCGCTTCGAGGAAGACCTGCACCGAGTTCAACGTGCCGTACGCACGCTGGCCGACCTCCGGAGAACTAAACAAAGACGTGTAGAAATCTGGGAACATCTGCTGGTCAAACACGGTGTAGAACGTCCAGGACAGCAACACAATCACGATGACCTTCCACACATGGCTGTCCTTGAGCAGGCCAAGCATCTCGGAGACCGGCGGGGGCTTCGCCGTGACCTCCTCAATCGAAGCCTCCTGCGCCGTGCCCTTCGGGTGCCAGAACAGCTGCGTGCACAGCAGCAGCGCGCCGAGCGCGGAACCGATCCAGAAGTTCAGCATCGGGTTAATGGTGAAGAAGATACCCGCAAGCAACGCGACGATCGCGTAGGCAAACGAACCCCACATGCGGGCCTGGCCGTACTCAAAGCCGGTGCGGTTTGCCATCCTCTCCACGAACGCCTCCATCAGCCCGGCGCCAGCCACGAACCCCGCCGAGAGCACCACGCTACCCAGGATTGCGCCGACGATGAAGTGGTCGCGCAGCAACGGGTGGTAAATGAACTGCGTGAACGGCCCGATGAGGGTTGCGCTCGCGCCGATGAAAATAGTCAGCGGGCGCTTCAGGTCCAGCTTGTCCTGAAGCACGCCGTACACCAGCATCAGCGCCATCGTGATCGCGCCCTGGATGGCGTACACGGTACCTACCTGCGCGCCGTTGAGCTGCAGACCGCCAGCCTCAGACGTGAGCCAGATCTGGTAGAAGGACCACCAGATTCCCCACGCTGCGAAGAACAGGAAAATCGTGGCGGAACCGAAGCGGTACGCGGGGTTTGAAAACTGCGATCGAAGCATCTCCATCGCCGAATGTCCTTTCTGTGAGGCCCGGGGGTAGCCGGGCACGACAATGGCTTCGCAGGGATATGTGCAGTTGCGCGTGCTGCGCTTCTCGTTCTTGGTCCTTGCAGCGACCCTGCTTAAACCTTTAAGCGCATAGTATGTCGGGGGTGTGCGAAAGGTGGGGAAGGTGCTAAAACGATTTAGCGAGCTTGGGAAACGCTCCCACGCTCAACCACTTTCAGGGGGAGCAAGGTGGGATTCTCGGTACCGGGCTGTTCGCCGGACAGAAGGCCAACCAGCATGCGCGCCGCCCGCGCACCCATCTCCTGATACGGCAGCCGGAACGTCGTCAGACCCGGCCGCACCAACGCCGCCAAATCCTCATCATCAAAGGACAACACCGAAATTGTCGACGCCACATCCAACCCCGCGTCCTGCATCGCCTGATACACGCCCAACGCCAAACGATCGTTCGCCGCCAGGACCGCGGTGGGGTAGTTTGTGGGGTCGTCATCAAGAATCTCCGACATCCGCGCATACCCCGACGCCGGCTCCCACACCGACGCGTGGCCCTCCGCGTGCAGACGGATCCCGTGGTGGGCCAGGGCGGCGTCGATACCGCGCATGCGCTCGCTAATGCTGAACGAAGGCGTCGCGGCCTCTGGGAACCTGCCGATCAACGCAATCGAACGGTGCCCCCGCGCCACCAAATAGTCAATCGCGTCCCTGCCCGCAGCAAAGTCATCCGGCAAGATCGCAGGAAGATCGCCCGCCTGACCGTTGCAGATCACGAGCGGCAAGTTCGTCTTTGGCAGTCCAAGTTCACGCGACGCCATCAACCCGACCACAACGCCATCCACGTTCCGCGACTCCAACGTATGCAACGCCGGAGCAAACCGATCCGAACGGTGGCCGGTCTCCGCCATCATCACCGCGTGGCGCAGCTGCTCAGCCTCGTCCACGATGCCCGTGATCATCGGGGAAGCGAAACGGGTAGTTGTGACCTCGTCGGAGAGGAAACCAATCGTGTGCGTGCGTCCAGTCTTCAGTGCCCGCGCCAGCGTATTCGGGCGGTAGCCCAGTTCGCGCGCGGCCTCCCGGACCTTCCACGCCGTCTCCTCTGGGATGCGTGAGCCGGGCTTGCCATTGAGCGCGAGGCTCACCGTGGCCGTGGAGACGCCGAGATGCTTCGCGATATCCGCGAGCGTGACACGATGCGAACTTCTGGACATTTGAAGCAGTATAGCCGGGGTGGGTCGGGCTTGATGGGGGTGGTAGGTGCCTTCGTGGGAATAGTCGGGATTTTGTGAACAGAATTGCGTCTGCTGCAGGCGGGGCTACTCGCAGGCGACGCCGTCGCCGTCACGGTCGAGCTTCGAGCGGTAGCCAGGCTCGTGGCTGTAAATCGGAGTGACTCCGGCGCGGCGTGCTGCGGCGCAGTTGGCGTAATAACCATTCGCCGGCGCTTTTCCGTTGTGCGAAGGCGCGGGTGCCTGCTTCGGGGCCGGAGCTGGAGCCGGAGCCGGGGCAGGCTTTGAGGCGGGCTTCGGTGCCGGCGCGGGTTTTGGTGCTGGCTTTGGAGCGGGAGTTGGCTTCGGAGCAGGCTTCCTAGCTGGTGGTCCAGGGATGATGCCTGGCAGCGGATTCGGGATGATGCGCTGCTGGACCGCCCAGAACGTAGCACCAGCGCCGATGCCCAGCACCGCGAGGATGCTTGTGACTGCGATGGCGGCGATGGCGCCGTCGGAAAGCCCTTCTGAAGGGGTCTCCGGCTTGGAGGCCGTGGTGGTTGTCGGGGCGGGGCTTTCAGGAGCGGCGTGTGCTGGTGCCGCGACACCGAGCGTGAGCGAGCAGGCGAGGGCTGCTGCGATAGTTGTTTTTCTCATGTGTAAAGCATGTCATAAGCATTGGAAAAGCCTGAAATGACATGTTGTAAGAGAGTGGTTGGCAATCCCTAATCCCTCACTCGTCGCCGTGGAGGCATGAAGCCTGTGGGCTTTTGTAAAAACTCTTTACATGTCTTTTCGCTCATTCGCTGTCTTGCAAGCTTTCCCCTGAGCCAGTCGATGGCGGCTTCACCTCGTTTTAGTCGTTCTTCGTTTTCACCAAGCTCTGGTCCACCGCACGAGATCGAGCCATCCCTGTCAGTGATGGGGTGTGCGAACAACCTGGAGCTCGGGGAGTGATTTCAGGCAGATGGAGAAAGTGAAGCGGTTTGTGTATGAAACATCTCATAAAACTCTTGAATCGGTGGACATTATTGGTTATAATCAAGGCAACGCTGGCGATAAGTCCTCCAGGGGAGGACTTCTTACCCCGATAGGTGAGATAGCCAGCTTCTCTATGTTCTATGGTCGCCCCCATGGAAGGAACAAACTCGCAAGCGTCGGTTTAATGCACGGCTCAAACCATGTGCATTTCTTACCTTCTAAATGCCGCTGTACAGCCCAAAGGCCGTAATCAGCTACTTGTAATCCCCACGCTGAGGGCGCGGTCCACACACATAGCGTGATATTTCGCTGTATCTGACTGCACACTTCTTCTACTGCTTGTCGCGCAGCTTCTCTGATTCCTTTGGTACCGAACTCTGCCACAATGACGAACAGCTCGTCTTGAGGCTCGGAAACTTGGAGGGCGATTTCTTTGAGGTGTAAGTACCAGGCTGTCTTGTAGAGACCCATTGGTCCAGCGTCTTTGATGTGCGGGTATGCGTTTGACTTGTACAGGAAGGTTGTATCGAAGCGGGGCGCTTGCTTTTGGATGAGGCTGAACATTTCGTTTCGCGTTCTAGCAGAGTCGTCGACGGCGTGGAATCCGCGGGTGAGCTTTATTCCTTCTTTGGAGCGACTAGCGCGTAGGTGGAGCCCTTGTAGGAGGTCGTCTCCGTGTGTGTCGTGCTGGAATGCGGCGGTTCCGAAGCCGAAGTAGGTTGATGCTCCGCCACCTTGTGGGTTCGGTGTCCCGTCGTAGTCAAGGTTTCCGGTTTCGTCGGCGTAGAGGTAGATGCGTTTATTCATGGTTTCCATTCAGAGAGGCTTTAGGGACATTTTGTGTGTATAAATCTATCCGGCTTACCGGGATGACCTCGCCCAACATCACGATATGGTTTTCAAGACAGTCCCATTCGACCGTTTTGAGAAAACATTCATCGTCGCGTTTCAGCGCGAACACCGCGATCACACCAGCGAGGAAAACCACGCCGGAGATGACGAAGAACGTTGGCTGGTAACCAATCTGGTCACGGAGCGAGCCCAGCGGGGTGGACAGGATCACGTTGCCGAGTTGCGAAGAAAGCTGGAATGCCACCAAATACAGGGTTGCGGAGAGCGCCTTGTTGAAGTGGATAGCGAAGTACTTGAAGATAGCCAGGATGCACAGCGGAACCTCAAACGCGTGCAGCATCTTCGCGATACTAATCAACACCGGGCCGGTAAACGCCGCGCAGAGGAAAATGCGGACGAACATCACGCCGATACCCAAAAGCAGCGTAGTGCGGGCGCCCAGTCTTCAAACCCGCGCCAAGGTGTTTGGGCGTTAGCCCAGCTCGCGGGCCGCCTCCCGGACCCTCCGCACTGTCTCTTCCGGAATGCGCGAACCGGGTTTGCCGTTTAGTGCGAGGCTTACCGTGGCAGTGGAGACGCCGAGATGCTTCGCGATATCCGCGAGCGTGACACGATGCGAACTTCTGGACATTTGAAGCAGTATAGCCGGGGTGGGGTGGTCTTGGTTGGGATGGGCGTGGTGGGATGCGGTGAGGTCGGAGTACTCGTCGAAAACTGACTCGGGATTTTGTGAACAGAATTGCGTCTGCTGTGAGATGGGGTGCTCGCTCCAGCCAGCGAACTTCGGCGGTGGCACCGACGGGTCCAGGCACAGTGGTGTAACTGGCGGGGCGTGCGTTCATACACTATCTTTAGACGCGTGGGGGTTATGGAAGGCGCGATCCTCCAAATTAGTTTAAGGATCGCATATTTCATCTTTTTAGGTATATTTGCTGCTGCCGTGATGATCGATGGTTGGGACTTCACCGCAACAAATGCAACCATTGCCGCGACACCTATCTTTGCGTCGATAGTTGCGTTGCGTGGAGTAATTCGAACGCTTGAAGTTGCCAACGTTCAAGAATAGTGGCACAGAACCGAGTGGATCGTCGATAGGCTGATTGGCGCTCGGAATCATCATGAGATTCGAACCATGTCCGAGATTCTAGTGGCGCATTTGAAGTCAAACATCCCTAACGACGAAGAGCGCAAACTAATCAACAACATAATGAAATCGGCATTGAAGTCTTTGCGAGTAGACTGAAAATCAATACTTCGACTCGAGTTCAAAGGAAATTAGCATGCACACTATGGGACTTTTTCGCCGCAAGCGCGTGCTTCCGTACGCGAATGATGAGCGCACTGTTTTCCAGGACACGGATGACGCGAAAACAAGGTTGGCACGCCTTGCGCTGCTGACGAGTGCCAAGGGGGAGGTCGATCCTCTAGTGATAGAGATTCTTGGACCGGCAAAAAGCGGGAATTCATAACTTGGGGGCTTAAGGGACATTTTGTGTGTGTAAATCTATCTGGTTTCCCGGGATGACCTCGGCCAGCAACCAGATATGGTTTTCAAAACAGTTCCATTCGCCCGTTTTGAGAAATCAACACCGAATGACGCCTGGTGTGTGATCTGGAGTCTGCGGGTAGCGCAGGGACCCGCGGCATCGAGGGCTCTAGGGGACTAGAACCAGCCGCCTGTGCGTTGGGCGGTCGCATATAGCCAGGGGGACGCGCAAAGCCCTTGACGTGCACAATTCTGGTCGCATAGAGGCGCTCGGGTGTTCCGGTCGACCTCATTGCGTCGACCAACCCAGGTCAGCGCGATTTGGATGGTTTTGGGGCTATTTTGCCGATTTTGCGCTGACCTGCGTTGGTAAACCGGAGTAGGTCGACGGGAAGAGGTCGACGGGCCGAAAGAATTCGATACCGGCATTGATCATCGGTGGAACCTCAGCTTAGGAGTGAGAAAAGGGTGGGCCGGACGGAGCTAAACACACAAAATGTCCCTTAAGCCAACTTGGGAGCGTGCCCGTTCGCTCCGGTCGGGGGCCGAAAGAGATCGACGGGATCAGCGTGGTCAAGACCGCAGCAACCAGGGTTAAGCGACAAAATGTGTGCTTTTTGCATATGGATTCCCGGCCCTGCCTGGGCCTACGGCGGGAAAGTGCTCGT